>CADBRQ010000085.1 GCA_902797115.1 uncultured Bacteroidia bacterium
ATTGCTACACCGCGTTGCCCCTCGACTTGCATGTGTTAAGCCTGCCGCTAGCGTTCATCCTGAGCCAGGATCAAACTCTTCATTGTACATAAAAAAAATATTCTTCTAAGTTTAATCGCTGTAACTCTAAAAAAAAATCACCTATATAACTAAAGGAATTTACGCTCTTACTGCTTGTCTTTAATCTTGTCAATGATCGAACCCTTCGGTTTTGCGCGAAAGGGTTGCAAAGGTAGACATTTTTTCACAACTAACAAACTTTTTTAACAAAAATTTTCAAAAAATTTAACATATTAACAAAAAAGCCCCTCAGAATACGCTCTGAAGGGACTTCAACTATTAAGATTTTTTTGGAAAAAATGTAGATTTTTCTTTTTCGAACCTATTTTTCAATAAAATTCCTGCTGATTTTTCAAAAATCTCCTACTTATTCTTCAACAAATCTCTGATCTCTGTAAGCAGTTTCTCCTCTGCACTAGGTTCTGCCGGTGCCGCAGCTTCCTCTTCCTTTTTACGTTTTGCAGCATTTAAACCTCTGATTAACATAAAGATAGAGAATGCAATAATGATGAAGGAAATTATCGTATTGATAAATTTTCCATAATCCAAAGAGACTGCCTCTTTCTCAACCGAACCATCAGGAGCTAAGACTGCATCTTTCAGAGTAATACTAAGTTGCGAAAAGTCAACACCACCTAATAGGACACCTACGCAAGGCATGATAAGGTCGCTTACCAAAGAGTTAACTATTGCACCAAAAGCGGCGCCAAGTACCACAGCTACAGCCATATCTATAGCATTGCCCTTGACTGCAAACTCTTTAAACTCATTAAAAAATTTAGACATAATGTTTAGTTTTAAGTTATTTTATGATTATAGGATTCCTTATAACTAACGATGTATGATTCACTCTATCAAGCGCTTGTATCTGTCTGATTATTTTTTCAGGAGGTGAGAGCAACGCTTGTCTGAGAGTGTAAGAACTTTTAATAAGAACAACGAAAAGTCCTTTCACTCCTCTGTCTCCGATTATCTTCATGGCATTAATAGAGTCGTAAGCATCTATGGTTTCGATAGTTCCGGGAACAAAATCATTGAAACTCTCAACAAATGCCTTATTGTTTAAAGAGTCCAAAGCTAAAATTGGAGTTTCATTCACAGACCCCTCCTGCTGCGCCCTAAATGCCTGATCATCTGTACCATACGAGCTAACGAGTTCATCTGCCAAAGAAGAGAAAGCCCCTTTTGTATTATCAAAAGCGCTTATTGGTAATCTTGTAACAAATGCTTGTCGCTGAGTATTTTGCAAAGAAGGAAGAACTTGGCACATCTGAAGTGTTACATCTTTTTTCAACTCCACAATCACAAAGCCGTTTGGCGATTTTGCTCTCATTTTTTTAGGAATATTATTCCCATACAAATATGTGAGTTTATTTATGGCATCAACTCGTAACTCGCTGAAAAACTGAACAGTAGAGTCTCCTATAATATATATCGGAGCTTGAGCAGAATCTTTCTCCATCAGAGCGCTGAATGTTACAACGCCATCCAAACCAGACTTCGGATTATCATATTTTGTTATCAAAACTCTGAGAGAATCTTGAGATGCAGAGTGAGCCGGCGCACAATTAAAAAGTATAAATATGAATAATATACTTATCGCGATTCGTATGAATGACTTATCTTTTTTCATACTACAAATATCGCTATTTATTTCATTATTTACTACCTTTGGGCAAACAAAAACTTAAAATTATGTCTTATAAACCTCTTTTAGACCCGCAGAAAAAGCATCGCGAGGCAACAGTTTATAGTGTTACCATTGGTCTTGTGATGACTATAATATTTTCTGCAGCAGCCGCTTATCTTGGATTAAAGGTAGGTCAGGTATTTGAAGCCGCCATCCCTATTGCCATTATTGCAGTAGGTCTTTCGAGTGCTCTCAAAAGAAAAAATTCACTTGGAGAAAATGTTATTATTCAATCTATCGGAGCTTGTTCCGGAGGAATTGTTGCCGGTGCAATTTTCACCCTTCCGGCATTATATATCCTTCAGGCCAAATATCCTGAAATTCAGGTAGATTTCATTAAAGTATTTCTATCCAGCTTATTAGGTGGCGTTCTTGGAATTCTGTTCCTTATACCATTCCGCAAATACTTTGTGAAAGAGATGGATGGGAAGTATCCGTTCCCTGAAGCAACAGCTACCACGCAAGTGATAAAAAGTGGAGAAGGAGACTCCGGCGGAGCACGAATACTTCTTATAAGTGGCTTGATTGGAGGACTTTACGATTTTATCGTCTCTACATTCGGTTGGTGGAGCGAGACCATATATACTACCGTAACATCTTGGGGTACATTCCTTGCAGATAAAGCAAAGCTCCTTGTAAAATACAATGTCGGAGCTGCGGTAATGGGATTGGGATACATTATCGGATTAAAATATGCTTTCATCATCTGCTGCGGAAGCATGCTCGTATGGTTCATTATAATTCCGTTATTATCAGCACTTTGCGGAGCAGAAACTGTCACTTTCCTCGGCACCACGTTCGAAGGGGTGAGCAATCTTGGACCTCAGCAGATTTTTACACAATATGCACGCCATATAGGAATCGGAGGTATTGCAGTTGCCGGAATCATAGGGATAATAAAGAGCAGCGGAGTTATCAAATCTGCAGTTGGGCTTGCAACAAAAAGCTTTAAAAAGCAAGATGGAGAAGCTAATCAAGAGATTAGGACTCAGAGAGATATGAGTATGAAGATAATTGTTATAGGTCTTATTGCCGCACTCCTTGCTACATTTATTTTCTTCTACTTCGGAGTTATTCCAGATACAAACAAACTTCTGCTTGCCATAGTAGCATTGCTGATTGTAACAATTATCGCCTTCTTATTCACTACAGTAGCAGCAAATGCAATTGCAATTGTAGGAAGCAACCCTGTGAGCGGAATGACTCTGATGACACTCATTCTGGGCTCGGTAGTGCTTGTGGCATGCGGACTTAAAGGTGTGCCGGGGATGGTCGCATCGCTGATAATAGGAGGTGTAGTCTGTACAGCCCTCAGCGTTGCAGGAAGTTTCATAACAGACTTAAAGATAGGATATTGGATTGGAACAACTCCTAAAGTTCAGGAGCATTGGAAATTCATAGGAACCCTTGTGGCTGCAGCTACAGTTGGAGGAGTGATGATTGTTTTGAATCAAACTTATGGATTTGTTGGAGACAATGCACTTGTAGCACCTCAGGCAAATGCAATGGCTGCTGTAATAGAGCCACTTATGAGTGGCGGAGGTGCTCCTTGGCTGCTTTATGGAATAGGTGCAATAATAGCTCTTGTGTTAAACTTCTGCGGAGTACCTGCATTGGCATTCGCCCTTGGTATGTTCATCCCGATAGATCTGAACCTTCCTCTTCTTGCAGGAGGTGCAATCGCTTGGTATGTAGGCACTCGCAGTAAAGATAAAGAGGTTAACGAAGCACGCTCACAAAAGGGAACACTCATCGCCAGCGGTTTTATTGCCGGTGGTGCTTTAATGGGAGTTGTGAGTGCTATTCTGAGATTTGCAGGCAAAGACTATTTCCTTATAGGATGGGCGCAAAAAGCTGGAAGCCAATATGTTGGCATAGTAGCATACCTCGCCTTAGCAATCTTCCTCATCTCGGCGAGCCTTAAAATTTCTGAGAAAAAGAAACAACAGTAAACTCGTATCGGGATAAAAAACAGAATAAGCCTTAACTCAAATAAAGAGAGAGTAATAACCATTATAATATAAAAGCAAAATGGAAAACATTCAAGATAAATTTTTAAGATATGTAAGTGTGTACACAACATCCGATCCGGAGAGCACAACCGCCCCAAGCACAGAGCGTCAGTTCGAGCTTATCAACCTTTTAGCCAAAGAGTTGAAAGAGATGGGAATTAAAGTGAAGACAACATCCAAAGGGGTGCTTATGGCAAGCATACCATCGAATCTCCCTAAGGGTAAGAAGGTTCCGGCAATAGGATTCATAGCACATGTAGACACAGCGCCAGACGCATCGGGAGAAAATATTAAACCACAGATAATTACAAACTACGACGGAAAAGACATTACTCTAAACAAAGCACTTAAATTAAAACTCTCAACCAAAGTTTTTCCGGAACTCAAAGAGTATAAAGGTCAGACAATTATAACCACAGACGGAACCACCTTATTGGGAGCAGACGACAAAGCGGGCGTTGCAGAGATAATGTGTGCCGTTGAGTATATGGTTTACAATAAGGAGTTTAAGCATGGTCCTGTTAAGATTGCCTTTACTCCCGATGAAGAAGTTGGACGCGGAGTAGAGAATTTTTCTGTTAAAGATTTTGGTGCAGACTACGCATATACCATGGATGGAGGTGCTATCGGAGAGCTTGAGTATGAGAACTTTAACGCCGCAAGTGCAAAGATAGAGATTCAAGGTTGCAATATTCATCCGGGCTACGCCAAAGGGAAAATGGTAAATGCCATAGTACTTGCAAATGAGTTTATGAGCAGCCTTCCACCAAAAGAAAAACCGGAGCATACTACTAAGTATCAGGGCTTCTACCATTTAGTAGGAATTAGCGGAACTGTAGAAAAAGCAAAAGTAGATTTAATAATCAGAGATCACGATACGGCTTTGTTCAACGCACGCAAGAAACTCATTCTCAAATTAGAAGAAAAACTGAACAAAAAATATGGCAAGGGAACTTTCAAGGCAACCGTCAAAGACCAATACTACAATATGCGCAAAATGGTTGAACCAAAATTCTTTGTGGTAGAGCAGGCTATTAAGGCGATGAAAATTGCAGGTGTAAAACCAAAGGTTCAGCCAATCAGAGGAGGAACAGATGGCGCAATGCTCTCTTTCCGCGGTTTGGTCTGCCCTAATATTTTTGCAGGAGGACACAACTTCCACGGCAAACTGGAGTATGTTCCTCTTGAGAGCATGCAGAAAGCTACAGAGGTGATTCTCAACATCTTATCTCTTGCAGTAAACGATTGTAAGAAAACTTCCAAAAAACATTAAAACAACACATATCAAAGAACAGAACAAAGAACAGAATGAGTAATATGAAAAAGAAGAGTATAATTATTATTGCCCTATCTGCATTAATCTTGGGAGGTTGCATGATGCCTACAAGCAACACAAACACAGGAGGTAATGGAAACAATGGCACAACTCTCGGCGATGTGCTTGGAGGAATTTTAGGCCCAGGGAGCTCTACAATCGGCGGAATTACAGAACTTATAATAGGAAAAATAAAACTGAAGCAAGAAGATTTAATAGGAAGTTGGAAATATGCTGCCCCTGGTTGTGCATTCACCAGTGAAAATCTTTTGGCAGAAGCAGGAGGAGCGGCAATTGCGTCACAAATCAAAAATACGCTGAGCGGCTATTATAACAACTTGGGAGTCAACGCCAATAATACAACTTTCACTTTTACAAAAGAGGGTACTTTTTCTGCCCAGATTCTCGGAATCCCTTGGAGCGGTACATACACATATAACCCTTCCAACGGTTCTGTTGCATTAAAAGGACTTCTTTTAAGCAGCACGGCATTTGTTACCAGAACAAGTTCAGGAATCTCTCTCACATTCGAGTCTAAGAAACTACTCTCTTTGCTTCAGACACTTGCAAAGCTTTCTGGAAACTCTACCATCTCCACAATCGGAGATTTGAGCTCTAACTATAAAGGATTGAGGATTGGTTTCGATATGAAAAAATAGTGGCACAAATTTTGACATACATCTCAATAAGTTAGAAAACTAACTGAGCTTTTGAAAACCTTTTAGAAATTTGTAACACTATGAGAACAAGAGCACTAACAACAGTAATCGTTGCAATCTTATCCATAGGATTTGTATTTGCAACATCAGAGCTTTCTGCTCAGTCTTCTACCAGAAGGGGTACTACAGGCGGCAACTCAACTACGTCTACCAGAAGCACTTCAACTTCGGGTTCACAAGACAGAAACAAGAATGTTGCTCCTAGTTCTAACCGCTCAGGAAACAATTCCGGCAACCGTAATTCTAACAATCCACCAAAAAGTTCTACCATAGGAACTTCCGGCCGTAATTATAACGACCACATCTCAAATATAAACACCGGTCACAAGGATCGTCCTAATGGTAACGTAAATACTCCGGATAGAAAAAACGGTAATGACAAAAATAGACCGGACAACAACAAACCTGGTAATTACGACAACAATAAGCCAGGAAATAACAAACCTGGAAACAATAAACCAAATAACTACGACAACAACAGGCCGGGGAATAACAAACCTGGAAACTACAATGGGCACAATGGCGGAAACAACGACAGATACGGCGGCAACCGTGGCTCGGACAATCCTCCAAAAATATCTAAAAACCCACCAAAGGATAAAAAGCCAAATAGTTATAGCCCACCTCGCTACAATCGTAATGACCCTAACCGTCACCTGGGCTATACCCCATTCAGAGATGGTCGTGTGATTCACCGTCCTGCCCCTTACCGCAGCGCGTTTGATTTCGGAGTCCGTTTCTCAACCCGTCCGTCAGCTTCTATTAAGATTCGCTTCGGAGGTCTCACACTATACTTCTCAAGTGGTGTATGGTACAATTACTCAAATGGTTACTACACTGTATACCGTCCACCTGTTGGAACAGTAATATCATACAATAATATTGCTAATGATTTGTACTATGTAGATTTTGAGGTTGTTATGGACTACGGTACAACATACTACGTAGATTCATACGCTAACTTCTACATGCCTGTCCGCAATTTCCGCACCTATGGTAATACAGTCAGTCTTGAGGTTGTAAACGCACCTATCGGAGCAATCCTTTACGACCTTCCAAGCGACTATCGCGAAATTGTAAGAAATGGCATAACTTACTATGTAGTAGGCAACAGCGTTTTCGAGTACATATACTCAACCGCCCACAGCTGGTACTTCCGCTGCATAGGGGTATATAAATAAACACACAAAGCGCAGAGAAAATACTTAACAAACAGACAAAAACAGACACAATAGATACAACGCAACACACAAAAATAGCGATATAAAAAGCTAACAAGCTCGAAACTAATAGGAAAGCCGGCTAATATTTAGTCGGCTTTTTTAACATTATGAAAAAGCCTCTCGCGGTAATTCTTGCCGTTATCGGCAAAAAAAATACTATATTTGTATCCGTATTATTGATAAAATTTGCCGATAGCATGGAACTTATCTCTCTCCATAATGACTAAAGGCACTTATTAATACTACAGTAACTATTTTTTCATCTATTGAGTAAATGAGCCGATGCCTCAATGTAATCCGTCTTGACCAAAATCCACTATAATTACCCAACAGCTGTTCCGGTTTTCCCGTACCAATTTTAGGATGCAACCTCAACTCATCAATAAGAGTACTTATTTTCTTCAGCACTGCTTTATTTCCTGAGAGTTTGTGCAATTCAACATCTTCTATAAATTGATCTGTATAACGAATTTGATACTCTTTCATATTAGCTTGCCATCATCCTTCCAACAATTCCTTCTGAAGCTTTTTAGACATTTTACGGGTATTTGACTTCTGTTCCTTCAGAAGTTCCAACGCTCTTTCTAAAACAGCAAGATTCCTCTCATCTGCCCAAAAAGGATCTCCTGAAGGACTTATCTTATACGGATCTCTCTTGTGTTCTACAGGTATTTCATTAATTAAATCGGATTCTTTAACAGGAATAATCCGATATGCTCTATTTTTCCCCCTCTGGATAAGAAGAGAAACACCACTATCTACTTTATCTAGATAGTTTTTTTGATTGGCTCTAAATTCGCCTGAAGAAATTATTATCATTTTTGCAATTTTTATGTACAATATTATGTACTAATTTTGTACAAATATAATATCTTCTCACGAATTCTCAAAATATAATTATCTAACCTTTCATCTATATCATTAAATAACTTTATCATAATTATGATGCCCCTCCACCTTAAATACCACTATAAAAGCTTGTCAAAATATATGTTCAAGTCATTTGCTTCCTCGTAGATTTTAATTCACAATTCCTTCTTATCTCAAAGATAAAGAGGAGGACTAAAAACTCCGTATATCTCACTGTGGATTGAATAGACGCAGAAACCTTTCATTAAGAATCTGCAAACACGGTAGTTCTGTTAAGATCATTTTCCATGCCCGTACAAATATTATACAGATCTATACAATTGCGAACACACTGCGTTCGCAATTAAACTGGAGCCAATGCCGGACACATAATACCCTATTCGGCTCTTTGGGACTTATTATCGAATACTCAATAAGATGACTGCCAAAGGGCGTGCAAAGTATATAAGCAAAACGGCAAAACATTTGAACTTAAAGAATTTCTTCAGCGATACGGGAAAGTTACTCATTATCAAAAATAGAAACAATAGGAACCGTTAACACATCGTTCTCTTTATTTGGATATCTAAATATACCTATTTGCTTAAAGACCTTATTACCAGATAATTTTACAATCTGATCATCATAATACAACGCATTCCTATCATATATTAATACTGTCATTCCTGTATAAAGGATTTCGCCTGTATATTCCATCTTTTCGCCAACAAAAGCCAATGCGCCTCCATTATCAAGAACTTGAAAAACCTTAATCGACTTAAAATCAAAAGTTTCTCCCGGCTCTTTGAAGAACGAAGGACCATAGCCGTTAAGACTATCCTCAAGTGTAGAGGCTTCTATGTTTCCAAATTCTGTCATTGGTGAATTTTTCATTGTTTTACCAATTATAAACAATATTAAAATTGTTATTACAATGCCTGTTAAACACCCCAATAGAAATACAAAAATCTTTTTCATACTCTAGGTTTTATTATTCTCTTCCAATCTCCTTCTTAAATTATCTAAAATCTCCCCTTTATAACTAAACCAAAGTGTCCCTTGTACTG
>CADBRQ010000086.1 GCA_902797115.1 uncultured Bacteroidia bacterium
TAATTTTTCCAAAAAGTTATCCTCACGTAAATAAAACCCATGCCCATTGTATCTACCTGAAATAAGAAGGCTTGATTTAGTATCTGGATTATCAAATCCAGAAGCATCTGCAACCAAGTATCCAATTATTGATTTATGATAATAAGAATTTTGATACCGCTTAACACCTTCTTTTGCTTCTGTCCCGTTTAGTCCTATTAGAATACCATCTGTCGTAGCGTCGTTCATTGAACGTTTATCATAGTATTTCTCACTAAATCTGTTATAGATTCTCTTCACTTGCAACTCAACAGCATCACTCAAAGTTCCATCTTTTTGAATATCATAACCTTGCAAAATAATCTCGTCTATATTTGAGTTTTCATTACTCCATAACGCACACATAACGCAAGCATCTTGCTTTAAATGGAAATGTCTTCTGTTAAATGCAAACCCTCGAATAAATCGCTTATTAATCAAGTGTTGTGCTTTCCAATACTTAACGGGAGAATATACAATATAGCTATCTGTAGGTTGTCTCAAATAGTACTTGAAAGCCGACCAAATAAATGCGTTTCCAAGATCATTTACGGCTTGACCTTTGATTTCTTTTTTCATTTCACCAATAACATAACTTCTCTTCCATACATTGCTTTCTTTACTTTTCTTTTTGCGCTGATGTTCTATGGATGTTGGTTCTGTATACGGTGGATTTTCAAAAAGAATGATTGTACATTTAGGATTAAGTACATAGCCTTGTATGATTTCGTTATAGATATACTCTTTATCTAAAGCGTCAGCTCCCCGAACACTTCCATTGTAATAAGTGTTTTCCGTTTCTGCGGGTGGAATAATATGGCGAACTTTATCTCCATAATTTTGCATCAAAAGTCTATATTCATAGTACTCTAGTGTCGATACAATGGTATGAGAAAGTTCTTCTATTGTCATGGCCAATTCAAGATTTCCCGTCCCAGCACATCTGTCTATTATGACATAGTCATTACCTTTCGGTACTCGTGAAATTGCTTCTCTCACTAGTTCTAAAGACTTTTCAGCATAAATAGTATGAGTATAATAAGCGCCTAGATTTTTCTTTTGCAAATTATCATTTAGTTTATCCATAAGATAACGAAAACTCTTATTGTCCTCTTTATCATATGGATAAATATAGTCTTTGTACTTTTCTGGCTTTCTTATTTCACCTATAATCTTTACAGAGCCCTTTTTATCCCCAATAAAACTTGACTTGGATGCATTAGGAAAATCTCTATAATATGATGTCGCCCACCCAACTATGCAATTTTCATCAATATGAATTTTCGTATAGTGTTGGGTGCGCAATTCTTTTATCATGTTTTCAGCATCAAGACTTTTAGAATACTGATACTTTGCATTGTATTTACTGCACACAAAGCCAATATTATCTTTTGATGCTCCTCCTGCATATGGACGTTCAATAAAATCTATATAGTCATTTGATTTATACAAATAAGCTACACGAGAATTCAATGATATAAGAAACATATTCGCGGGGATTGGTTTACCCTTTATTCTCATTGAAGAAAGGTATTTAATTGTCTGAAATAGCGTCGCGTTGAGATCATTAATGTCTAATTTAAATTCAAGTATATTTCCTTTCACAACTCCATCTGAATAGTCATTTAAAATATCATTCATATTTATACTATTGTCTATCCTAGGTAAAAAGAATTCATAAAACTCTTTTTGCCCTTCTCTTTCATCGGAATACTGTTTTAATTGATTCAAGTCCATATTATTCGTATGTAATCATGTTTACTGGATAAAAAGAAAGGTGCAGGCTTTTCTATGTTGCCTCACGGTATCGCCAAACACCGGTACTCAAACAGTAGAAAAACCTACACCTAAAAGGTGACGAGTTTTTAGATCCACTGCATTGAGTACTTATTTGAAATTTGGCGATTTCTGAGGCACTCAGCAGAAGCAAAAACTTCTCTTTTATATCCTATTTACACTATAATCTTTAAATGCCTTACAATTCTACAAAGTGCATTGTTGAACAAAGATATGAAAAGTTTTCGCAAAAAAAATGCTGTATAGTAATAGTAAATTATAGAGAGAAAATAAAATGAGCGATATTTACAATTTACAGTTCTTCTTATATAATTTCTTTTAACTATCTGATAATACGCCACTTAATATATGATAATATCTAATATCAGTAACAAAAATGGGCGATAAATTACGAATTGAGCGATAAATTGATAATTTAAAATGTTTGTATGTTTGTTATTTTACCCATATATAAAAGAAAGCTGGTTTATAAGGTCATTCCTAATTATTGATTTTTCATTAAATTTGTGCATGAAATATTTAATAAGAATACTTATGAAAAAAACTATTTTGGTGCTTCTTTGCACTCTGGTATTCGCCTGCTTTGCTCAGGCACAAACTAACTACGGTACAACTGCCGTTGGTAATAAATTCGTTGATTTTGCAGTTAAAACATTCGATGGAACAAATGCAAAACTTTCGGACTATGTTGGTAAAGGAAATTATGTGTTGGTAGATTTCTGGGCATACTGGTGCGGTCCTTGTCTTGGAGAAATGCCTAACTTACAAAAAATTAACGCAGACTTTGGAAAGAAAAACTTTCAACTACTGAGCGTTAGTTTAGATAAAAATTGGGATAAAACCCGCAAGGCAGTTGCAGATAATGGAATGACTTGGACTCAACTGATGATAGAAGAATTTGATGTCATTAAAAACAGCTATGGTGTAAAATCTATTCCTCATATCATCCTTTTTGGTCCGGATGGAACAATCTTAGAGAGAGGACTTAGAGGAGAGGGTATAAGGAGCGCGCTCGAGAAGTATATGAAATAGATGGCAAAAGTTAAGCGAGCTTATTTTTGTTCTAATTGCGGATACGAAAGTCCTAAATTTTTAGGAAAGTGTCCTTCATGCGGAGAGTGGAACACTTTTACAGAAGAAATTGTAAGTAAGGGTGATAACAACTCTTCTCGCAGTATGACCTTTGCAGCCGGTAATGCCAAGCCAATAAAACTCAGCGATATATCTTCATCCGGTAACGAAGAGCGTCTATTGCTCTTTACAAATAATTCCATCAAT
Organism: uncultured Bacteroidia bacterium; assembly: GCA_902797115.1. Classification (GTDB taxonomy): domain Bacteria; phylum Bacteroidota; class Bacteroidia; order Bacteroidales; family UBA932; genus Egerieousia. The sequence goes on from CADBRQ010000086.1 coordinate 3,094, forward strand.
ACCAATATCTCAGAGTTAGACCGAGTTCTGGGAGGGGGAATTGTTAAGGGTTCTCTGGTCTTAATAGGTGGAGAGCCGGGTATTGGCAAAAGTACCCTATCTCTGCAAATTCCACTTTACTGCAACTCTCTTAAAACCCTCTATGTGAGCGGAGAAGAGAGCGTTAAGCAGATTAAGCTCAGAGCAGATCGTCTTGGCGGAGATCATTCCAACTGCAAAATTTTAGCAGAGACTAATTTGGAGAATATTTTGGAACATGCTAAGAATGAGCATCCTAACCTTCTTATTATAGATTCCATACAGACCATTTTTTCTCAATATGTAGAGAGCAGTACAGGAAGCGTTTCTCAAGTCAGAGAGTGTGCCACTTCTCTTTTGCGCTATGCCAAAGAGACTTCCACTCCGGTTATAATCATAGGACACATTACAAAGGATGGAACAATTGCCGGACCTAAAGTTTTGGAACATATTGTAGATGTCGTACTCCAATTTGAAGGAGAGCAACGGGGTGCTTTCAGAATTTTAAGATCTATAAAAAACCGCTTTGGGGCAAGTGCAGAACTCGCTGTCTATGAGATGACAGGAAGCGGACTGGGAGAAGTTCTTAATCCATCTGAGATGTTTATCCCGATGCATGAAGATAATTTGAGCGGTGTTGCTGTTGGAGCCATGTTAGATGGGACTCGCCCATTCTTAATTGAAGTGCAGGCACTTGTAAGCACCGCTGCCTACGGAACACCGCAACGCTCTGCAACCGGTTATGATGTAAGGCGACTAAATATGCTCTTAGCCGTTTTGGAGAAACGGGTAGGTTTTAAACTTTCCCAAAAGGATGTGTTCCTCAATATGGCAGGAGGACTAAAAATTTCAGACCCTGCCTGTGATTTAGCAGTTATAATAAGTATTCTCTCATCTAATTTTGATGTAGCTGTAAATCAGAAGTATGCATTTGCAGCAGAAATAGGTTTGAGCGGAGAAATCAGACCGGCTGCACAAATAGAGAGACGAATCGCCGAGGCAGAAAAACTTGGCTTTGAAAAAATTTATATAAGCCGATACTGCACAATAGAGAAGAAAAAAAGAAAGATAGAGGTGATGGCTGCCTCTTCCATTCCGCAAATTGTTCGTGAAATCTTTAAAGAAAACTAAAAGGAAGTTAGCAGCATAATGTGTGTAAGATGCTGAAGGTATGATTATTAAGGAATTTATAGAGAGATGCTCGGCTCTCAACAAAAAATCTTCCGTGTATTCCGACATGGAGATAAAGGCACTCGCACACAGAGCATTACAAGATATATATGAAATCCCTGAACATAGAATACTGACAGAGCCATATCTGCAAATTCCTTCATCGGCAAAATTTACTACTACAGAAGAAACGTGCATATCAGAATCGCCCCTTTCGGATGAATATGAACAAAAGAAAATAATCAGACGAATTGTGAGTGGCGAGCCAATCCAGTATATTGTTGGTTATGAGAGATTCTGCGGCAATAAATATAAAGTTGGTCCCGGGGTTCTTATTCCACGCCCCGAAACCGAACAACTCGTTAAACTTATTCTTAAAAATATTGAACAACTGCCAAGAGATGTTAAGGAATCCGATAAAAAATTTCGAATAATAGATTTATGCACAGGGAGCGGATGTATAGCGTGGGAACTTTGGAGAGCGCTGGATTACAACTCTTTAGAAGTGTATGGATGTGACATTTCAGAAGCAGCCCTTCATTATGCAAAACATCAGCAGGTAAAGAATTGTTCGCCAATATTTTTTCTTTGCGATATCCTCTCAGAGAATGCGACGGATATTATTTTAGAAAAGACAAGCGGAGATAAATTCGACATACTGGTGAGCAATCCACCTTATATTGCTCATAAAGAGAGAGTTGATATGCATATAAATGTTAAGGAATTTGAACCTGCAGAGGCTCTTTTTGTCCCCGATGAAGATCCACAGAAATTTTATAAGTCAATAGTTCGAATCGCTGAGAAAACAGTTAAACCAAATGGAAAACTTTTCCTTGAGTGCAACAATTTATATATAAAAGAAACCGCCAATCTATTAGAGATGAGCGGTTTTAAAAGTATTGAGGTTGTGAGGGATTTCTCCGATGTAAACCGATTTCTATCAGCTACTCTAATAGTCCCTCCTGGCGAACTCTCAAAGACTTAGTCACATTTACACAAGTAATTATAACAATGGCAGAACGCTCATTAGGTGTAGTATTCTTTGCAGCGTTTATCTCAATTACTCTAATTCCCTCTTTTCCATACATTGGAGTAACCGTTATCCAATCTGTGCCGGCACTTGAACCGGAAAGTGAAACTGTCCAATTTTGAGTTGACAAAAATTGTATCTTGTAGGAAGATTGTTCCGGAGAGAAAAATAAACCTGAATCGAACAGTTTCTGAACCTCTTCAGAAACTTGAATTCTTGGAGTGTTCTCTCCTTTTGAGCAACCGGTAATCAGTGGCAACATGAATGCCAACAATAGAAAGAGTCTTGTTAAATGTTTGATTTTCAATAACTTTTTCATAATATACTAATATTTATTTTATCTCATAATAATATCTGTTTTCTCCACAACTCTTTACAAGCCATTCAAAAATTGGAAGGAAATCCATGTTTCCGCTATAAACAAACCCTTCTGGATGAAACTGAAGACCGAGAACAGGAAATCCCTCTAACTCAACAGCTTCTACTATGCCATCCGGAGCAGTTGCAGTAATCTTCAAACCCTTTCCCAATTTTTTGACGGCTTGGTGGTGAAATGAATTAACTTTTAACTCTTTTGTTTTCAGTATTTTATACAACAAAGAGTGTTCCACGATGCGGATAGAGTGAGAACCGTAATTTCTCGGAGCCTTTTGAGAGTGTTGAATTGCACCTGTAACCTGAGAGGGAATATCTTGATACAGAGAACCTCCCAATGCCACATTCAAAACCTGCTCTCCTCTGCATATAGCAAGTATCGGCTTTCCTGCTGCCAACATTTGCTTTGCTAATTCCAAATCGAAAATATCTCTGTCCGGAACTACTTCACCTAAATTTTTATGAGGTTCTTCATCAAACAGGAAAGGACTTACATCTTCTCCTCCGCTCAAAATCAGGCCATCTATAACTGCAATAATATCGGCAATTTGTGCAGTATCAACTGTGAGCGGAATAACAACCGGAATGCCGCCCGCCTTTCTAACGGACTCTATATAAGTGAGTCCCAATCTTGCAGTTGTACCCTCAACATAAGAAGAGATTCCAATAACCGGTTTGCTTTTGTTGCCCAAAGATGCCTGCTGTGCCTGTAAATTCTGAATACAAAGCACTGAAATGCAGAGCACTAAAAATATTGATATTATTCTTTTCATTATTCTTACCTATTGATTTTTATCCATTTAATCAAATTAAACAATTCTCCTTCAACTTAAATGCTTTGGAGAAAATCTGTGAGCAGACCTTTCATTTCTATCCCAGCCACCTCTAACATTTTAGGAACAAGACTCATACGTGTCATACCCGGAATTGTGTTGACTTCCAAGAAATAGATATCTTCCGATGGGGTAACAATATAATCCATTCTTACTATTCCGCTGCAACCCATATAGTTATAAATATGTTCCGTCAGATTTTGTATTTTGGTAGATAAACCCAATGAGATAGGAGCAGGGCAAATCTCTTGACTCTCTCCTAAATATTTTGCTTCGTAATCAAAAAATTCTCTATCTGTAACTATCTCTGTTACCGGAAGTTTTACAACCTTTCCATTTAAGGAATAGACGCCGCATGTTAATTCCCTGCCGCTAATTGCCTCTTCTGCAAGAATCATCGGACACTCAGAAAATGCAGAGTGAATGGCGGCGTCCAACTCCTCTTCGCTTTTAACTTTAGAGACTCCGAAACTGCTCCCTCCAACCGTCGGCTTAACAAACATCGGAAGCCCTATTTGCCTGACAATCTCTCGATTAGAATAATGTGTCTCTTTTCTGATGAACATATCGCGAGCCATCTTTACACCGGCAAAATCCAAGAAGCGTTTGCATGAATGTTTGTCAAAGGTTATGGCACTCACATAGGAAGAGCAAGAGAAAAACGGTATTTTCTTCATCTCTAAATATCCTTGCAGCAAACCATTCTCTCCTGGAGTACCATGAACAATTATAAGGGCTTTGTCGAACTTTACGAGGTTGCTTTCTCCGGAAACTATTGCACCGAATTCGGTCTGATCTACCTTAAACAACTCTATTTCAAAGTTTGAAGAAGAGGTTGAGGTATAGAACAAATCATAACTATACTCTTTAGCGGCAATCATAACATCGGAGGGTTTCAACTCTGACGGATACTCAAAACCAAACTCCTTTCCCTTAACCACATACCAATTTGTACGTCCGATAAAAACCAAATAGGGATTAAACAAATTCCTGTCTATGTATTGCAACACATTAAGTGCACTGCTTAAACTTACCTCACACTCAGACGATTCCCCACCGCACATCACAGCTATGTTTTGCTTTTTTACCATAATCTTTCTTTCAATCTATTGTTTTACTTAGTTATTCTCGATAAAATCATCTTCATCTTTCTCTAACTCAACCACTTTCTTATCTGGAACACCGCGGGAGGCTTTATCTTCTTCCGTAATATCATCTAAAAACTCCTCTCCGTTTGTAAGATTCATACAGCCATCCTCGTCTTCTTTATCTCTGTAATCATACGGAATTTCGAACCTGTCATTCAGAGTAACCCCTAACTTTCCATTCTCCAGCACTTTTTTCATAAAAATTCCCCAGATTGGGAGAGCCATGTTGGAGCCGCCGCCCAAAGATAGAGAATGGAAATGGACTTGGCGATCTTCTGCTCCAACCCACACTCCTACAGTGAGTTTTGGCATATATCCAATAAACCATCCGTCACTTTGGTCGTTGGTTGTTCCTGTTTTTCCCGCAATCTCTCCACCACGAACATAAAGACTTCTGATACGGGCAGCAGTTCCTCTATCCACAACATTTCTCATCATAGTAATCATGAGATAGGCTGTATTACCGTTTATAGCTTCTCGTTTCTTACTTGTGAAACGGGTAAGCACCCTTCCGTTTTTATCTTCTATTCTCAAAACGTAGAGCGGCTCAACATACATTCCCCTGGAAGGGAAGGTATTGTATGCGCTAACCATTTGGTAAACAGGAATATCTGCACTACCAACACAAAGAGAATGAACGGGTTCGAGATGTGTCTTTATACCCATATTATGTGCAATATTCACCAAATCTTTAGGAGTAAACTGCTTCATTAAAAATGCAGAAATATTGTTGCTGCTCATCTGCAAACCCCACTTCAAAGTGACTACTTGACCTATCCACTCCTTCTTGTCCGTACTCTTTGGTGTCCAGACATTGTTTCCAATTTGAAATGTTTGAGAAACATTCAGAACCTTGTCGCAAGGAGAGAATCCTTTCTGCATTGCAAGAGTGTAAAGAAACGGTTTAAAAGTACTTCCCACTTGGCGTTTACCCTGCATAACTTGGTCATACTTAAAATAATTGTAGTCCGCCCCTCCAACATAAGCCCTGACATATCCGCTTTCCGGTTCTATTGCCATCAAAGCTGTACGGAGGAACGCTTTGTAGTAACGGATAGAGTCATTCGGAGTCATTGTTGTATCTATATAACCCTCTCCTTTCCACGTGAACAGACGCATATTTACCGGTTTTTCAAAACTCTTCTCTATCTCTTTATCGTTCGCTCCGGCTTCCTTCATATTTTTGTATCTGTCGCTCCACCGTCGTGCACGTCTCATTATCGTTTCTATGACATTATCTGGCGTATCCCAATTAAACGGATACTTCTTATTGTTTCTAAGATCTCTTTCAAATTGTGGTTGAAGATGTGCAAGATGCTCTCTTGCAGCATCTTCTGCATATCTTTGCATAATGGCATTAAGTGGTGTATAGATTTTTAATCCATCTCTCTCCAAATCGTATTTACTGCCATCTGCTTTTTTATTTTTATTAAGCCATCCATATAATTCATCGTTTGCCCAAGAGATAGAGTCTGCCTTAAAATCATCTGCATAAGTGTAATCTGAACGTTTTGGTTTTTGCGCACTCATCACTCTCTTTAACATATCTCTGAAATATGGGGCAAGTCCGTTATTTATTTCTGCACGGGTTTTTCCACTCCGATCTGCCAATGTAATAGGAAGGGCAGCAATTGAATCGTGCTGAGTTTTAGTAATATAACCATACTTCTGCATTTGCCCGAGCACATGGTTTCTCCTTTTTAATGCCGCATCGGGATGACGATATGGGTTAAATTCAGAAGGTTTGTTCACAACACCCACAAGTAGTGCACTCTCCTCTATATTCAAGTCTTTAGGAAGTTTTCCAAAGAAAGTATTGGAAGCCGCTTTTATTCCATACGAGTTGCTTCCGAAGAAAATTTGGTTGAGATACATATTCATTATCTCATCTTTTGTATAGCATCTCTCTAATTTTAAAGCAGTAATCCACTCCTTAAATTTGCTCAGGACAAGTGAGTTTCCACGAGGGAATAGACCTTTTGCAAGCTGTTGAGTTATGGTACTTCCTCCACCTCCGGTTCGCCTGTTTCCCATCACCAAAGATTTCACTGCAACACGCCCCAGACTTTTTCCATCAATTCCGCTATGTTTATAGTAACGGACATCCTCTGTTGCAACTAAAGCATCTTTCAAGTTTTGACTCACATCTTCATAACTTGAATATGCGCGGTTCTCTACATGATATGTATTTATAATTGTCTCATCATCCCCTAAAATCTGCGTCGCAAGATTGCTTTGAGGGTCTTCCAGCTCGGCAAAAGATGGAATATCGGCAAACATCCAAACACCCAAAACCACTAAAGTTAACAATATAATTGGGCTGAAAACCAAGAGCCACAGCCATTTACGAACTTTTTTCTTATCCTTGATAACCATTTTTCCTAAATTTTCTAAAACAAAAATAATTAAAAAATTTGCTTTTTAAGATACTAATTGACTTACTTTGCAACCCAAATCAATTGTATTAAACAAAAAGAGGGAGAATTATGGGAGAGAAAAATCTTGTTATTGTAGAGTCTCCGGCAAAAGCCAAGACCATCGAGAAGTTTTTAGGAAAAGATTTTACCGTTAAATCGAGTTTCGGACATATCTGCGACTTGTCTAAGAAAAACCTTGGGATAGATATTGAGAATGGGTTTGAGCCTAAATACGAGGTAAGTTCCGACAAGAAAAAAGTTGTAAGCGAGCTTAAATCTCTATCTGAAAAGGCAGAAACCGTATGGCTCGCATCCGATGAAGATCGTGAGGGAGAGGCAATTGCATGGCACCTTAAAAATACTCTCAAACTCAGCGATGAAAAAACTAAACGTATTGTATTTCACGAAATTACAAAGAATGCTATTCTTAATGCCATAGAGAACCCAAGGGGAGTAGATATATATTTGGTATATGCACAGCAAGCCAGAAGGGTTCTCGACAGGTTGGTCGGTTTTGAGCTTTCTCCTATCCTTTGGCGTAAAGTTGCTCCAAAACTCTCAGCCGGAAGAGTTCAGTCTGTAGCTGTCAAACTTATCGTGGACAAAGAGAGAGAGATACAATCTTTCAACTCCGCTTCTTACTATAAGGTTAGCGGAGAATTTTTATTAAAACACTCGGGCGATGCGTCTAAGATTACTGCCACCGCAGAGGTTAAATTTGCTACTGAGAAAGAGGCGCTTGCTTTTTTAGAAAAGTGTAAGAACACAAAAGAGTATGTTGTGGAAAATGTTGAGACAAAGGAGCTTATGCGCTCTCCTGCTCCACCTTTCACAACATCGGCATTACAACAGGAGGCAAGCAGAAAACTAGGATTGAGTGTTCAACAAACAATGAGAATAGCTCAAAAACTTTATGAGAGCGGATTGATCACTTATATGAGAACAGACTCAACCAATCTCTCTTCTTTAGCTATCAATACTATAAAAGAGGCAGTTGTAGAGAGCTACGGAGAAGTGTACTCTAAAATTCGCCAATATAGAACCCACTCTAAAGGGGCGCAAGAAGCACACGAGGCAATCCGTCCAACCTATGCAGCCAATAAAACCATAACGGGGACAGCAAGTGAGAAAAAACTCTATGAACTTATCTGGAAACGTGCCGTTGCTTCCCAAATGAGCGATGCACAAATCGAGAAAAAAATCATCACCATTGGAGGAGACAACTTCTCAGAGAAATTCATCTGCGAAGGAGAACAGATCAAATTTGACGGATTCCTCAAATTGTATCTTGAAGGAAGAGATGATGAACAAGAGGAGGAAAACCTCAATCAGAGTATTCCGCAGATTAGTGAAGGAGAGTTTCTTAAAGCCGAGCAAATTATTGCAAGAGAGCGGTTTTCTCCTCGTCCTGCAAGATATTCAGAGGCAACACTTGTTAAAAAATTAGAAGAACTTGGAATTGGTCGTCCTTCTACATACGCACCAACCATCACCACAATTACACAGAGGGGATACGTCGTTAAGGAGAGCAGACCCGGACAGACAAGAGATTACAAAAAGATTATTCTCAATCCGGCAACAAAAGAGACAAGCACAAAGACCCTTTCAGAAGTAGTTGGAGCAGAGAAGAATAAGTTCTTCCCTCAAGATATCGGATTGTTGGTTACAGATTACCTTTCAGAAAATTTTGCAACCATTTTAGACTACGGATTTACTGCAAAGATCGAAGAAGATTTTGATAGAGTTGCCAACGGAGAACTCAGGTGGAACGGAATGATACAAGATTTCTATACACCTTTCCATCAAAAAGTTACACAGTTGCAACAAGAAAAGGGACATGTGAATACAGAGAGAGTTTTAGGAACAGATCCTCAGACAGGAGAGATGGTGAGTGTTAGACTCGGCAAGTTCGGTCCTATAGCACAGAAAGGTGCGAACGACTCTCCTTCAAAGAGTTTTGCAAGTCTTCAAAAGGGTCAGTCATTAGAGACTATTACATTAGAAGAGGCACTTGCACTCTTTACCCTTCCGAGAGTTGTCGGAGAGTTTAACGGAGAAACTCTTATTGCTGCTATCGGAAAATTCGGTCCATACATAAAGTATGGAAAAAAATTCGTATCTATCGGGAAAGAGCTTGACCCTCACACTATTACACAAGAGCAAGCTATAGAGCTTATTTCACAGAAAGAGGAAAAAGAGGCGAATGCAGTTATAAAAGTTTTTGAAGCAGAGGATATTCAAATTATTAACGGAAGATTTGGTCCATACCTTAAACATGCCGGAGGAAATTATAAACTTCCTAAAGGTAAAAATGCAAAAGCAGCTCAGGATCTGACGGTTGAAGATTGCTTACAGATAATCGAAAACACCACCCCTACCGGAAAAAAGAAAACTGCCAAAAAATAGTCAGATATGAAAGATATTACATCTTGTGTCAGAGAGTGTTTTGATAAATTGAGCAATAGCAGAGTTAAAGATGCTGTCAATATTATCTCAAGCTCCGCGATAAATGCCCACATTAAGCAACTTGCTAATAAAGAACAGGTTAAACCGTTTGTTGCAGTTTGCAAGACTCTCCCCTCTTTGACTAAAATATTGAAAAAGAGATCTAAAGTTACCATAATCAGTAATGGAGAAAACCTACCCGTTCCCAATGAGAAGAATCTGATGGGATGCTCCTCTTTGAACATTCTCGGCTTGCAGGAATTTCTCATTGAACCAAAGATAGTTAAAGAACTTAATCTAAAATATGTAGAAACGCTTGGGCTTGGTGAGATTAGAGATGATAACTCAAAAGTTGAACCTCTTTTGAGAGAGAGTGAGTATATCTTGTTAGATATGAGAAGCATTAAGCATTCCGAATTTTCTATCGGCAATAATCCGAACGGCTTTAGGGCAGAAGAGATCTGCCAAATTGCACACTACACAGGATGCTCGTTAAATCTAAAGGGGGTTATAATTTATGGATTGGAGAAAGAGGCTCCTCTGTGCTGCTATAATCTTGTAAGCCAAATAATTTGGTTAATTTCCAATAGCCGCTTGAATAATATCTTTGAAGATCCGTCAGATGCTTACAAAAAGGGGGGCAACTCAGAAGGATTTCAGCATAAAATTGTCAATTTGAACAATGATGAGGAGGTTATCGTTTTTATAACAAGTCTGCACAGCGGCAGAATCTGGATGGAAATTCCGATTGTTAAAAAGAATAAGATTATCCTTGTGCCTTGTTCAGAGTTTGATTACCAGCAAGCCATTGAAGATCAGATACCTAATAAATGGCTCATTTACTACACCAAACATAATATCTAAATTATTTCCTGATATTTTCCAAAGAGAGTCCGTTCAAAATTATATGAGCGGCTTTTTTGTCATCGGGAGTAGTTATCTTGAGATTAAGTTTTTCACCCTCAACCAATTCCACTTTATAGCCAGCTGCCTCCACCACACTTGCATCATCTGTAAAATCTACAGAAAATGGAAGATTATAGGCCTTTTTGAGGATTGTAGAAGAGAAAACCTGCGGAGTTTGAATCATAACAACCTTATCTCTCTTAATACTCCGCGATGCGATTATCTTCCCTTCGGAATCTCTCTCAACTTCTCTCAATGAATCGTAGGCAGATACAAACGGAATGGCACCGGCATACTCTCCATTGAACTCTCTGAACAGCAACTTCTCTATCAAAGCGGTTGAAGCAAAAGGTCTGACCGCATCGTGAACAGCAACAACTGAACCTTCAGGAATTTTTTCCAGTGCACCCTTTACAGAGTGAAAACGAGATATCCCCCCCTCAACTATTGTGTGAGGAATTTCGAGGTTGTTCTTCATATAGAACTCTTGCCAGGTTGGAATCCATTTTTTAGGCAAAACCAATATTATCTCTACCCTCATTTTCAGATTCAGGAAATGTTCTATTGTCCTCAGAAGTATTGGTTTGCTCTCAACCCTCATAACCCCCTCTTGAATATCTATGACAGCCCTGTCTAAATTGTGAAATTGTTTTGGCAGTTCAGATAACATTCTATCTCCGCTTCCTCCCGCAGTAATAATGACAAAATATCTCATTTTATTCTCTTTTATTACGCAAAAATATCATTTTTCTATTGAAATTTATTATTTTTGTCAAGTTCCAAAAAAATACAAAGAATAATAAAATATCAGATATGGCATTTTCATTTTTAACCCAAGAACTTGCAATGGACCTTGGAACAGCCAATACTCTCGTTTTTATGAACGATAAGATTGTGGTTGACCAGCCAAGCATTGTTGCTATCAACTCTCTCACAAACAAATTAGAGGCGTGCGGAATAGAGGCAAAAAGGATGCAGGGAAAAGAGAATCCTAACATTCTCACAATACGCCCAATGAAGGATGGTGTAATTGCGGATTTTGACGCTGCTGAACACATGATCAGATGGATGATCAAACAAGCCAATGGAAATAAAAGAAGTTGGTTTACACCTAATGTCAAGATTGTTATAGCTATTCCGTTTGGTTCTACCGATGTGGAGAAAAGAGCTGTAAAAGAGGCAGCAGAACACTCCGGCGGACGAGATATTAATCTGATTTATGAGCCAATGGCAGACGCCCTTGGAATTGGACTGAATGTAGAGGAGCCGCAAGGTCACATGGTTGTAGATATTGGAGGTGGAACTACTGAATGCGCCGTAATCTCTTTGGCAGGAATTGTAGAGTGCGAAAGTCTAAAGACCGCGGGCGATGTCTTTACTGCAGATATTCAGCAATATATGAGGCAACAATATAATATCAAAGTTGGAGACAACCTTGCCGAGCAGATTAAAATTGCTGTGGGAGCTGCTATTTCCGACTTAGAAACCCCTCCTGAACCATTTGATGTAATTGGTCCTAACCTTATAACCGCATATCCTGTGAAAGTTCCTGTAACAAGTATGGAGATTGCTCACTGTTTAGACCGCTCGCTTGCCAAAATAGAGGCCCTTATTGTCTCTGTTCTTGAAAGAACCCCTCCTGAGCTCTATTCCGATATTGTAAAAGAGGGTATCCACTTGACCGGCGGCGGAGCACTTATCAGAGGATTAGACAAGAGATTGAGCGAAAAATTGAAGATTCCTTTCAGCGTGGCAGAAGATCCTCTGAAAGCTGTAGCAAGAGGGACCAACCTCGCTCTTAAAAACTTATCAAAGGGACGCCTTTGCCCATATCTTATGAGATAAGAAGCAGATAAATGAGACTTCCACAATTAGCTTATCGGCGATTATTTGAGTTTTTTCTCTTTGTAATCTTGGAAGTTATAGCCATTGTGCTTGTCAGCCACAATGAAGAGTTCCAAGGCACCGTAGCTATGAGTGGAGTAAGAGATGTGAACGCATTTGTTTGGAAGCAATCTGCCGCTCTGAAAAATTACTTCTCTTTAAAAGATATAAACAAAGTACTAAGTGAGCAGAACAAGCTACTGCTTGAACAGAATAATCTGTATAAAGAGTTTATTATCAAAGAGCAAGGAGAGGATAAATTGGAAGAACTCTCAAATCTTATTGCCTTAAACACCGGTAACGATTCTACCAATTTTACCAAAAACTTTGATTTTATTTTAGCACGAGTCATCAAAAATACCCGTGGTAGTCAGCACAACTATCTCATTATAGATAAGGGGAGCAAAGATGGTATAATTGAAGACCTTGGGGTAATTACACCAAACGGAGTTGTGGGAATAATAAGGGGAGTTGGCAAAAAATACTCTTATGTTCTGTCTTTCTTGAATGTAAAACAGGTAATTAGTGCAAAGGTTTCTAATTCTGCAGTTTATGGAACATTAGAGTGGGATGGTGTAAGTATAGACAAAGCCCGGTTGAAACAAATACCTTTGAATGTGGAGATTAACCCCGGTGATACAATTTTCACAAGCGGCAACTCATTTTTCTTCCCATCAGATATTCCTATCGGGATAGCAGGAGATTTCAATGTTTCCAGCGGAATCAGTAAAGATATAGAAGTCTCTTTATTCCAAGATTTCAGAGACTTGGATTATGTTATTGTGGTAAAGAACAACGAGAGAGTACAGATAGATTCTTTAAGCAACATAACACCTATTCAAAACAACAGGTAATGGAGAGCAGAAAATATATAATAGCGGCATTCATTGCACTTATCATACAACTGTTGATAGGTGAGTTTGTGAATATTTGGCCTCCGCTCTATATTACTGTAATTCCGCTATTTATAATTATTTTACCCATATCGCTGAGGAGGAGTTGGCTGATTATCATTGCATTCATGATGGGACTTATTACAGATGCAGCTTTTGACGGAGTGCTTGGTCTTAATGCCGCATCTTTAACTCTCGTGGCTTATCTCAAGAACTTTTTTATAAGGAGATTAACGAAATACTCCTCAGAAGATTTGGCAGAAAGCATAGAGAGTTTAGGACGCATCCCTTCAAAAATATTTCTCCTGATACTCTTCTCATATTCTGTATTTTTTATCCTATACATTATTTTAGATGGAATAGCACCGCAGAGCATTTTCTTCCACAGATTTCTTCTGAATGTTGTTGTTAATACCCTGATTGGCTTTGCTTTAGAAAGATTATGGATAAGAAAAATGCTTTGATAATAGGGATACTTCTATTCGGTCTGATTCTTACCATACGGCTGGTAATGCTTCAGCTCATAGATCCTCAATATAAAGTGAGTGCTCAAAAAAATGCACTTTTATACCAGACCAAATATCCTGCAAGGGGAGAGATTATAGACAGAAATGGCAATACGCTCGTTGGGAATAAAACCACTTACGATATAATGGCAACTCCTATAGATATTAAGGAGTTCGATACTTTAGATTTCTGCCGGATATTCAATGTAGATGTTGAAGCTGTAAAAAAGAAATTGAGAAACTGGAGAATCAACAAGAAAAAAATTGGATATCAATCGTTTACATTTATTAAGCAAATTTCCGACAAGCAATATTCACTCTTTGCAGAAAAAGCGTACAAATTCCCTGGCTTCTACGCAATTTCACGTACTGCAAGGATTTACCCTTTTGATGCCGGAGCAAACCTTTTCGGTTACATTAATGAAGTAGACAGAGAGTTCTTAGAGAAAAATCCGGAATACAGAAGTGGAGATTATGTTGGAATTACTGGCATAGAGAAATCTTATGAAAAAGTTTTAAGGGGCAAGAAAGGATATAATGTTTTTGTTCGCGATGTGCACAACAGAGTGCGCTCAAGTTTTATGAATGGAGCAATGGATGTAGATGCAGAACCGGGAAATAATATCGTTGCTTCAATAGACGGGGAGCTTCAAAAGTATGGAGAACTTTTGATGACAAATAAAGTTGGCTCTATTGTGGCAATAGAACCATCTACAGGAGAGATACTTGCAATTGTCTCTGCCCCTGGGCTCACTATTGAACAATTGTCAAACATCAGGAAAGAGTACTCTGACATTTTGCAAGATCCATACAACCCTATGTTCAACAGGGCAGTTATGAGCGCCTATCCCCCAGGTTCTGTATTCAAAACAGTAAATGCACTGATTGCACAGCAACGAGGGGTTATAAACAGTGAGACCCGTTACAATTGTTACCGCGGATTTCTTTATGGCAGAGGGGGAAGAATGGGGTGCCACGGCCATCCATCACCACTAAACTTAAAGCAATCTATAATGATGAGCTGCAACGCCTACTACGCAAACACCTTCCGCGCAATCTTGAACGATAAAAAATACAACAATATCTACGAATCTTTCAACGCTTGGAAAGCAGATGTAAATAAATTTGGGTTTGGTGTTAAACTTGGGAGCGATTTCCCTTCCGAACTTGCCGGAAATTTGCCAAGTACAGAGACATACGACAAAATTCATGGCAAGGGGAAGTGGAACTCATACAACATTCTCTCACTGTCAATAGGACAAGGAGAAGTTGGTGCAACACCGCTGCAAATAGCTAACTTAGCGGCAATTATAGCAAACAGGGGGTACTGGGTAGCACCACATTTAATTAAAGAATCTGGAGATTCTCTGATAACACAAAAATATTCAGAAAAACACTTTGTCGGGATAGAACCTAAATATTTTGAGAGCGTTGTTGAAGGGATGTATCTGGCAGTCAATGCCCCCCCTGGTTCCGGAGGGACAGCGTGGAGAGCTCATTTAGAGGGGGCAACTATTTGCGGCAAAACAGGAACAGCACAAAATCCACACGGAAAGGATAACTCTGTTTTTATGTGTTTTGCCCCTAAAGACGAGCCCCAAATTGCGATCTCTGTTTATGTAGAAAATGCGGGGGCAGGAGGTGTTTGGGCTGCTCAAATTGCCTCTTTGGTAGTAGAAAAGTACCTAAACAAAGAGGTTGAGCGCACCGCATTGGAACAGAGTGTAATACAAACTTCACTCAAACAGAATGTTCCTGTTAGAAAGAGAAATAAATAATAAAAAGAAAAAGTAATGGCATTTGAATCTATCGCGAGGAGAAAAAAGGAGAAGAGAGTAGATCTTCCTTTGCTTTTATGCTACTTCCTGCTTATAACAATAGGATGGATAAGTATCTATTCTGCTGTCTATTCGGAGGATCATACCTTTATTTTTGACTTTTCTCAGCGATACGGAATGCAGTTTGTCTGGATTTGCATTTCTCTCATTTTTGCCATCCTGATCCTATATATCATCAGGCCGAGTATCTATATGACCCTCTCTCCCGTTTTTTATATTGTAATGTTGTTGCTGCTGTTTGGGGTGATTTTTTTAGGCAGAGAGGTAAATGGCTCTAAATCTTGGTTTTTCATCGGGTCGTTTGGATTACAGCCGGCAGAGTTTTCTAAAATTACCACTTCGCTTTTGCTTGCCACTGTAATGGGGCAATACAACTTCTCTCTCTCAAATAAAAAAGATATAATAAGAGCGGCAGCCGTTGTGATAATCCCAATAATGCTGATTATTATGGAGAGGGAGACGGGGAGTGCTTTGGTTTATTTAGGACTTATTTTAGTTTTCTTCCTGATGGGATTGAGCGGATGGGTTATCATACTGGGGCTCAGCATCATCGCGATTTTTATTCTTACAATTTTACATAGTGCCTTGGCTGCCTTGACATGTGCTGTCTCTATAGTGTTTATATTAAAATGGTTCATCGATGGGAACTGGAAATATCTCTTGAGTTCCATCTCCATTATTCTTCTATGTGCCTTTATCCCTAAACTGATAGTTTTGGAAATTGGTACAAAAACACCTTTTTCATTTTTTAAACTCTTAAAGCCCGAGGTGTGGACCCTTATTTTCATTGCACCTCATATTTTCATTTGGATTAAAGATTTAGTAAGACATAGATTCCAAAGAAAATCTCTCAATAATAGCAGATGGTTATTAGTAAGTATTTTGGTTGCCATAACTGTAATATTCAGCGTTAACTTCTTGTTTAACAAGGTTTTGCAGCCACATCAAAAAGCACGCATCGAGAACTTGCTCGGAATTACAGAAGATTTGCAGGGGATTGGTTATAATGTCCATCAATCAAAAATTGCCATTGGCAGCGGCGGGCTTACTGGCAAGGGCTTTCTGAACGGCACACAGACAAAATATAACTTTGTCCCCGAACAGAGTACAGATTTTATTTTCTGCACCATAGGCGAGGAGTGGGGGTTTATAGGGAGTATGGTTGTGCTTATAATCTATTTATTTCTTATTATCAGGATTATACAGCTTGCATCAAAAAATGAAGACCCATTTACAAAAATTTATGGTTGGTGTGTGGCATCTATTTTTGCGATGCATGTCTTTATAAATATGGGAATGACAATGGGAATTGTTCCGGTCATAGGCATTCCTCTTCCGCTAATCAGTTATGGTGGAAGTAGTATGTTGAGCTTTACATTGTTGCTGTTTATTTTTATCAGATTAGATATGTTCCGCCAAGTGAGATAGATTATCGGGTACGATAATTGTACTGCGTTTTTGACTTTTTTTTGTATTTTTATGCTCTAATAACAGCTATCAAATAGTTATACAATTATAAGGAAATGATTATAGATAACAATAGATATTTTAAGATTATGAAATATTTTAAGTTTTTACAAAGAGTTGTGATATTGGCAGTTACATTGCTGCTGAGTGTCTCTTCATTTGCTCAGTTTGATGGTCCTCCTCCAGGCGGTCGCCCTCCTATGGGACAAGGCGGTCCCGGTGGTGCACGCTTTAAACAAATGATGTCAAGAACTGTTTTGGAGAATATTGCCAACCGTAAGAGTGTTAGGAATTTTGTTGCAACAGACCCTGTCACTAAAGATACTTTAGAGATGTTGGTTAAAGCAGGTATGGCAGCTCCTACCGCAATGAACAAACAACCTTGGCACTTTTTTGCCACTAACGATGCTAAAATTATTGAGGCGGCAGCTGCTAAACTTGGAAGAGGTGGAAATATGATTGCAGAGGCTGGTGCTGTGATTATTATTCTGGGAGAGCCTACGGTAAGTGAGATGTTTTGGGCAATAGACTGTTCTTGTGCCGCAGAGAATATCCTTCTTGCAATAGAAGCACTCGGTCTCGGAGGTGTTTGGCTTTCTGCATACC
The DNA here is from genome assembly GCA_902797115.1 of uncultured Bacteroidia bacterium. Classification (GTDB taxonomy): domain Bacteria; phylum Bacteroidota; class Bacteroidia; order Bacteroidales; family UBA932; genus Egerieousia. The sequence goes on from CADBRQ010000086.1 coordinate 20,630, forward strand.
CTAACGAACAGAGAATGAACGATATAAACGAGGCATTCGGAATTCCGGCTGAATATAAAGTTTTGTGTATGATCCCTGTGGGTCACCCTACCGGAAAAGATAAGCCAAAAGATAAATGGAATAAGAAAAAATTCCACTTCAATAAATGGTAATAGTTTAACTTGCTGGTATTTTGCTAAAATAAATTTATGAGAAGGGTTCTACTGACACTATATTTGCTATCCATAGGCATGTTTTTGTTCGGTAGTTGCTATGGTGCAAATTCACTACAATTCGATCAACCTATTTCGTGGAAAGTTCAACAGAATAAGGTAACATCGGAGAGTTCAGGTAATATATATGAAATCACCTGTACTGTAAATAGTTCCGGAGATTGGCATACATACGATCTTGGTCCTTATAAAGATGGTCCCAACCCTACTCTTCTTACAGTCAGCGGAGAGGGTATTAAACTTATCGGGAAGCCATATGTAAAAAAAGGGCTCGTAAAAGAGTATGACGAGAGCTTTGGAATGGATGTCGGTTCTCTTGGAAATGGTGCTGTTATTGCACAAAAAGTTGAGGTAACATCTCCGTCATCTCAAAAAGTGAATATTACTATTGAGTGGCAAGCATGTACCAGGGGGAGTTGCATTGCTCCCGATGAGCAATCTTTCTCTATCACATTGCCGGCTGCAGTATCTCCTTCTGCCCAACAAGAGAATCGTGCAGAGTTAAAAGAGAAACGTATCGCTGAGAAAGAAGGTAAAACCAAAGAAAATGGAGATATAAAAGGGGATGCTATGAACATTGGTGAGGATGCAAACAATGGCACTATCGCCCCGAGCGCAACATCACCTGTAAATAGCGGAAGAAGTATCTGGAGTTTTATTTTAGAAGCAATTGGCTGGGGGCTTTTGGCTCTTCTTACCCCTTGTGTCTTCCCGATGGTCCCAATGACTGTCTCTTTCTTTTTAAAACAAAATGAACAGCAACCTGCGAAAGGGAAATTCATGGCTATTCTTTATGGAATCTGCATAGTTGCCATTTATACCATTCCAATAGCTGTCTTAATTTTGTTGACTTATATCATTGGTGGTGGAAGCGTTACTGCCGATATATTTAACTGGTTAGCTACCAACTGGATACCAAATCTACTCTTCTTTATCATCTTCCTTATTTTTGCGTTGAGTTTCTTTGGGGCATTTGAAATAACCTTGCCAAACTGGCTGGTTAACAAATCGGATAATAAAAGCAACAAGGGTGGAATTTTGGGTGTATTTTTTATGGCATTAACTTTAGTCCTCGTATCTTTCTCTTGCACAGGACCTATTGTTGGAACTGTTCTTATAAAAAGCACTCAAGGTGAGATTTGGACTCCAATAATAGTAATGCTGGTCTTCTCGATAGTTTTTGCTATTCCATTTACACTCTTTGCATTTGCCCCATCTCTTCTTAAAAATTTAAAGAGCGGCGGGTGGTTAAACAGCGTAAAGGTAGTGCTTGGATTTATAGAGTTGGCACTTGGCATGAAATTTCTTTCTGTTGCTGACCAAACCTATCACTGGGGAATTTTAGACAGAGAAGTATATCTTGCTTTCTGGATAGTAATATTCTCTTTATTAGGATTTTACTTGCTTGGCAAACTGAGGTTTAAATACGATTCGCCAAAAGAGCATATCTCTGTTTTAAGACTGCTCCTGGCAATTATAGATTTTGCATTTGTGGTATATATGATACCTGGAATGTGGGGAGCCCCATTGAAAGCCCTCAGCGGCTATTTGCCACCTATCCAGACTCAAGATTTTGTGGTCACACATACCAGCGGAGCAGCTGTGAACGCATCGCCGACAAAGAATATAACAGAAGAGTTGACGGTTGAGCAAAAGCAACCAAAATATTCAGACAAACTTCATTTGCCTCATGGACTAAAAGGTTATTTTACTCTAAACGAGGCGCTCGAAGCGTCAAAAAGAGAAAACAAACCAATCTTTTTCGATTTTACGGGACATGGCTGCGTAAACTGCAGAGAGATGGAGGCAAGGGTTTGGAGCGATCCGGAAGTTCTACGGTTGCTAAGAGATGAATACATCATCTGTTCTCTCTATGCAGATGATAAGATGACTGTAAACGAGGAAGATTTCTTAACCCTTCCGGACGGCAGAGTTTTGAAAGATATGGGAAAGATTAACTCTCGCATAGTATTAGACCTTTTTAATGTAAATGCCCAGCCATTCTATATTCTGTTGAATTCAGAGGGGGGGCAATTGGTTCCTCCAATGGGTTACAATTTGAATGTGGCAGATTACGTGGCGTTCTTAAAAAGCGGAATCGAAGCTTATTATTAATTTTTTTTATTATCTTTGCACCCTACTAAAATTATAAACTTATTAATAACTAAATTTTTTTGATATGGCAGACATTACTTCTAAAGTTAAAGAGATCATCGTCGATAAATTAGGTGTTGACGAGGCAGAAGTTACCCCTGAAGCTAGTTTCATTAAAGATCTTGGGGCAGATTCTCTTGACACTGTAGAGCTTATCATGGAGTTTGAGAAAGCTTTTGATTTTAAAATCCCAGAAGAAGATCAAACACAGATTGCTACCGTTGGTGATGCAATCAAGTACATTGAGGAGCATACAATATAGTATTACCCTATAATGGACTAAGGGAATTCTATAGGGAGTAATCTTTATAGGATTCCTTTTTTAATTTGTAACTAACTAAAATTCAAATATATATGGGAAAAAGAAGAGTTGTGGTAACTGGTTTAGGATGCTTAACACCAATAGGAAACACCATTGCTGAATATTTTAAAGCGTTAGATGAGGGGGTAAGTGGAGCAGGTCCTATTACCAGATTCGATGCTGCAAAATTTAAAACCCGATTTGCTTGCGAGGTTAAAAACTTTAACCCTCAAGATTTTATGAATATAAAAGAAGTTCGTAAAACAGATCGTTATTGCCAATTTGCAACTATTGCATCTGACCAAGCAATTGAGGATTGTGCAATGGATATGGAGAAGATAGATAAAACAAGAGTGGGTGTAATTTTGGGCTCCGGTGTTGGAGGAATTGAGACTATGTCAACAGATATGATTGAATTTGCTCAATCAGATTGGGAACCTCGTTTTACACCATTCCTCATCCCAAAAATGATAGCAGACATTGCAAGTGGTTTAGTTTCAATAAAATATGGTTTTATGGGACCAAACTACACAACTGTCAGCGCATGTGCTTCTTCTTCTCACGCAATACATAACGCGTTTAATCTTATCAAATATGATGAGGCAGATGTCATGATAGCAGGCGGTGCAGAGGCAGCAATAACAATCCCCGGTGTTGGTGGATTCAATGCAGCAAAAGCGCTCTCAACCCGCAATGAAGACCCTGCAACCGCAAGCCGTCCATTTGACTTAGACAGAGATGGCTTTGTTTTAGGAGAGGGTGCGGCGGTTCTGGTTTTAGAAGAATACGAGCATGCAAAAGCCAGAGGAGCAAAGATTTACGCAGAAATTAAAGGTTGCGGTATATCTGCCGATGCATATCATATCACAGCACCTCATCCAGAGGGAAAGGGTGCCATCCTCGCAATGAAAGCTGCCATAAAATGTGCAGAAATTCAGCCGGATGAGATAGATTACATAAATGTACACGGAACCTCTACAAAACTTGGTGATATTGCTGAGCTTAAAGCAATTAAAGAGGTCTTCGGCGATGCGGCATACGCCCTCAATATCTCATCTACCAAATCTATGACAGGACACTTGCTTGGTGCTGCAGGAGCAGCAGAGACATTGGCTTGCATACATGCAATATGTGATGGAATTATCCCTCCTACTATCAATCACTTTACAGATGACCCGGATATAGATCCTAAATTTAATCTCACATTCAACAAACCTCAGCACAGAGAGGTGCGGAATGCACTTAATAACACTTTCGGATTTGGAGGTCATAATAGTTGCTTGATAATAGGCCAAGTAGATTAATCTTTATAAACTATTATAAACATGGGACTTATAGCGCACCTTGCATTTCTCTCGGTGCTTTTGCCGTTTGTAAAAGACTCAACACACACCACCACTCCATATATCGTGAAAGAGTATGAGCAAATGCCCCTTATGATTGAAAGGGGGCAGTACTCCGGTATCTCCTGGATTGCAGCAGACAAATACTCAGACAGCAATCTCTATGTTGCAGTTGATGATAAACTCAATGGAGGGGGAATTGTCTTTTTTAATATTCCGATAGATCGTAAAACGGGAGAAGTTGGAAATATTTCAATAACGGTAGCCGAAGGGACACTAAATTCCGAAGTTAAAGCCAAGGATAATGAAGGAGTTGCCTATTTCCCATCTACAGAGACAATTTTTGTAAGTGCAGAGGGAGACCAAACTATCGCCGAGTATTATATGAATGGTTCTCCAACAGGGGTAACACTCTATGTGCCAGAAGATTTAAAACAAGATAAATTGCGATTCAAAAATGGCGGTTTTGAGTCTTTAACATATAATCACAAAACCGGATTATTCTGGACTACTCCGGAAAGACACCTGCTTAAAGATTCTCTCAACACCTCCGCCCGCCATCTTCAAAGTTTTTCCGACATAACATTCTTTCCGGTTGAGAGGTTTATGTACCACATGGATGAACCCTCTATAGAGATTCCCGATTCGGGAAAGTATGCCTTTGGAATATCAGACCTTTGCGCCTTAGATGATGGAAAAATTATCGTGATGGAGAGAGAAGTTTACGCTCCAAAGGTAAAAGGGAATGAGGGGGTTTTCAAACTCTTTGAAATTGCATCTAAAACATTCTGCAAGGTTAAACTCTATGTGGTAGATCCTGTTAAAGAGAAAGAGGAGGTGTTGACCAAACGATTGCTTTTAGAGATAGAAACAAGCGGAATTTTCATAGCAAACTATGAAGGAATAACACTTGGACCGCAACTTGCCGATGGTAGCCGCGTACTGCTTCTGATAGCAGATTCCCAAGCCAACAGCCTTACCACTGAGTGGCTCAAAGTGCTTATAATCAAATAACAATCCACAACTTCCTCTCCAATAAAACTCAGCACCATGGGGTACTAAATAAAACGGAGACCATACCATATAAATAATAAGCCGCTTAAAGCGGCAGGAGAGGTTTGGAGAGGGCTTCCTCTCCAATAAAATTCAGCACCATAGGGTGCTAAATAAAACGGAGACCATACCATATAAGTAATAAGCCGCTTTAGGCGGCAGGAGAGGTTTGGAGAGGGCTTCCTCTCCAATAAAACTCAGCACCATAGGGTGCTAAATGAAACGGAGACCACACCATATAAGTAATAAGCCGCTTAAAGCGGCAGGAGAGGTTTGGAGAGGGCTTCCTCTCCAATCAAACTCAGCACCATGGGGTGCTAAATGAAAGCGGAAGCCATACGGCTTCCGCTTTCATTTAGTACCAGGGACGGGAATCGAACCCGTACAGGCATTTCTGCCCACAGGATTTTAAGTCCTGCGTGTCTACCAATTCCACCACCCTGGCAACTCAACCCTCAATTAAGATTTTTGGGGAGTGGGCCCACCAGGACTTGAACCTGGGACCCCCTGATTATGAGTCAGGTGCTACTAACCAACTGAGCTATGAGCCCCCATTTGCGAAGAGCGGTAAACAACTCTTCGCCCTATTCTGTTTGCAAAGATAGCAAAAATTTGCTCTCCTTATACTTTTATCTCAACTTCAACGCCACTAGGAAGTTCAAGTTTCATAAGAGCATCCACAGTCTTTGAAGAAGAACTGTAAATGTCTAATAATCTGCAGAATGAGTTGAGCTCAAACTGCTCTCTTGCCTTCTTGTTAACAAAAGTTGAACGGTTAACTGTAAAAATCTTCTTAGAAGTTGGAAGCGGAATAGGACCACTCACAACTGCACCTGTAGATTTAACAGTCTCCACTATTCTTGCAGCAGATTTGTCAACTAATGCGTGATCGTAAGACTTTAGTTTAATTCTGATCTTTTGAGCCATTTTATTTTAATTTATTAATTATCAGGTTTTTAATCCTCATCATCTACGAATCGGTTTCCACTCTTGTCTATAATCTCTTTAGCAAGATTTTGTGGAAGTTCTTCATAATGAGAGAATTCCATAGTACTTGTAGCACGTCCGCTGGAGAGTGTTCTAAGTACTGTTACATATCCAAACTGCTCAGAGAGCGGAACTTTTGCTTTAATTATTCTAACTCCACCTCTTGAGTCCATGTTTGTAATTTGTCCTCTACGTTTGTTAAGATCTCCGATAACATCGCCCATATAATCTTCCGGAGTTTCAACCTCCAGAGCCATAATAGGTTCCATAAGTACAGGATTTGCTTTCACTGCAGCCTTGCGGAATGCCTGACGGGCACATATTTCGAATGAAAGTTGGTCTGAATCTACAGGGTGGAAAGAACCATCTTTCAGAGTAACCTTCATGGATGTAACTTCATAGCCGGCAAGAACACCATTTGCCATTGCCGCCTTAAAGCCCTTCTCCACAGCAGGTATAAACTCTCTCGGAATGTTTCCACCTTTAACCTCATCCACAAATTGCAACCCTTTTGCCCCCTCATCTGCAGGACCTATCTCAAAAATAATATCGGCAAACTTACCTCTACCACCTGTTTGTTTTTTAAATACTTCGCGATGCGAAACAACACTTCTAAGTGCCTCTTTATAATTAACTTGAGGAGCACCTTGGTTGATATCTACGCCAAATTCTCTCTTCAAACGGGTAACTAATATATCGAGATGAAGTTCACCCATACCACTGATAACGGTCTGCCCTGTATCGGTATCGGACTTAACTGTGAAAGTAGGATCTTCTTCTGCAAGTTTTGAAAGTGCAACTCCAAGCTTATCAAGGTCTCCTTGAGTTTTTGGCTCAACCGCCAAACCGATAACCGGAGTTGGGAATACCATAGATTCAAGAACTATAGGGGCATTCTCTGCGCAAACAGTATCTCCTGTTCTCAAATCTTTGAATCCCACAACTGCACAAATATCGCCTGCCTCAACAAAATCGATAGGATTTTGCTTGTTTGAGTGCATCTGATATAACCTTGCAACTCTCTCTTTCTTTTCTGTACGTGTGTTCAAAACATAAGAGCCGGACTCCAATTTTCCAGAATAAGCCCTCATATAAGCCAAACGTCCCACGAAAGGATCTGTTGCAATTTTGAATATCAAACCGCAGAAAGGTTCTGTTGCCGATGGCTTTCTCTCAATCTCTGTCTCATTTTTAGGGTTAAGTCCTACAACATTACCCTTATCCAATGGACTTGGCAAGTAGCGGATAACTGCATCGAGCAAGAACTGAACCCCCTTATTCTTAAATGAAGAACCGCAACAAATAGGTACAATTTCCATATTGATTGTAGCCTTTCGTATTGCGGCAATAATTTCATCGTTAGAAATAGAATCGGGATTATCAAAGAATTTCTCCATAAGAGCATCATCACATTCAGAAGCTATTTCAATGAGATTATTTCTCCATTGCTTTGCCTCATCGATGAGTGCATCGGGAATATCTTTGATTTCATAATTAACAAGCTCTTTGTTCTCTGTAGAGTAGATAAGCGCCTTCATCTGAAGAAGGTCAATAATACCCTCAAATCTATCCTCAGAACCAATTGGAATACAGATAGGTACAGCCCTTGCGCCAAGCTTGTTCTTTAGGTCGTCAACTACTCCAAAGAAGTCTGCTCCAACGCGATCCATCTTGTTTACATACGCAATCTTAGGAACTTTGTACTTATCTGCCTGACGCCAAACAGTTTCACTCTGTGGCTGAACGCGCCCTACTGCACAGAACGTTGCTACAGTACCATCCAAAACACGAAGAGAACGCTCTACCTCAACGGTAAAATCTACGTGCCCCGGAGTATCAATCAGATTGATCTGGTAACTCTCACCATTATAACTCCAGAAAGCGGTAGTTGCTGCAGATGTGATAGTTATACCACGCTCTTGCTCCTCTACCATCCAGTCCATTGTTGCAGCACCATCGTGCACCTCACCAATTTTGTGAGTTTTACCAGTATAGTAAAGGATCCTTTCACTCGTAGTAGTTTTTCCGGCATCTATGTGAGCCATGATGCCGATGTTACGTGTATATTTAAGATCCCTTGCCATCGTTAATTTTTTCTCCTACTTTTTTAATTAAAAACGGAAATGAGCGAATGCCTTGTTGGCCTCAGCCATCTTGTGCATATCCTCCTTTCTCTTGAAGGCCCCACCTTCGTTGTTATATGCTGCCATGATCTCTGCCGCTAATTTTTCAGCCATCGATTTGCCCGGACGTTTTCTTGCGTAAAGAATCATATTCTTCATACTCAAAGAGACTTTTCTCTCCGGACGAACCTCTGTAGGAACCTGGAAGTTAGCACCACCCACTCTACGGCTTTTAACCTCAATCTGAGGGGTTACATTCTCAAGTGCTTTTTTCCAAATTTCCAGAGGAGCCTTGTCAGAATCTTTCATCTTCTCGCCGATTAAATCGATAGAATCATAAAAAATAGCGTAAGCGATACTCTTCTTCCCCTGCAACATAAGGTTGTTCACGAAACGAGTTACCATCACATCGTGATACTTAGGATCTGGAAGTAGAATCCTCTTTTTAGGCTTTGCTTTTCTCATTTTCTTAAAATTTGAAAAAGTTAATAATTGATGACTTACTTCTTAGCAGCTTTTGGTCTTTTTGCTCCATAAAGTGAACGACCTTGTTTGCGGCCATCCACACCAGCAGTATCCAAAGCTCCTCTAAGAATGTGATAACGTACTCCTGGAAGGTCTTTAACCCTACCGCCCCTCACAAGCACAATGCTGTGCTCCTGTAAGTTGTGGCCTTCTCCAGGGATGTAGGCATTCACCTCTTTCTGATTTGTAAGTCTAACACGAGCAACTTTTCTCATTGCTGAGTTAGGCTTCTTAGGGGTTGTTGTGTAAACACGTACACAAACCCCTCTCTTCTGAGGACTTGAATCGAGCGCACGAGACTTTGATTTGGTCACAATCCTTGTGCGTCCGTTCCTAACTAATTGCTGAATTGTTGGCATAAAATGCTTAAACTTAATTTTATATAAAAATTCCGCTTTTTTATTGCGGGGTGCAAAGATAGTAATTTTTTCGTTTTTACAAAAAAAACTTTGTAATAGAAGTGACAGATTTTGTAATAATTACAATAATTTTCTCTAAATTTGACATCGCTTGTAGCACAGCCGGACTAAATTAAACTAAAAAAACAATACAAAATCTATGGTAACTAAAAACAAGAGGTGTACTAAAACCTGTGCACCTAAGAGTTCTAAAAAACAATCATTAACAGAGAGTTACATCGAGATGGAAGAGCGCTATGGTGCTCACAATTATCATCCGCTTCCTGTAGTTTTAGAAAAGGCAAAAGGTATTTTTGTATGGGATGTAGAGGGTAAGAAATATTACGATTTCTTATCATCGTATTCCGCTGTAAATCAGGGACACTGCCATCCAAAAATTTTAAAGGCACTCAGAGATCAAACAGAAAAACTTTGTCTCACCTCACGTGCGTTCTACAATAAATATCTGTGTGAGTATGAGAAATTTATGCATGAGTATTTCGGTTACGACAAAGTTCTCCCTATGAACACCGGAGCAGAAGGTGTTGAGACTGCTCTCAAACTTGCACGCCGTTGGGGAAATGTCGTTAAAAAGATAAAGAACGATAAGATTAAAATTATATGCTGCGACGGAAACTTCCATGGCCGTACAGTTACAGTCATTACAATGAGCAACGACCCTAGTTCATTTGCTAACTATGGTCCTCTTACTCCTGGTTTTATCCGCATTCCTTACAACGATTTACCAGCTTTAGAGAAAGTTCTTGAAAAACACGGAAAAGAAGTTTGTGCATTTATCGCTGAGCCAATACAAGGAGAGGCTGGAATTTTTGTTCCGGACAATGACTATTTCAAGAAAGCGTTTAAACTTTGCCACAAGCACAATGTTTTATTTATAGCAGACGAGGTTCAGACCGGTATTGCCCGCACAGGTAAAATGCTCTGCAGTGAGCACTATGGTGTTCGTCCCGATATGGTTGTCTTAGGTAAGGCATTAGGCGGCGGCGTATTGCCTGTCTCTGCAGTATTGGCAGATGACCCTATCATGCTCACTATCAAACCGGGTGAGCACGGAAGCACTTTCGGAGGATTCCCTCTTGCTGCAGCGGTTGCCATTGAAGCACTCAATGTGGTTAAGAATGAGCACCTTGTAGAGAATGCAGAGAAAATGGGTAAGATTTTCCGCGCAGAGGTTAAAAAGATTAAATCTCCTTTCATTCAAGAGGTTAGAGGAAAAGGATTGTTGAATGCTGTTGTGATTAAACCAAACAATGGTAAAGAGGCGTGGGATGTTTGTTTGGAGATGAAACGTAACGGTTTGTTGGCTAAACCTACACATGAGCATATTATCCGCTTTGCTCCACCTTTAACTATTACAGAACCACACATTCATAAAGCTATCGAGATTATCAAGAAATCTCTCAAAGCTTTGGAGTAGCAGACTATTTCTACTTACGAGGATATACTATATTAGTATATTAAGTTTGGGATACGCATAGCCATACTTCTCTTTTCGTTTAGTGACTTTGTCAATGCTTTCGAAGAGAATATGGCTATGTGTGGTATTGTCTGCCGTTATTTACAACTGTTATAACGCTATAAGCACAAGAATCTGGGCGGCAAGAACACGGAGGAACATTGTGAGAGGATAAACGGTTGCGTAACCAATTGCAGGATAACTGTTACCTGAACTCTCAGAAGAATATGCAAGTGCTGCAGGGTCTGTTGTGCTTCCCGAAAGAAGTCCCATTAAGGTGAGAAAGTTTACCTTTCCTATCAAGCGCGCCAAAGTTCCCACAATAAATAGAGGAACCATTGTAATTATCACACCATAAGCCACATATCTATATCCTCCATTAACCAGAGTGTTCATAAAATTCTCCCCTGCCCCAAAACCGACAGCTGCCAAAAAGAGAGAAATTCCAAGTTCGCTCAACATCATATTGGCACTTTGAGTAGTATAGGTGGCAAACTTTATCTTAGGACCAAAATGGCTTAACAGAATTGCAACAATCAAAGGACCTCCTGCCAAACCAAGCTTAATGGTTTGTGGCATTCCGGGGAATTTAATAGGGAGAGAGCCCAATAAAACACCGAGAGCAATTCCAATGAAAATAGGAGAAAGGCGTGGTTTATAAAGTTTTTTGAGAGAATTGCCAATCAGGGCGGAGAGTTTCTCAATTCCCTCGCTGTCTCCAACTGCAACTAACGTATCGCCGACAAAGATTGCAGTATTGGGCTGAGCAACAATATCTATACCTGCCCTTAGCACTCTTGTTATATTTACCCCAAACTCTTGACGGATATTTAAAGCCCTTATACTCTTACCGTTAACACTACTCTTTGTAACTGTTATTCTCTTGGAGACAAGATTGCGGTCTAAATGATTCCACTCCACAACATCCATATCCTTAACTCTTTCGCCTATAATTTTCACAACATCATCTACATGATCTTTAGATGTTACAATCATCATTTTATCTCCCGATACGATAGTCGTTTTAGAAGATGGAATTTCAACACTTCCATCGCTCTTCATAAGACGGCTCACAATTATATTCCATGGGCACACATCGTGAAATGCCTGAAGAGTTTTTCCCACTATCGCCGAGTTGGAAGCAACTTCAACTGTCAGAATCTGCGGCTGTTTTATACTTGTCTCCGATGCCTCTTCCAACTTTCTCTCTTCAGCAGCAAGATTGGCTTTAAAGAAATAGCGGAGCAATACTATCGAGAGAATAATACCCACAACGCCAAGCGGATATGCCACTGCATAACCTAGTCCAAGAGTTTTACTCTGCGATACAAGCTCAGCCGCCCCTTCTCCCCCGGCAGATTGAAGGGTTATTATTGTGTCGCTCACCGTCTGTTCTGCAGCACCAAGTCCCGGAGTATTAGTAACCGCACCCTGCATAACGCCTACCATTGTTATAAGTGAAGTTCCTGTTACTCTGTGAATCATATATGTACAAAGGCATCCTGTGAGTACCACCAAAGCAGCCCACAGATTCAAGGCAACACCACCTTTTCTAAAACTCTGGAAAAAATTCGGACCAACGGAAAGACCTATAGCATAGACAAATAGTATAAGACCAAAATCTTTTACAAAGCCCAGCACTATAGGATTAAGCTTCATTCCATAGTGCGAGAGCAAAATTCCCACAAATAAAACCCAAGCAGAACCAAAACTTACTCCCTTAATTTTCAGGCGGTTACCCAAGAATATTCCAATAGATACAGCCACTGCCAAAATAAGAATGGAGTGAGCAACCCCCTCGCCCATAAATAAATCTGTAAACCAAGAACCCATCGCTGAGAAAAATAAATCTAAAAATTACACTTTAGCATATACATTCCTTTTGGCACCAAGCCACATCACAACGCTTCTGATTGCAAGGTGAAGCATAAAGGCAACATAAAGCGCCTGCACACCCAACAACTTTTCCAATGCAAAGTAAGCAATAAAAAATCCACTTACTGCAAGCAACATACAATTTCTTATGTGAGAAGTGGAGGTGGCTCCAACATATATTCCATCCCAGATAAAGGCAGCGCAACTTATAACAGGCATAATCCAAAGCCAAATATAAAACTTAGAAGAGTCTGCTATAACCTGCTGATTATCTGTAAGCAACCGTATAAGCGATGAACTTCCGAAGATATAGGCAAATGTGCTTAAAACTGCAACAAAAGCTCCCCAGTAAAAAGTGAGACGAACAGACAGATGCAAAAGCGGCCTGTTTTGAGCACCGATATATTTACCTACCAACGCCTCTCCTGCATAGGCAAAACCATCGAGGAAGAAGGAGTAAATGAGCAGAACTTTCATCATTATGGTATTGACCGCTAAAACCTCATCTCCGTAACCTGTTGAGAACGAAGTGAAACCTGCATATATTCCAAGAAAACAGAGGGAACGGATAAACAAGTTATAGTTGACTGCAAAAAATCTCTTCAGTTCCTTTAGTTTGACAGCTGCTCTCAACTCTATGTACTTAAACATCTTACGATAATAGAAAGCCATCAGGAGCAAACATAACAACAATCCCGAGTATTGAGCAATCGTAACAGCATAAGCAATTCCCTTAAATCCCATGTCCAACTTAATTGCAAATAAAACACTCAAAAGCAAATTGAGAACATTCACCAAGATATCTGCAATCATTGGGGAAATAGAGTTCTGCATCCCGATAAAAAATCCCTTAAATACAAAGAGTGAGAGAGTTGCAGGAGCTGCCCAAATTCGGATGTAAAAATATTCACGAGTAAGTTGGGCGCATCGTTCAGAACAAGGAATAAGCTTTAAAGCAAGTTCCGCATAAACATATTGGAACAACAATATGAGAACGGCAAACGCCAAAGCAGTTGCAAGTCCCTGAGTCAGAATCTTTGTCGCCTCCCTTAAATCTCTCTTGCCATACGCTTGTGCCACCATTCCCCCTGTCCCGATTCGCAGAAAACCCATATTCCAATAGAGCAAATCGAAGAGCATTGTAGATATAGCCATAGCTCCTATAGCAATTGCATCGCCCAAACGACCTGCAACACCCAGGTCAACCATTCCCACAAGGGGAACTGTGATATTGGCTAAAATGCTTGGGATTGCCAGCTTTAAAATGCTGCGATTTAGCGTATTAACTGTTTTGTTCATGTGTTATTGAGCTGCTCTGTATTTAGAATCTTCCTCTAACATAGCAAAATAGGAATTATATCTTTGCTCAGCGATGCGTCCTTCCTCCACAGCCCGCCTCACTGCGCAACCCGGCTCGTGAGTGTGTGTGCAAGGGGCAAACTTACAATCATCTTCTACCTCAAGCATTTCCGGAAAGTAATTACTCAGCTCCTCCTTTTCAAAATTGACCAAACCAAATCCCCTGATTCCCGGAGTGTCTATAATAAAACCCCCGCTGCTTATCGGGTGCATTTCGTAAAAAGTGGTGGTATGCTTCCCTTGCAGATGAGCTTTTGAAATTGATGCGGTTTTAAGATTCAGCCGAGGATCTATTGCATTGACTATTGAAGATTTTCCAACACCGCTCTGACCGCTAAAAAGAACCACTCTCTCTTTGCACTGCTCTTTTAAAATCTCCATTCCCATGCCGCTCTTTGCACTCACTTCTAAAATCGGATACCCTATTTTAGAATAAATGCTTTTGAAATCCTCTACAAAAGGTTGAAGTTCTGGGATTTGCTCGTATAAGTCACATTTATTTATGAGTATTGTAACCGGCACATTATATGCTTCACATGTTACTAAAAATCTGTCTATAAACTGAGGCTTAATCTCCGGAAGTGCAAAAGTTACAACCAGATAGACCATATCTATATTAGCTGCTATCAGATGATTTTGTTTAGAAAGGTTTGTACTTTTACGCACTATGCAGTTTCGCCGTGGCATAACCTCTTTAATCACATAAAGCGACGGTTCTCCCCCCCCGCTCTTTGCACCACTTGTTGCCGAAGCATTAACCTCTTCATATTCAACAATATCTCCAACTGCTATTGGGTTGGTATTATCGCTCTTGTCTAATCTTAATTTTCCGCGTACCACTGCCATAAACGGCTCCCATTCCGGAAGCCGGCTAAGCAAATAATGACTTCCGGTATGTTTTACAACTGTTGCTTTCAAAATCTAATCTGTATGAATCTAAATTCAACTGTGCTATTTCTCTTTATTTCAGACCCGTTCAAAAGAGCAAGCCCATTGTCTATATGTTTCAAAAAACAAATGTAGCAAAATCGGCAAAAACAATTAACTTTGTAGGTGGTCAAATTAATTGCTGCAACAAAATGTTACAATTAGAACAAATAAACAAAATCATAGACCAAGCCATAGAAGAAGTCAGATTCAAAAATAAACCGGAGCTCCTGTACGCTCCCTTAAAATATATTTTGGATTTAGGAGGGAAACGGCTTCGTCCCCGTTTCTGCCTGACCGCTTACAACCTCTTCAAAGAGAAGATAGATGACACAATTATAAAACCTGCACTTGCCCTTGAAATTTTCCATAATTTCACTCTCATTCACGATGACATTATGGACAAGGCGCAGTTAAGAAGGGGGATGCCTACCGTTTATAACAAATGGAACACTAATGTGGCAATTCTCTCCGGCGATGCAATGTGCATAGAATCTTTCCAGTATCTTAACTACGCACCGGCAGAAAAATTGTCTCAAATTAATCCACTTTTCTCTGAGACAGCTCTTCAAGTATGTGAAGGTCAGCAGTTTGACATGGACTTTGAGGAGATGGATAGTGTGCCTATGGAGGAGTATATCAAGATGATTGGCCTTAAAACAGCAGTCCTTATTGCATGCTCTGCTAAAATTGGCGCCATCCTCGGCGATGCGTCTGAGGAACTTTGTAACCAGCTCTATAACTTTGGATATCAGCTTGGTGTGGCTTTTCAGATTCAAGATGATCTGTTAGATTCATTTGGAGACGAAAAAGTTTTTGGCAAAAAAATAGGTGGAGACATCTTGAACAACAAAAAGACTTGGTTGCTTATCAAATGCCAGAACATTATAACCCCACAGGAGCGCAAACAATTAGACACACTTCTGAAGATGGACGCTAATGATGCTAAAATAGAGGCAGTTAAAGCATTCTTTAAAGAGCATGAGATAGATCTTCTTGCACGAGAAACCATCGCTGAGTATAACAATAAAGCTTTAGAGATTTTAGAAAAAATGAGGCTTGGAAAAGAGCAGAAGCAACAGCTTGAAAGTTACGCAATGTGGTTGGTTAAGCGCAACTACTGATAAAGAGAGGGGGTAGCAGAACATTCTGAACATCAAACAGATAATTATAAATAACAGATATTATGACATTTACAGAAAACAGCATTCAGATTTTCAACCGCGCAATTGCAGATTATCATGTAACAAACAGCGTAGATACACCTATACAAAACCCTTATCCTGAGGGAACTATAGAGAACCGTCTCTATCTCAAGAACTGGATAGACACAGTGCAGTGGCACTACGAAGATATAATCCGAGACCCTAACATAGACCCGGCAGAGGCACTGGTACTAAAGAGAAAAATAGATAAATCGAATCAAGACCGCACAGATTTGGTGGAGCAGATAGATGACTGGTTCTTAACAAAATACAAAGATGTAAGCATTGCAGAAAATGCAACAATAAATACAGAGACTCCGGCATGGGCAATAGACCGCCTATCAATACTTCAGCTCAAGATTTACCACATGAAAGAGGAGGCAACAAGAGAAGATGCCACTCCGGAGCACAGAGAAAAATGCCGTCAGAAACTCAATGTGCTTTTAGTTCAGAACGAAGATCTTTCGAGCGCTATAGAGGCTCTGATTCAAGATATTGCAGCCGGCCGCAAATATATGAAAGTGTACAAACAGATGAAAATGTACAACGACCCTTCTACCAACCCTATACTGTACAAGAAATAAGGTATGGAGGTGTTCAAGCCTACGCTTTCATCACACCCCTGTGCTGTATGAAAAATAGATATTACAAAAGAGATTGTGTTTGAGAACAAATGAAGGCTCAGTTTTATATCACAGAATTGGAACCGAATGAGATTTTTGTATTCGGAAGCAATTTAGAGGGGCAGCACGCCGGCGGAGCGGCAGCATTTGCATACGAAAAATTTGGTGCTGTATGGGGGCAAGGCGTTGGACTTCAGGGACAAAGCTATGCCATTCCCACTATGCACGGAGGGGTTGATGAAATAAAACCGTATGTAGATGAATTTATAGAGTTTGCCTCTTCCCACCCCGCACTTACTTTTTACGTTACCCCGATTGGTTGTGGAATAGCCGGTTTTAAAGTTAGCGAAATTGCCCCGCTGTTTGCCGTAGCCGTTGATATAGAGAACATTATCCTTCCGAAAGAATTTGTGGATGAGATATTCTCAGCAAAAAGTGAAACGGGAGAAAAGAGTTGATTGAGGAACTTGGAATTACTAATTGATTTTCTGTGAATAATAAGAAAAATATTTTGGTCATCAGACTCTCTGCCATGGGCGATGCGGCAATAAGTGCACCGCTGGTAAGAGCCTATGCCTCAGCCAATCCCGATTGCAACTTTTATATGGTA
>CADBRQ010000087.1 GCA_902797115.1 uncultured Bacteroidia bacterium
CCAATCCACTTTCCTAATTTTGCAAGTTCTTTTTGCAGAGGAGTTTGAACAACAACATTCACAGAGGCATCGCGAGCGGTATTTCCATAAATAGTATTATCCCCTACTGCTGTTACTTCAAAAATTGCGTTGCCTTCTACCACTAAACTGCCTCTGAATATCTCATTCGGAGAGAAAGCCGTTGAATAATCTGCTACCGGTTCAGCACTTTTAGGGGCAGGCTCGCTCTCTCCATTAAGGGCACTCTCATTAACTTTCAGACCGGTAGATTTAATCAGTTTTCCGTCTGCCGGAACTTCATCTCCACTCTCCACAATTACAAAGTCCCCCACAACAACCTCTGTAATAGGAATTTGCACAACAGATTGCTCTCTGATCACTTTCACTTTCTCCCTATCTTTATATGAATAGAGAATATCGAACTCTTTCTGCGCCTTATATTCATTAATGAAAGAGATAACAGTGGCAATAAGAATAGCAGCAATAATACCAATACTCTCAAGCGGCGATGTTTGTGGGTCGAGCAGATTAATTGCAATAGAGATAAGAGCTGCAACAATGAGAATCTTAATAAGAGGGTCATTGAATTTCCCTAACAATAACCTTATCCAACTCTCTCTCTTTGGGGGAGTTATAGAGTTAGAACCGTGCTTGGTCCTGCTCAATTCAACTTCGGAACTATTTAAACCTCTGTAATTGCTCATTCAGATTTTTAAGTTTCTCTGTGGCATCGCTCTCTTTCTTGCGCTCTAGTTCTACAACTTTTGGAGGTGCACTTTCAACAAATTTCTGGTTAGAGAGTTTCTTTTTAACACTTGTCAAGAAATTTGTATATCTCTCTATTTCTGCAACTATCTTCTTTTTCTCTTCCTCCTGATTTATCTCAATAGGGATGAAAAATTCAGTTGTACCACTCATAAAATTCACACCTTGAGCAGATTGGTCAAATTCATCAAGCACCACTAAACTCTCTGTGTTGGCCATCTTCATAATGAGAGAAGAAACCTCACAATTGTATGAACCTTTGACATAGAGAGATAGTCTCTCTTTAGGAGATATTCCTTTGCTTTGACGAATATTTCTGATATTCATCACTGTCTCAATGGCAAATGAAAAATCGGAAAGAATTTTTTCGTCATAAGCTTTTGGCTGTGGCATTGAAGATAGCATAATTGTCTCACCCTCTGCCCTTTGCTTTAAAGTTTGCCAAAGCTCCTCTGTAATGAAAGGCATAAAAGGATGAAGAAGTTTAAGGAGCGAATCGAGATAATCTATAGTCTTGTCATAACTGTATTTATCTATTTTCTCCCCGAATGCAGGTTTTACTGCCTCTAAATACCAAGCGCAGAAGTCGTCCCAGAAGAGTTTATAAACTGTCATTGTGGCATCTGAAATTCTGAATTTGCTAAAATGATCGTTTATAATCTCGATAGATTTATTCAGCTTATTCTCCATCCATCTTGTTGCAATCTTGGCATTTTCAGGAGTTTGCAAAGTGTCATCAACCTCCCATCCTTGAGTGAGACGGAAAGCGTTCCAGATTTTATTGCAGAAATTTCTCCCTTGCTCTATCTGCGATTCGTCGTAGAAAGTGTCGTTTCCGGCAGAGGTGCAAAGCAGCAAACCTATTCTCACGGCATCTGCTCCATATTTTGCTATAAGTTCAAGAGGGTCAGGAGAGTTGCCGAGCGTCTTGCTCATCTTTCTCCCTTGCTTGTCTCTGACAATACCTGTGAGATATACATTTGCAAACGGCTCTTTTCCGGTGAATTCGTCGCCTGCCATAATCATGCGGGCAACCCAGAAAAACAGAATGTCCGGTGCTGTTACAAGGTCATTTGTAGGATAATAGTATGCCAAATCTGCATTTGGTTCCCTTTCAGGATTACCAGCTTTATCGGGATCGAAAACAGAAATAGGCCAAAGCCAAGAGGAGAACCATGTATCTAAAACATCTTCATCTTGTTTAAGATCTCCTGCTTTAATTTTAGGATCTATTTTTTGAGCGGCAGCAAGCGCCTCTTCGAATGTAGCTTCTACAACATAATCTCCGTTAGGAAGATAGTATGCAGGTATTCTGTGTCCCCACCAAAGCTGACGCGAAATGCACCAGTCTCTCACCTCCTCCATCCAATGCTTGTAAGTGTTTGTAAATCTGTCTGGAATAAGTTTAACTCTCTCGCTTACAACACTCTCCAACGCTTTCTTTGCAAGTTCGTCCATTTTTAAAAACCATTGCATAGAGAGTTTAGGCTCTATTACAGCATCTGTTCTTTCTGAATGCCCTACAGGAGATGTATAATCTTCTACTTTCTCAAGGTTTCCGCTCTCTTCCAGCATCTTAACAATTTTCTTCCTTGCAACAAACCTGTCCTCCCCAATAAGAATAGTTGCTTTTTCATTCAAAGCTCCATTGTCATCTATTATATCTATAACAGGAAGCTTGTGACGCAAACCTATTTCGTAGTCGTTAATATCGTGAGCAGGAGTAACTTTCAGACATCCTGTTCCAAAATCCATTGTAACATATTCATCTTGAATAATTGGTATTTCTCTGTTAATAAGAGGAATAAGAATATGTTTTCCTTTAAGGTGAAGATATCTTTCGTCATTAGGATTGATGCAAACTGCAACATCTGCCATTATGGTCTCCGGTCTTGTGGTAGCTATAACTATGTAGTTATCAGTAGCTTTTCCATTTTCAGAGATGAAATATCTTAAATAGTACAGTTTAGACTTTGTCTCTTTATGAATAACCTCCTCGTCGCTTACAGCAGTATGGCCTACAGGGTCCCAGTTAACCATTCTTATACCTCTGTAAATGAGCCCTTTCTTATAGAAATAGACAAAAGTATTCAGGACAGATTGGCTGAGCCCCTCGTCCATAGTAAATTTTGTCCTCTCCCAGTCGCAGGATGCTCCAAGTTTTTTAAGCTGCTCAAGGATAATTCCGCCGTGCTCCTCCTTCCACTTCCACGCCTCTTTAAGGAACTCATCGCGACTCAATGAAGATTTTTCTACACCTCTCTCTTTCAATCTATTAACAACCTTCGTTTCAGTTGCAATTGAGGCATGGTCTGTGCCGGGTACCCAACAAGCATTCTTTCCAAGCATGCGCGCCCTTCTTATCAGAACATCTTGAAGAGTGTTGTTCATCATGTGCCCCATGTGCAGCACACCTGTTACGTTTGGCGGTGGAATTACAATTGTATATGGCTCTCTATCATCTGGTTCCGAATGAAAAAAATTGTTTTCAAGCCACCATGCGTACCATTTATCCTCAACCGCTCCGGGATTGTACTTTGCAGAAATCTCCATAGTCTTATCAATAAATATGTCTAAATAACTATTTAATCTAATTTTAATCCGATTTGATTTAGTTTAATTGAAATGTTTTAATTCAATATATCTTTAATGTTATACTCTACTCTAATTTACTCTACTATAATCTAATTTGGAGAATAGAGAATAATCTTTTCTCTTAACTTTCTCTTATTCATTAGAATGACTAAAAATAAGTGTATCAATTTAACATTATTTACCATAATATGCTGCAAACAAATGAGATACAACGGTAAACAAAATAGTAGTTATATGCTATGTAACTGTCGCCAATTGCAGAGAATAGATATAACCAAGCAAATATACTAAAAAAAAAGAGCATTTGATGATTTTTATCGCTTTCAAAACCACTAGCTCCGGTACATCCCTATTTATATTTAATTCGCAACTCCTTCAAAAAAATAAGAAAATGGATTCTAATAATATGTTTCTGTAACATAACAACTTATGTCTGTTGGGAAAATAAGTGAGGGGCTGAAACTCAACCCCTCACGGAACACATAAAAACAATTATAATAAAAATCGAGAAAGATTGTTTATTTCTCTTGAACAGG
>CADBRQ010000088.1 GCA_902797115.1 uncultured Bacteroidia bacterium
GAATGTATGTTGCACCAGCGCAATTTTTTGTTGCAATAACGCAATTTTGTAGCACCAGCGCAAATTCTTGTAGCAATAGCGCAAAAACCACTGACAGCTCAAAAATTGTTGTAAAATAGGAGCATGCGAATCCTATTCAAATATTTTTGAACAGTTTGGAGTCTATAAAAAACTGAATATATGTTCTATTTCATCAGATTATAGTCCCTAAAGTCTTGGACCTCTGTGGAGTTTTCGCCGATGATGCCGGCTTTCATGTTTACACCTGTCTGGACTTTTACGAAGTCTATGTATTTAAGGTTCACAGGATTGCCTTGCCAGTCAATCGCATCGCCGATTTTAAAATGGTTACAAGTTTCTATAGATGGGAATACTCTATCTACAGAGCTCCAGTTGTCTGCATATCCCCAATTGAAATTGCCGTTTACCCAAATACCTCCTGTGTATGAGGTTTTGTGTTTGAGTAATGAACCATAGATAGTGTATTCATTGGTACTTACCCAGTTTGGATAGTAATAGTCTTGGGTGTGATATCCTCCCATATAGTCTATACTTCCGCTAACTCCTTTATTATCTGTCCATTGTACCGGTTGTTTTGTTGAGGATGGCTTGTAGTAGGTTACAGCGTAGTCGAATGTTTCTGTTGCATAATCGCTCCCTTTAAGTTCGTACCATGTGTCGTTTGGCAAACCGTCTCCATTCTCATCTTGCATTACCCAAACTATTCCCGGCTCGCTGGAACCGCTAAAGGAGTTGCCGCGAATCTGCAAATTATAGCCACCGTCATTGTCTATGCTATGATCAAAGCCCACAACTACACTTCCTCCCCATCCTCCGAGCGACAGATATAAATCTGCATTTGCCGAAAGCAACCTACTCTCTGCGTATGCCACCGCCTCTGCCATTGTGGTTGCAGAGTATCCTTCATTAATGAACTGCCCAGGCGCCGCCATAAATTCATAAACTTTATTCATTCTCACTCCACTTCCTCCTGTCCGTTTGTATGTTCCTTCCGGAGGACAAACAACAACTGTTAAATCTTTATTCTCGGAGCGATAAGAATTGGTCATTGTAACTCTCAGATTATAGGTGCCTTGTACTGTTCCTTCAAAGATAAAATGCTTTTGGGCACCGCTCTGTTTCTGTGTACCGTTCACTGAGAATGAGTAAGTTGCATCAAATTCGTTCTGAATGTTGCGAGGCATTATCCGTATCTTTCTCCCTTGGCTCAAATAGTATGTATCTTTCTCGAACTCCCATTTGAAAGGAATCTTAGAGGGCTCTGTAACAACTATTTTGAATGAAATCTGATCTTTACCGTCTTCTGTAGATGCGACAAATTTCATATTATATGTTCCGTTTGTAGATGAACTGAAAGTATAATCTTTAGTGGAGCCTGCTTTTGTATTATTGACGTACCATTCATATGTTGCTTTTTCTCCATTCTCTACAGTTGGAGATAGCTTGTAGCTCTCTCCGGTTGCAACTTTAATTCCTTCATTTGGAACATGATACGATATAACAGGTAAAATAAGATCTACAACGCTTATTCTGATTTCTCCTTTTGCAATACCGGCAGAATTGGTGACGCTCAATGAGATATATTTGTCTCCAATTTCATTTGATGAGTACGTAAGAGAGCGTTCTGTTGAGATAGTTTTGTCTCCTTCTTTCCAAAGAAATGAAGCGTTCTCTGCATGTTGGTATGTAGGGGATATTTTTATGTTTTTACCAACTTTAACTGTGTAGATATTTCCGGAAGGAAATGTAATTACCGGTTTTAAATCGGCAGGGCGTTCTCCATTGCTTCCTCCACATGAGTTTAATATTATCGAAACGGCAGTTATTGCCACAATAGTGCAAAGCACCGTGAACCATCTATTTACTCTCATTTGAAATTTGTTTTATCATTTTAAAATCTTTAAATCCCTATTTTCCCGTAGGTTATAAAGTTAAAACGGCAAAGGCAGGTCTTCTGACTTGTTCTGTTCGGAGGCCTTCCCGACAGGTTAGTGTCAGTGGCAAAGAGTTTCCGAAACAATTAATGAACTTACAGCAGCGGGGACTGTTACGGATTCGCACCGTATTCTCTTTTGATCCAAGGCTATTTAGCTTGCCATAGAACCTCAGCCGTTGCAAAGATAAACAAAAAAGATAAATATAATCTTGTATGATCAAGCATAGTATGAGCAAAGTATGAGTAAGGTATGGGTAGAGTATCGGTAGTAAAGAGGCGGCAGAGAGAAGTTGAGGTAAATATATAAAGAGGAATAAATCTTGTATGATTAAGCATAGTATGAGCAAAAAATGAGTGGGGTTCGGGTAGAGTACGAGCACAGTATAAATAGTATGAGTAGAGTGTGGAAAGAGTATAAACAGGTGCTGCAAAGGTATTGTTTAAAACGAAAATTTTTACCATATTTGTATCACCTTTTTCAGTTGTATAATTATATATATTGAGTTGATGAAGAAGTTTTTCTTATTTATAACCATTTGTGTTACAGGGCTTTTGACTGCCGGTATCTCTCTTTTCGCACAATCAGACAAAGCTCGTGTCGATGATTCTCTCAAAAGGGTTGAAATGGCAGAGCTTTTCAATAAAGATGACAAAGAGGGTTTTCTTTTGGCTTGTAAGGATTTGGTAGATTTTCATGCAGCTCAAAATAATGAGAAGCAGCTGTTTGATGCCTATGCAACTCTTATTGACCGTCTTCAAGTGTGGGGGCGTTTTGATGAGGCAGTGAAAACTTTGGATGAGATGTCTGAACAGGCACATAAAAGAGGAAGCGATATTGGCGATGCAATAACAGAGTTTTGTTTTGGGCAGTTTTATCTTGGGAACAAACAACCGGTAGAAGCGCTCCCTCATTATAAAAGTGCCTTTGAAAAACTTCAGAAATTGGGAGAAGATGGAAGGGCTATTCGTGCAGGTTTTAATCTTCAGGCCATTGCGATGAATCTCAATGATATAGATGGAGGTTTAGCAATTAATGATTCTACAGAGCGCTTGATTTTACAATTTGAGCAGAAAAGAGGGAAAATTTCTTTTCCTAACAGAATGAAACAGGTTCGTTATCGCTTTGTTCTTTTGCAAAGGAAAGGGGATTTGAAAAGAGCTGCATTGTTGAAAGATACACTTCTCCATTATGCCGATATTGTCAATGACCCTAGTCAGGATGAATTACTTTTTACAGCTCTTGCTCAATTTGAACAGCAGGCCGGAAATAAGAAAAAGGCGTATTCCTATTTAGATACTCTTATCGAGAGGAATCTAAAATTGGGTAATTACCTGAAAGTGGCGCAGTTCAGGTTGGCTCTTGCAGATTTTCAAAAGGAGAATGGAGATTTGAATTTAGCTGTTGAGAGTTATAAGGCTTACTCGGTTGCGAGTGATTCTGCAAATGTTCATTTGACAAATCAGCAAATTAATGAACTTACAAAAAAATATGAACTCAATGTGCTCCAGTCAAAACAGAAAACCATGAAAGTGAGATTGACTTGGGTCTTTTTCAGCGCATCTCTTTTGTTGGCATTTTCAATAATAATTTCTATTTACTCTATCTCTTTAAGGTCTAAAAACAAATTGCTATATGAGAATGCCCAAAAGATTATTAAAGAGGAAGAGAATACGGAAAAGAACTTCATATCATCTCCGAAATTGCATCAATCGAGTGAGGAGGAATTATTTACATCCTTGTTAAATCTGATGAACGAGAAGCAGCTGTTCAGAAATCCGAACATAAACAGGGATGAGCTTAGTTACATGTTAGGAACCAACAGAACATATCTCTCAAAAGCAATTAAAGAGTGTGCCGATACAACCATAAGCGGCTTTATAAATCACTGTAGGGTGCGTTGGGCTGCGGAGGAGATAGTGAGAAATCCCCGTCTTTCCATCACTGCTATTAGCGAGGATGCCGGTTTTGCTTCCCGCTCAACATTTACCAGACTTTTTCAAAATCAATATGGAATGAATCCAGTAAGTTATCGTTCGTTAGCATTAAAGCAGAAGATCTCTTAAAGCACTCTTTTATCGCGATGCGCATAATTTTGGCTCAAATGATTTTGTAATAAGAGATTTTTGACTATATTTGTGCCCCCTTTGAGAAAAGGGGGCTATTTTATAATTATTTAAAACAACAAACAGTGGATTATAGAAGTTACAAAACTCAATTTGTAAACGATAAGAGCGCAACTAAAGAGTGGCTCGTTATCGATGCTACAGATGAGATTTTAGGACGTCTTGCTTCTCGAATAGCAATTATTCTCAGAGGCAAAAACAAAGTTAACTTCACCCCACACACCGATTGTGGCGATAACGTTATTGTTATCAATGCAGAAAAGGTTCGTTTAACAGGGAAGAAGTTAACAGACAAGGTGTATGTCAGACACACCGGTTATCCTGGCGGTCAGCGCTTTACAACTCCAGCAAAGTTGTTGCAGCACAGACCGGTAGCACTTGTAGAGGAAGCTGTCAGAGGTATGCTTCCTAAAAACAGACTCGGCGCAGAGATGTTCCGCAATTTGCATGTATGTGTAGGTCCGGACCATAAATATGAGTCGATGAAACCAAGAACAATCAAATTAAATGAAATTTAGAGCATGGAGAAAGTAAACGCCCTTGGAAGACGTAAATCGGCAATTGCTCGTGTTTTTGTAGATTCAGGTAAAGGCAACATTACAATCAACGGCAAAGAGTTGGATAAATATTTTTCAGACGACTCTTTACTTTACATTGTACGTCAACCCCTTACAGAGACCAATACACTTGGTAACTTTGACATCCAAGTGAACCTTACAGGTGGTGGCATTAAGGGACAGGCAGAGGCATTAAGACTCGCTATTGCGCGTGCTTTGTGTAAGATTGATGCAGAGGCATACCGTTCAACTCTCAAAAAAGCAGGATTCTTGACAAGAGATTCCAGAGAGGTTGAAAGAAAGAAACCCGGCCAACCTGGTGCAAGAAGACGCTTCCAATTCAGTAAACGTTAGTATTACAGCCGATGTAAATCTCTGCGAAAGTTTCTTAAAAGAGTCAGACTCTTAATTGATTACTGCTCTTTGAACTTTTGCAAAAAACCAGAAGGATTGGCAAGGCCACTACCCAATGGTTGAAGAAGTAAAACAAACCTATCGCGATAAAACAGTGATAGAATAAAAAAAAGATTAATGCATTTAAAAAGATAGAAAAATGCCAAGAACAAATTTCCAAGAATTATTAGAGGCAGGTGCACATTTTGGTCACTTAAAGAGAAAGTGGAACCCAAAGATGGCCCCATATATCTTTATGGAGAAGAAGGGGATACATATTATAAACCTGCACAGAACCGTGTTAATGATAGATGATGCGGCTGCAATGTTAAAGAATTTAGCAAGAAATGGTAAAAAGATTCTTTTCGTTGCGACTAAAAAACAAGCTAAGGATATTATCGCTCTGAAAGCTAAAGAGGTTAATATGCCTTACGTTACAGAGAGATGGCCTGGTGGAATGCTTACAAACTTCCCAACAATCAGAAAGGCTATCAAAAAGATGAATACCATAGATAAAATGATTTCTGACGGAACTTTCGAGACTCTTGCAAAAAGAGAAAAACTTCAGGTTACGCGTCAAAGAGCAAAATTGGAAAAGAACTTAGGTTCAATAGCAGACCTTAACCGCCTTCCTAGCGCACTGTTTGTTGTTGACGTTCAAAAGGAGGCCAACGCAGTTAAGGAGGCACGCAAGCTCAACATTCCTGTAATAGCAATGGTAGATACTTGCTGCGACCCAACACCTATAGATTTCGTAATTCCTGCAAATGACGATGCTTCTAAATCTATTGAAGTAGTAGTAAATGCTCTTTGTGGTGCAATTCAAGAGGGATTGGAAGAGAGAAAGTTAGATAAAGAGAAAGCAGCTGCAGAGGAGGAGAAGAGAGCTAAAGAGAAAGAGCTTGCTAAGATGGAGGGAGAAAAAGTAGCGGCAGATTCAGAGTCTCCTGCAGTAGAGGGAAAGAAAATCCGTCCAAGAAAGAAAGTTGCAAAGGCAACTCCCGATGCGGTTAAAGAGACTGACCAAGAGGTAGTTAAAGAGCCGGCAAAGAAAGCTGCTCCTGCAAAAAAGGCTGCTCCAAAGAGTGCTAAAAAAGAGGCAGAAGAGCCAGCAAAAGAAGAAAAATCTGAATAATTAAACAAGGAGAAAAATTATGGATATTAAAGCTGCAGATGTAATGAAATTGCGCCAGATGACTCAATCTGGTATGATGGATTGCAAAAAAGCTCTCATTGAGGCAGAAGGAGACTTTGAGAGAGCAAAGGAGATACTTAGGGAAAAAGGTAAGGTGATTGCTGCAAAACGTTCAGACAGAGAAACTACAGAGGGAACTGTTATTGCTGGAGTAAATGCAGATAGAACCAAAGCTACCCTTATGTGTCTTGGATGTGAGACAGACTTTGTTGCAAATACAGATGGCTTCCAAGAACTTGCGAAACAAATAGCAGAAGTTGCTATCAACGATTTTCCAGCCGATCTCGAAACTCTCAAAGCATCTAAGATTGGTAATCTTACCATAGATGAATTGGTTATGGACCAGACAGGTAAGAGCGGTGAGAAACACGTTATTGCTTGCTATGAGAAAATAGAGGCACCTTTCGTTGGTTCTTATATTCACTTCAACCACAAAGTTGCTACTATCGTTGGTTTCAACAAACCTACTTCTGACGAGTTGGTTAAAGAGATTGCAATGCAGATTACAGCAATGAGTCCTGTATCTATAGCTAAAGAGGATTGCCCTCAAGATGTTATAGAGAAAGAGCTTAAGGTTTACAGAGAAGAAGTTGCTCAAGAGGGTAAACCTGAGGCAATTGCAGAGCGAATTGTTGAAGGCAAACTTAGCAAATTCTTTAAAGAGAGAACTCTTAACGAACAAGTTCTTGCACTTGGAGACGGTAAAGAGACTGTTGGACAATATATTAAACGAAACGACCCAGAACTCAAAGTTGTTTCATTCCGCAGATATTCTCTTAACGACTAAACTTTTACCGATTTGGCACTACCGTCAAGGGCGTTTTGTCTGCTGTGTGGTGCCGTGGTTTTAAATGTTATAAGAAAAGAGGTCGACTAAAACGTATTAGTCGGCCTCTTTTATATTTTCAGAGTTTTTTTTAATTTTGTGAGGTTATGTTGATACTTGCCTCTATTATCATATCATTTGTACTGATTGTACTGCTCTTCCCTTTTTACTACTTAGGATTAAAAGCGAGGAAATTCCTCTACGATAAAGGTTATTTAAAAAGTCAGAAGTTTGAAATACCAGTTGTTTCCATAGGCAATGTTACAGTTGGAGGAACAGGTAAAACCCCTCACACAGAGATGCTTGTAGCTGCACTTAAAGAGAAGTACAAACTTGCTGTGCTCTCGTTGGGCTATAAGAGAAAAACAAAAGGTTTTTATATTGTTCAGCCAGATGATGATTATTCGCGATGCGGAGACGAACCTCTTCAAATCAAACTTAAATTTCCCGATGTGATTGTTGCAGTATGCAAAGAGAGAGAAGTTGCAATCCGCAAACTAATAGATGACTACCAAGTTAACTTTATTCTTTTGGACGATGGATTCCAATACCGTAAGGTTACCCCGTCGTTTAATGTTTTGTTGGTCAATTATAAAAGACCGATAAACAAAGATAGATTGATTCCATTCGGAAGACTCAGAGACCTTGCATCGGGAGTAGATAGAGCAGATTCTGTAATTATCTCAAAATCACCGAATTTTGCTTTGGAAGATGGAAATGAATATGAAAATTTGGCATTGGAGAGAACTATAAAAGAAGAGAAGAGGTGGCGAGCAGCTCTAAAACTTAGAAATGAGCAGACTCTCTATTTTTCAACACTTTACTATCGTGAAGCAGAGCCGGTTTTTCCTCAGTTTGCCAATCGCAGATACATTTATTCTAAGTTTGCAGTATGTTTTTCAGGTATTGCGAGCGATAAAGAGTTTAAAGCGCAACTGGTTGGTAGTTACCATATAGAGAAGAGTTTAAAATTCAGAGATCATAAAGATTTCTCCAAGTCAGATATCAACAAGATTGCAAAAATTGCAAGAAAGCAGCATGAGGCGGTGATAATGACCACAGAAAAAGACAGCATGCGGTTGAGGTGCAACAAAAATATTCCGGATGATATTAAAGAGCGGATGTTTTATCTTCCGGTTGGTTGTAAGATTATTCCAAAGGTAAAAGCCGATGCCTTTTTGCGGTTGGCAGAAAAGATGTAACAACTTGATTCTAAACGCATCGCTGAGGAGGGTTAAATATTTAAAAATAAATAATAATTTAAAATAGATTATGAAAAACAGTAAAAATTATCTGATTCCACTTGCATGCATAGGAATAATGTTCTTTATGGTGGGATTTGCACTCGGTTTGAACGGATATCTTATTCCCCTTTTGAAATCATCTCTGAACGTTAGCGGTGGAGCTTCCTATCTTATTCTTTTTGTGACATTTAGTACATTTCTTATTTTTGGTTATCCTGCGGGAAGCATTATAAAAAAAATAGGTTACAAGAAGACAATGTCGTTGGCTTTCTTCATCTTTACGGCGGCTTTCTTGCTATTTGTTATACCTGCAAAACTTGCAAATGCAAACATGACAACTCTTGAGGACGGTACTCAAGTTGTGGCGAACACGGTAAAAATCAAGTGTCTTGTATTATTCTTAATAGCTTCATTTATAAGCGGTTTAGGAAATACTATACTTCAGGCGGCAATCAATCCTTACATTACCATTCTCGGTCCGATTGAGAGTGCTGCAAAGAGAATAAGCATTATGGGGATTTGCAACAAATTGGCATATCCTGCTGTAATCCTGGCTCTTGCGGCTTTAATAGGAAAATCTATCAGCGATGCGAATGTCTCTGATATTATTACTCCTTTCTATGTAATTGCTGTAATCTTCTTTGTATTAGGTATTTTAGTACTTAAAGCTCCCCTTGAGGAGATTACCGCTACAGGAGAGGCAGAGGGAGAGGAGGCCGATTGTCCATACGCTCAAGGGAAAACTTCAATTTGGCAATTCCCTCATCTGATTTGGGGAGCAGTTACCCTTTTCTTGTATGTCGGAGTTGAGACATTGGCGTTGCAAACCCCTGTAGATATGGCAAATACTTTAGGGCTTTCTCATCCTGAGATATTCTCCCTTTTGCCAAGTATTGGAATGGTGATTGGCTACATTGTTGGTATATTATTTATCCCTAAACATTTGTCTCAGGCCAATGCACTCAAAATCTGCTCTTGGATAGGGGTTATAGGGTCGCTTGCAGCATTTATTGCTCCTTCTCACCTCTCTGTATATTTCTTATTTACAATGGCTTTAGCATGCTCGCTCATGTGGCCTGCAATCTGGCCGTTGGCAATGACAGATCTTGGAAAATTTACAAAGAAAGGGGCGGCTCTTTTGGTTGTTACTATTTTTGGCGGTGCAGTTATTCCGTTCATTTTCGGACTCCTCAAAGACTTGTTTGAAAAGAGTGCGGGATTCGCTCCTGAACTTGCAATCAAATACGCATTTACAATTGCGCTTCCTTGTTTCCTTGTTATCCTTTGGTATGGTTACACAGGGCACAAAATAAGGACTAAATAAGAGTTTGGAACAATTAAAAATACAAAGTGATTATGGATAACAAAGAAAATATCAATACGATAAAGTTAGTAATAACTCTTTTCTGCATTGGTTTGGTAATAATCCTTCTTTTGATGTTCGGGCTTCCTGCTTACAGGGTTTGGCAACAGCAAATGAGTGGAAAAGCTGAATATGCTAAAGCAGAACAAAACAGAAGAATAAAAATAGAAGAGGCCAAAGCTAATCTCGAAGCGGAAAAACTAAATGCCCAGGCAGAGATAGAGAGAGCCAAAGGTGCAGCAGAAGCAATAAGAATAGAGAATGGTTCTATTACTCCAACCTATATTCAATATCTCTGGGTAAGACAGCAGAATGCCTCATCAAACAACAGGTTGATATATATACCAACCGAAGCCGGACTACCTATACTGGAAGCAGGCAGGACTACGGCTAAAGAGTGATGCGGTTGCTATTACAGAGATATTAGCTATACGACTGACGGTATATCAGCAGATAATCGTCATCTGTGAGTTTTATAGGGTCTCCGGAAGGATCTCCCCCAATAATCTCATGAACTTTTTGAGGAAGAGTTTCCACTTCGGCGGCAGTTATGCCGTAATCACTCATTTTAAGAGCAGAACAACCTATCGCTGAGATTAAAGAGTCTAAAGCTTTTATAAAATCAGATGGTTTTTCTGCATTTTCAACTCCCATAGCACGAGCCATTTTAATGAACTGTTCCTCAGCAACTTTACGTTCTACAAAGAAGTTGAAATATGCGTGTGATAGCATAATCAAACCTGCTCCGTGCTCTAAGTCTGGATGGGCAGAACCTAAAGCGTGTTCCATTGTGTGTTCAGATGTACAAAGCATATAAAATCCTGCAAGTGAATTTGCTAAATGAACATAAGCTCTTGCCTCCTTGTTGCTGCCATCTTTGTATGCTATAGGTAAATATTTGGCAATCAATTCAATAGTCTTGAGAGCGAACATTTCAGACATAGGATGTCCCTTTCTATTTATCACAGTCTCAGCAGCATGAAAAAATGTATCCATACCCTGATATGCAGTAAATTTAGGTGGTACACTCATTGTCAGAAGAGGATCTACCACAGAGATTGTAGGAAACATACTTGGGTGAATCAGAGCGGTTTTTTCGTTCACCTGATCATCTGAAATAACACCGCCGCAATCCATCTCGCTCCCTGTTCCTGCACTTGTGGAGATACATATTAAAGGGGCGCCATCCTTTGGAAACTGCTTTTTGCCACCCGCCTTTGAGCCAGAGTAATCCCATAGATCTCCCTCATTTGTCATCATCATTACTATCATCTTCGATGCGTCCATCACACTTCCGCCCCCTAAAGCTACAACAAAGTCGCATCCTGAATCTTTAGCAATCTTAGCTGCCTCCATTATGCTTTTTCTTGTAGGGTTCGGACGAATTTGGTCGAACAGAATATGCTCTACTCCTGCAAGATCCAGCTCTTTTTCTGTTGCAGCAAGATAGCCGAATTTTTTAGTGGAAGAGCCGTTAGAAGTTACAATCAAACACTTTTTTCCAGGCATTTTTTCATTGTGAAGATTTTGAAGCTGTCCCTCTCCAAAGAGCACCTTTGTAGGGAGATAAAATTGAAAGTTGTACATAATTGTTAAAAATTTATTTCTATGGTAAAGGTAATAAAGATTTGTGAGAATTGGTAAATGTTTGATTGTACAAATGTTTATGTAGAATCCTCTAAACTTATTGATGTTCCTCCTCAATTAGCAAAAGCATTCAAGGGTACAAAAAAAGACAGCTCAATGCTGTCTTTTTTTTGTACCCAGAGCCGGGATCGAACCGGCACAGGTGTTACCCCATTGGTGTTTGAGACCAACGCGTCTACCAATTCCGCCATCTGGGCCCAAAAGGATTGCAAATATAATCATATTTTGTTAAAATGCAATGATTTCCAACAGGGGCGATGCTGCTATGCTATTTGGATTACTGCCAGGTTCATTTTGCGGAACCTCTTTTCCCATTTTTTTGTAATATCCTCTCCAATACGTAGATATCTCTCCTGTAGAATCTTTGAAATTCATCGGGATTAGAGAGAATAGATGCTCTCCGTTAAAAATGAAACTCTCATAAACGAGTTCGCTGCAGTATAGTTTCTCTGTTCCTTTTTCAAAGCTATAGTCATAATCTTTCCCGAGGAAAGAGAGGGCTCTTTCAACTGCGAGGTTTGCAATAATTTGTACAGAATCTGAAAGAGTCGTTTCATCGCTTTGAGAAAAAATACCCTCCGGTAATTTATTGAGTCTTAGCACTTTTATTGCAGCAGTACCGAGTCTCTCTATAGGCACTTCCCCTATAAAATCTTTTATTGGCAATTTTCGCACTCCATGCTTGCTTGTTGCTTCTATTACATAGAGTGAATCTGCAACTCTCTGAATAATACCAACATGAGAAAAATTACCATTTGTACTTCCAATGACTGCAGAGGAGAATGCAGATGTATCGGCGACAAAAATTAAATCTCCATTCTTAAATTTGCTGAAATCAATTTTCTCTTCAGGCAAGTTACAATTTGATTTTTGAGAATTGTGTGAGGTGCAATGTGTTATGGTTAAAGAGAATAAAAGAATCCCCATCTTTAACAACATCACGCTGTAGGTATATTTGACACAATTGCGTCTCATTATATCAGCAAGAATCTCCTTTCTTCATTGTTTCCTCAACCTCCTTAACGGTTATAGGAAGGCGTTTTGCACCAAGAAGACGGTTGCCATCTGCTGTGATGAGAAGGTCATCTTCAAGACGGATTCCGCCAAAGTCGTAGTAATCTTTGAGGGCTTTAAAGTTTATGAATTGAGTGCAAGTCTTCTCTTTCTTCCATTTCTCAATGAGGGCAGGAATGAAATAAATACCTGGTTCATCTGTTATTACGTTGCCCGGAACGAGTTTTCTCGCCATACGGAGAGAGCCAAATCCAAATCTATGATCTCTCTTGGCCGCACTGCCGTAACCCACATAATCCTCTCCATAATTCTCCATATCGTGAACATCCAAACCCATATTATGGCCAAGACCATGAGGCATAAATAGGGCAGGAGCACCGGCTTGAACCGCCTCTTCAACATCTCCTTTCATCAGTCCTAACTCTTTGAGCCGGCGTGCCATAATGCGATAAACCTCTACATGTACATCAAAGTATGCGACTCCTGGTTTCGCCATTTTTGCAGCTTGATTGTTACACTCCAACACAATATTGTAAATCTCTTTCTGCTTTGTAGTAAACTTGCCGCCGGAAGGGATTGTGCGGGTGAAATCTGAACAGTAATTGTTATTGTTCTCTGCGCCAGCATCTACCGTAAGTAGCTTACCTTTAGTGATTATTCCGTTATGAACATGATTGTGCAGGGTCTCTCCATGTTGAGAAAGAATGGTTGCAAAAGAATTCATGGAACCAAGAGTTCCTGCAATACCGTCCATCAACCCTGCTAGTTCTTGTTCCACCATGCCAACTTTACAGTTTGTCATTACTGCATAATGCATGGCATAACCAATGTTACATGCTTCATCTATCTCTGCAATTTCATATTTATCTTTTACAATTCTCTGACTAACAATGGCTTTAATTAATTTTTCAGATGCTTTTTCCTTCAGCGATGCGATAGGTAGCCCTAAAAGTTCATGAAGAAGAATTTTGGTCTGATAGCGGTAAGGAGGGATAAAATGAATCTTCTTGTGTCCCTTGCGAGCATTTGCTATATAACCTACAAGATCTGATAATTTCTTGGTCTTTTTAACTCCTACTTGTGCAGCTTTCTCTTTTACAGAGATTTGCGGTCCCATCCAAATAATATCATCTATATCTACATCGTTTCCGAAAATAATCTCTTCTCCGGTTTCTGCATCTATAGTTGCCACCATATCGGGATGAGAAATTCCAAAGAAGTAGAGGAAAGTACTGTCCTGACGGAACTTATAGCAGTTACCTGCATAGTTGCAAGGTGCTTCGCTGTTACCTGGAATCAAAATGATACCCTTTTCCATATCTTGGGCAAGTGCCTTGCGGCGAGCCACATAAACTTTTTTGTCAAACATATCGCAGATTAATTATAATTCTTTATAGCTGTTATTTCTGTATTAATTTTAGTCTCTACTATTTTCTTACTATTGGCTGTTTAACGAATACATATTCCCCTTCATCTGTAACTCCCTCTAATATAATGGTATATCCTGCACTTGTGTCTGAGGTATAGAACTCTATATTAGTTTTTCCGCTTTCGTCAATTTTAATTTCCGGATTCCAATAAACTGTACTGCGTCTGTCAGAACCTTTTGGTGTAAGATGTGAGTTCTGATATGTGTAAACCGGTGTATAGATTTTTTTAACCCGTTGCCAGCCAAGAGGATATCCTTTGGTAACATTACGAGGGAGACCGGTCCTTGTGTTAATCTTTGTTTTAATCATTATGGCGCTTCTGACACTTGGAGAACCGTCTGTAGTCGGAACATAAATAGAGGCCTCTCCTCCTTTGAGATATACTAATGATACAATATCATCTACCATGTAGTTGTTCAGTTCTGCGCTTGTAAATGCCTGAATACCATTAATAAATACAACAATCTCCTCCCAACCGTCAGATATCTCCATCTCCGAAGCTATTCTTGGCACCCTACATTTGAGGATCTTCTCTCCGCTTGTAGTATCAAAATCTAATCTTAATCCTTGGCAGGTCTCATAAACGTATGTCATCAAATCGTATGCGCCAAATGGTTCAAGAGCCTTTCCTTCACGAAGTTGATCCGGTCTGTAAAGATGGATGCCACCATAAGGAGAAGGGTCGTTTATGGAGTATTTCTTGTTAGATTTTATATATACCGGATTCAGTTGGTAAACAGGTCCGCTTCCGTCTATATACATCTTTTCAAGCATCTCACTCTTAACTATTTGAGCATTTTCAACAGTGTCTTTATTGTTACGCAGATATTGCAGCATTGGGGCAAAATTATCCTCATCGATATATGGTATGAATTGTCTTTTTCCCATAACTCCAACACCTACAGCATTTACAATAAAGAGTGTGCTGTCTGGAAAGTTTATATCTTTAAGTTCAAAATATCCGCTCGAATCTAACTGACCAAGAGCTGAAAAATTAATACTAGGGGCAACAAAAGAGACATACGAAGGGCGGTTCTTTCTCGCTTTCACATAGCCGCTTACAGTTTGTATGTACTCTCTTCCAAATCTTGGAATTGTGTTCTCTCCTTTTAGAATTTTCTCTATGTCGTAGTATCTCCAACCTTGGGTGAGAAGGAGCAGATCCACCTCTTCTTCTCTCTGTCTTAAAGGTTTGCTCAAATCAAAAAATCTCTGTGGCTCTTGAATGTATCCTTTAATCTCACTTCCGAGAAGCATGTACGATACGATGTTGTTCTCATGACCAGAATAAGGGGCTAAAACATTGTCTGTTACAGAAATTGAAAAATCTCCTTTGACAGCTTTATTCTCTTTATTCTTAACATCTATTCCAATTTTAGCAAGCTCTCTCACTCCATATTTCTCTTTATCTTGTGTAAGTGTAACATTTTGAGGATCAGGCATTACAAAAAATGCACGAGTTGCATAGATATTTCCGATCTCATCTACTACTGCAGCATTCACAACACCCACGGGAAGATTATCTATAGGTATTGCAAGGGTAACAACTTCATTGTATGGCTTTTGATAGAACAGCTCTGTTCCGTCAAACAGAATGAAGAATAGTGATTGTGTGTTTACCCCAACACTATTGAGTTTAGAGATGATATTTCCTCCTGTCCTGCTTAAATTAATTGATATACCAACTGTTTCTATATTAGGTAGTTCCAACTCTTTTTCCACTCCTCGTTCATCCTTGACTACTGCTCTGAATTTTTCTGTGGAAGCGGTTGGTGCCAATCTGAATTTAGCGAAGCCGAACTCGTTGGTAGTAAAGTTGGAAACAATGTTATTGTGAGAATCAAATACCTCTCCGTGCACAATAGTGCCTAATCCATTCTCTCCTACCGCTTTTACACCAATAATATTATCTGTTCCTATAAGAAAGTGTCCGCTCTCTGCAAAAAACTGACAGTCAAAATTCGGACGTATCTTTTCTTTATCAAACGGATATTTCAGACCTACATCGGAATATTTGCTTCTCTCCTTAACATTCATTGCAATAAGATCTTCCAAATATCTATCTTTTGTAGGATTTATAATTTCTATATTTCTGTTGAATATGTATTCAGTATCAAAATTCAAATCCCAATAGGTGAACGCCCTCAAAATGCTTTTGCCGGAATTTATATCTTCCGGAATTTTAACATATCCCTGTAAAACACCATCTCTGCGTTTTACTTTTATTCTCTCCATAATTCTTCCCTCTTCTGTTGTCTTGCCGGAATATACATCTTTATTCCACTGATAACCAATGAGTTCTACATATATATAATTGCTTTCGGGAAATTCTGCAACAACTGAATTGTTCTTCAGATACCCCTTAAACCAAATTGTGTCACCGGCGCAATAGGTATCTTTATCTATGTGCAGATAAAGCTTCTCGGGAGAAAGCAGTTTAGAGTAGGCATCAAATTTCTCAACCCTTTGTGCTTTAAGAGGGAAGGAAATAAGTGAAATCAAACTAATCGCGATTAGAATACTAATTCTCTTTTTCATACTATTTATAATTTTACCATCCGAAGTTAATAGTTTTCTTTATTTCTGGATTTAATGAATTAG
This sequence comes from uncultured Bacteroidia bacterium, assembly GCA_902797115.1. Lineage (GTDB taxonomy): Bacteria > Bacteroidota > Bacteroidia > Bacteroidales > UBA932 > Egerieousia. Next base: position 16,352 of record CADBRQ010000088.1, read on the forward strand.
CTACAGGACAGCTCATTGCAGCAGCTTCTAAAAGTTTTTTCTCTTTAGCGGAGTACTCTATACCATCCGGGAATTTAAAATTGATGATAATCTCTGCCACGCGGCGCGGCTCTGTTCCCATAATTTTTTCTGTAGTTATGGTAGTACCGTCTATGTTAAAGCCGTGAATGTGAGCAGTTATACCCATAATTGTAAGGATGCAGCTTCCTAATGAAGAAGCGAATAAATCTGTTGGAGAGAAACTCTCACCCTTTCCGTGATTATCAAGCGGTGCGTCTGTAATTATCTTTGTACCAGATTGTTCGTGGGTAATCTCTGTCCTCAGATTACCTTTGTAAACAGTAATCATTTTTGTCATAGCAATATAGTTTATTTATTATTATTTACTCTTCTTTTCTACTCCCCTTGCTTCCCTTTATACTTATACTCTCTTTTATATTCTCTTTAAAATTATGTGCTAATTTATGATTCATTTTTTTCCACTCTTCCCTTTTAGTTTTCATCTGTTCAAATTCCTCTTTAAGAGTATTTTCCAAACCTTTGAGTACACCTGTTTTTTTAGGTTTCAGCTCTATTTGAGCCAGAAGTGTAGCACTTGTACATCCGGTAACTTTAACATTTACATAGTCGCCGATATGTATATTTTCTCCCCCCTCAAAAACACAAACCTTGTTGTGAGTATTGCGGCCGTAAAGCTGGGATTCAGAGCGTTTTGATGTTCCCTCAACAAGCACTTCAAATGTTTTTCCAACATCTTTCTGATTGCTCTCTAAACTCAGTCTGTTCTGCAGTGCAATAATTTTATTCAGCCTTTCTATTTTGGTCTCTTCAGGAATATTGTCCTGATATTTTCTGGCAGCCAATGTGTTAGGGCGTTGTGAGTATTTAAACATAAAAGCGCTGTCGTAATGCACTTCTTCCATAAGTGAGAGAGTCTGAGAGAAATCTTCCTCGCTCTCGTCGCAAAATCCGGTAATTATATCTGTTGTAATTGCACAGGATGGAACAATCTCTCTGATATCTTCAATCTTACTCAGATACTCTTCTCTTGTATATTTCCGATTCATCTTTGCAAGTTGTTCATTACTCCCGCTTTGCACCGGTAAATGAATGTGTTTGCAAATGTTAGGGTACATTGCCATTGTATAGAGCACCCCTCTTCTTATATCTTTCGGATGTGATGTCTGAAACCTCACTCTCAGTTGTGGGCTTATAAGTGCTACATTTTCAAGTAATTGATAAAAGTTAACACTCTCTGTCGGATTGTCGGGATTAACCCAATGGTACGAATCTACATTTTGCCCCAATAATGTAACTTCTTTGTATCCTTTTGAAAATAGATATTCTGCCTCCCGAACAATGCTCTTAGGGTCTCGGCTGCGTTCCCTTCCCCTTGTAAAAGGGACAATGCAATAAGAGCACATGTTGTTGCAACCTCTTGCAATAGAGATAAAAGCACTCACTCCGTTACTATCCATCCTCACCGGCTCTATATCTGAATATGTCTCTTTAATGCTTAGAATAGTAGTGAAAGATTTTATTCCATTTTCAACACTGTTCTCTACAATGGAAGGGAGATTTCTCAGCGAATCGGGACCTACTGTAAAATCTACATTTTTGTTATTTAGAAGGTCTTTTTTAAGCCGCTGTGCCATACACCCCATTACCCCTACAACCAAATTCTTTTGTTTTTTCTTCTGGATAGCAAAAAAATCTAATCTTCCCAAAACCCGTTGCTCTGCATTATCTCTTACAGAACAAGTATTTATAAGAATCACATCTGCTCCCTCTGAAGTTTTGACAATATTATGTCCGGCCTTGGAAAGAATGGCAGCGGCAATTTCGCTGTCGTTAATATTCATCTGACACCCATAGGTCTCTATGTAAATTTTAAGTCCCATAGTTTTACAAAGATAGTTTTTTTTATCTTTGTAGAGGTAATTTAAAAGCAAACATTAAATTTTTGACAAGTGAACAAATTGAATAGTCGGAGCAAAAATCGGGTGTTAGTTGTTAAAAAGTGGTTTTGGAGAAAGGTTGCCATTGTATTTGCCTTTTCGGTGCTTCTCTTTGTAAATCAGGGGTGTAAAAGCAGTTACCAAGAACCGAGTATATTGGAGACTAAGGTTACATCTTTTAAATTGGAAGGTCTGACCTCTGCAAGGTTTGGTGTAGAAGCCGTTGTGGAGAATCCAAACAATTTCTCTTTTAAAGTAACAGGTATAAAGGGGGTCATTTATAGCGGAAAAGAGGAGTTGGGTACTTTTTCCTCTTACGATGAGTTGGAGATTCAAAAAATGAGCACTCAAACCTACGCGATTCAGGTTATTACGTATGTATCTAATCTTCAGGAAGCTTTGGATATAATATCTAACATATCGAACTTAGATTATTCTAAATTTACTGTGGATATTAGTGCAAATGTTAAAAAAGCGGGAATTTCAATTCCGATCAAGAAGGAGGGGGTGCCATTAAGTAAATTTTTGAAAAAAGGTTTTTCATTAGATAAACTCATTAATTATTGAAGATGATGAAAAAAATAGTTGTCATATTTTTGTCAATTTTATTTACAGCCCCCTTTGTTATGGCTCAGAATTTAGAAGAGTCAGATACTGTTGCTGTAAAAGAGGTGCAACCACCTGCTGTTTTGAAAATTTTAGAGCAGACAAATTCATTTGGGAACCCTCTTGTTACTCAATCTGAAGGAGTTACCAATTCCCTTAAAGACTATCTATCTGCTAAATCTGTAGAGAAAAGGGTAGGGTACAGAATATTGGTTTACTACGACAACGATCAAAAAGCCCGCAACGAAAGTAAGGAGATTGAGACTCAATTAAAAGAAGCTTATCCTAATCATAAAGTTTATCGCAGCTATGCTTCTCCATATTTCATTGTCTATATAGGAAACTTCAGGACAAAAGCAGACGCTATGGCCCTCTACAACAATTTATTGCTTGTATATGAAAATGCCAAGATAGTTAAATCGAGAATCGGCTGGTATTCGTTCCCTACAGATTAATTGATAGTTACATTCATATTAGTAGGGGTATTATCATTATCTTTCCTACTCTTTTTCGCTTTACGCAAAGCGGTGGTTTTCCACCATTTCATCTTCACTCTCTCTCCCCAAGCTCTGAGAGGAGTCACATGGCGGTCTATTTTCTCATCATAAATGTCGGAAACTTTTATAAGCAGCCCAGTCTCTTCCACCCCTCCAAATGGCGCATTTATCGCTGTGTCAAATATTTTCATGCTCGGCGATAAGTTCATATAAGAATTGATTAGCGGCGGAACACGTTCCCCATTGTTTTTGAGCTCTTTAACAAGAACTTTATAGCCATCTTTATACTCCAGCCCTTCGAATAAAGAGTTACTGTATTCATCATGAGCAGTACAATCTAATGGTTCATAAGCAGTTACAAGCCCCTCTTTATCTGGGAAATATCTGTGCAGAAAATTCAGTAAAAGGTTGCGCGCCTTTTTGCTGTAACTTGTGTACATTGTAACTTTTCCAAACAGATACTTCATGTTGTCGTACTTAACTACCAGTGCACCAAGTCCATCCCAAAGATTATCCAATGCAAAAATGCTTTTTCTCCTGATGTTTGCACTTTGGTAGTTCGGCTGAATAAATGAGCGCCCCAACTCAATAGTCCAAGGCAGATACTCTTTGCAGAATTTCTCGGAAAATTTGAAAAGTTCTCCTGTTGCAAAATGTTTAGGATCTACACCGCCGCAAATGATATATCTATACCCTCCTATAATTTCAAGTTCATCGGGATCCCACACAATAAGCTGTTTATAAGGATAATATTCATCTGTATCAAACTCATCAATATCTATTGCCTTGCCTGTTCCGCCACCGCCAAGACGAAATGAAATTTCTCTTAGTCGTCCAATCTCTCTCATTATTTGAGGAGAATCTTCTGCGGTAATTTCATAGAGTAAATTCCCCCCCTTGCGTGTTTTACCGATAAATTTATCTTGACTTAACTCATTGATTATGAGGTTTCTATCTATTGGTTGTATAACGGGCTCCATTGTTATATACTATTTCTCTGAATTTATCACACCATTTAGCGGGCTTTTCACCGCTGTTTATTATCTCCTCAGGCGATACGGGCTCTCCTATCACAACGTTGAAAGTTGCATTTCTTTTGCGGAACATTTCGTCCGGAAGAAGAATCATCTCTATAAAAGCTTTGATACCCAAAGCCATACGAATTTTAGAAATCCAATAAAAATGCTTGGAGTTCACCCCTCCAAAATATATCGGAACTATTTTTCTCGAAGCTTCTACTGCTTGTTTGACAAAACTTTTTTTCCATGGCAAATCTTGTATCTTTCCATCTATCAGGCGGCTGCAAGCTCCGGCAGGAAAATTCAAAACATGAAAAGGAGATGAGTACAAATCTTTAATCTGGTCTATACTTCCCTTGCTTGCAGTTCCTAAATTATGTACCGGAATAAAAATTTCCCTTAAGGGTTCAACTGCCATAAGCAATTCATTAACAATGAATTTAGCAGGGCCGAATCGGCGAGTAATCTCTGACGTAATTATTAGGCCGTCTAATCCTCCCAAAGGGTGGTTGCTTATAAAAACATATTTTTCATCTTTGTTAATGGAGTTTTCATTTACAAAAATTACATTCCTTTTGATATTAAGATGGTTGATAACTGCCTCGGCAAAATCTACCCCCGTTTTGCCGTCGTGTTCTCTAAGTACCTGATTCATCTCCTTTACATGAAGAATCTTCTCCATTAAAGTGATTGCAAATCCCGGCATCCACTTATATAACTTAGGACTTTTCTCCTTTAAGATTTTTCTAAGATCAATTTGCTCCATAGTTTTAAGTTTCTACGGCAAATTTAGTGAATTTTGTAAACTTTTAAACTCTACGAATCTGGGGGAGGGGCATATATATTATACAATAATTTTCTGATAACGTAACTCCATACGTTAGTATTGATTGGGCAAGGTGCTGTTATCGACGGTAAACGATACTCTCCGTATCTTTTATTTTTTTCGTCTTTCATCACAAAATACGAAGGAGCACCTTCAGCCAAAGTAGCATCATCTGGCAAAGAAGTAATAAACCCCGTATGGTATAGACTCGTATCAAACGCATCCATAATTGTTTGTTTATCCTCTAATAAACGCTTTAGGAGCTTTCTATTCCTTTTTGACAAAAATCTTTTTGCTTTTATTTTTTTTATTTCTACATCACTGTCAATCTCTTTAATAGCCAAAATATTACAAACGCTATCTACTTTTAGAACGTATTCTCTATAACAACTATCCTGCTTAAAAATAATAAGATAGTCTTTGTCTCGTAGAGAAAATAGTATTTTTCTCCCTAATATTGTATCTAATTTTGACAATACAATATCTGCTTTAACTCTACTTTCTAATCCCAATGAGTCAGACATTCTTTTCCATTTACTTTGAGAATAACAAAAGCAAGTAATACAAATAGTAAAACAAATAGTTGCAATTTTTTTCATCTTAATAAAATATATGGATTGATTATGTCTACCTCTTCATAACCGCTGGGGAGAGAGTATTATAATTTATTCTCCTATTAATACTTTCTTCAAATTTTAGACGTAAATATTCTAAATATTTAGTGTCAATATGGCTATTTTCACCAACATTCATTTCATTCATTACAACAAATTGCCATGGAGAACTACCAAAGTTGTCGTATAAATTAGGATATATATTGTTATAAATAATTGTATCCCTAATGACATTTTGTGGTTTTATTTTTTTTTGAGGGTAGAGATCAAATAATTCCCATGCACAATTAGTGAGTATAAAGTCCCAGATTTCATACTGCTCATCTTTATTTAATAATTCTGAATACTGAAACATTTCGTAAAACTTATCAGGAAACATTATGAACATCCTTGATATGTTATAGCCAACTCCTTCAAGAAGAAATGCACCATCACTATAAACCATAAAAGCAGAGAAAAAAGCATAGAGATTATAAGATGATGAAGATTCATAAAAAAACTTTTTAAATGATGTGTCTAAAAGGTCCTCGGTATATTGTGGATTATTGGTAACCTTAAGTTTAAAGTATTCATAAGCATATAAAAACAAAGCTGTTTTATTTTTATTACTTTGCACATAGCAGTTATTATAAAAAGCAATTCGAGAAGTATAGTACCAATCTAAGTAATTATATTTCCGACTATTTGTAAGAACACTCTCATTAATGTTTGGTTTAACAAGAAATTTCTCACAATTAGTTCCACTCTCATGATAATGAAAACATGAAGGCAAAAAAAAGATTAATATCCAAAAATAAAATTTATTAGAAGTTTCCATAGTGATATATCATTTTCATTGTTGTTACTACTGTCATTATTGTTTGGTTCTTTCCGATGGGATGTAACTGTTACAGTATTGAGTACACCTCCCTCTAAAACTAAACTTGATTTTATTTCTTTTCTTTGAGAATAATCAATATGCTCATATAAATCATTATCAATTGTTACTATTCCCATTTTCTCTTTTTCATCAGTATTTTGCATCCAATCCACGATGTCCTTTAATTCTTTAATATCTTCATCTGCAATACGAACACATCCTTGCGTATTTCTTAATTCATCTTGATTTCGCCCGCCATGAATTCTTAATAGATTTCTTAGCCCCAAGGCTTCTCCTTCAAGATAATCGAGGATTATATAAGGATTGGGACCATAAGCCTTTATATCCTTGTTTGTTTTCCATCCTATCATTTTATATGTCCCGATAGGTGTATCTGCATTCTTTTTTTTTCTATCCCGTCCACCTGTTCCCATAACTCTGACAATAGTCTTATATATTTCATTTCCCCTCCTATCTGTCACCGTCATAATAGCATATGGATTTTTTTTCCTATCGCTGGAAGCACTAATCCTTATATCCCAAAGTCCGTTTGGATCTAAATTATTTATTGGATCATTTTTACAGTAGGCGTATGGCGAGTATCTTTGATACTTCTCAGCCATAGGGTCTTGTGTGTTCCAGCGTAGGGTGACGGGGTTGTAGAAGCGTGCTCCGTAATCTATGTAGTTGGAGGTGTATGTGCCCAACTCTTGTTTCTCTTTGCCGTTGTAGAGGTATTTTGGCAAAGAGGCGTTGTATGTTGTATTGCCTGCACTTTGAGCTATCGATGCCAGCGACTGTGACAGAGTGGTGTAGTTTTGCTTCCTTGTTGTCCTGAGTCCGAACGGGTAGTAGTCGTTCTGCTCAAGGAGCGTTCCGTCTATTGTTGTCATCTCCCTCACGCTGCCAAGGTGGTCTCTGTGGTACACAAGTGTGATATACGGACTTGACGTATTCGACGGTTCAGCTGTGTATGCCGGGTTGGTTATGTAGAGCAACTCGTTTGCCGAAGGAGCCGCTCTCTCCAAGCTGAGCAATGTACTTGAGGTGTTTGACTCTGTAACCGTTTGCTCACTGAGTGTGAACGGCCCTATGTACCGTCTTCCTGTTATCTCAGATGTACCATTGACACCGCTACCACTGCCGCTGCCGCTGCTGTTTCCACTCACTGCTTCGGCTGTTGTCACCCCATGCTTCTCTCCGTCGGCAAAATATAAGTAAGTTGCCAGCGTATCGCCGAGAGAA
>CADBRQ010000089.1 GCA_902797115.1 uncultured Bacteroidia bacterium
AAATCCTTTTATGAAATCGTTCCTCATGGGAGAGACTAAGTAGAGGGTATAATACTCTCGCAAAATAGTACAGTTGATTTAGTCAATAAATGCTTCCATCTATCACTTTCCACCGAATGCGCTGACTATCTTGCTGACAAGCGGATGTCGAACAATGTCCGATGTTGTGAAGTTTATGATGGAAATGCCGCGGATTTTCTTCAGAAGCTCAATGCCTTTTGCCAAACCGGAATCGTTTTTATTCGGAAGGTCTATTTGTGTCATATCTCCGGTAACAATAAACTTTGAGTTGTTTCCCATTCTGGTGAGAAACATTTTAAGTTGTGTCAGCGATGTGTTTTGTGCTTCATCGAGAATAACAAAGGCTCCTTCGAGGGTGCGTCCTCTCATGTAGGCAAGAGGGGCAATCTGTATAACCCCCTCATCCATAAGTTGTTTTAATTTCGCAGGAGCAATCATGTCTCCAAGGGCATCGTAAAGCGGCTGGAGGTATGGATCCAATTTCTCTTTAAGGTCTCCAGGGAGAAATCCGAGCCGTTCTCCTGCCTCTACCGCAGGGCGTGTAAGGACAAGGCGGCGCACTTCATTGTTTTGTAAAGCTCTAACCGCCAGCGCAATAGCAGTATATGTCTTTCCTGTTCCGGCAGGTCCTAATGCAAAAATCAAATCGCTTTTAGCATATTTTTCAACAAGTTTTTTCTGATTGCTTGTGCGGGCATAAACCTCTTTACCGTTTACACCAATAAGTATAAGGTCTTTATCTGCAGGAGTTTGTGATAATCTCTTAACAGCAGGAGAACGCATCGCGGAGGAAGGTTGTACACTTTTTTCTAAATTGTTTAGATGGGGTTCAAAAATAGAGTCAACATCATCTAAGTTTAAATGCCTTTTAGTAAGGCGTATTTTTATAAGTGTGTCAATTGCATTCTCAAAGGAGTTTATGGCCTTGTAACTCCCTTTAAGTTTGATAGTTGTTCCTCTTGCATTAACTTTGAGCGTTGGAAAATAAGAGCAGAGATGATTTAGGATTCTGTCATTAACTCCGTAAATATCAACGGGATCTATCTCTGTAAGTTGTATCTTTTTTTCTGCCATGTAGTTTAAATATTTCCTTACACAAAGGTACTAAATTTTATCTTGTTCTTAATCAGAAAGGTGTAACCTGTCAAATTCATAGCCAATAAATCTCTAAACGATATGTATTGTTTGTGGAAGGTATTTTATATAGCTATTAGTTTTCCGAATAGAAAGGTATTACTATATAATCCTCAGAAATTTGTCCGTCTGGCAATTTTTCTCCTGGACGAAAACATCTGGTGTAGAACCATGTCGGGTACAACATCTCTTTAGTTCCGGTTAATCGGTTTCGTCTGAATTTAAGACTCACAAACATCCCGATTTGTGTTTGAGACGGATTGCTCTGATTGGAAACGTAATTTCCTAAAGAATAGAATGTTGCAGTTCTTCTACCAAAATTGCTATGGGCGTTTGTGTTGCTTATATTGATGTTGTTGCTGTTGTTGTCAAAATAATTGTAGTTTTCTGTTTTATAAACAGTTTCAACTGTTTTTTTGTCAAAGGCATTTTTACCAAGACACTTATTTAGCGTATATCTCTCTAATGTTCCATCAAATGTAATTTCTATGGGCTGAGGTACATGCGGATGACTGCCGACTACCGCATCGACACCGAGAGAAAACATAAACTCAACCAATTTCCTTTGATTTTCAGATGGTTGCAAGTGATATTCCAATCCCCAGTGAGGCAGTGCAATTATAAAATCTGCATTTGCAGCTTTAGCTCTCTTTACAACTTGCTGAATATGAGTGGTATCTTCTAAACATACCACAAATGGAGCGGGGACAGGCAGACCATTGGTATCGTAAGTAAAATTGAAAAGAGCAAACCTAACACCTTTAATATCAATGATTAAAGGATTAGACTTCTCTTCGGCTGCCTTGTTTTCGTACACCCCAACCGTATGTACTCCAATCTCTTTGTAAAAATCTAATGTTCTTTGAAGCCCCTTTGCCCCCTTATCGGCGATATGATTATTGGCCATCATAAATATGTCTATCCCGGCTTGTTGTGCCTGAATTGCTATCTCTTTAGGTGCAGAAAACATCGGATAGCCCGAATATGGCGGCACCCCAATCGTAAGTTCCATATTTGCCACCATATAATCTGTCTCGGAGATGTGTTTCTCCATGTATTTAAATGTGTTGGTGTAATCGTATTGTATAGGGGAGCCGGATATGTTTTTAAGATTAGTTGCTGTTGTTTCTGCGGCTCTTGTTGCAGTAACTTCTGTCGTTCTTGTTGTTTCTGCTGAATTGATTACTGTTGTTGATGTTGTTGTTTCTGTTCCAATTGCGTGAGCAGAAGACACTGTTGTTGTTCCGGTTGTTATAACAATATGATCTTTTTGGTTATCAGGTGTTTGCTTCACTTTTTCAGATGCCTTGGCAGCGTTTTTTGCAGAGTTTATCTGAGGCATGTGTTGCATCACATCGCCGATGAAAGAGATGGTTATGGTGTCATAGAGTGGAAAATAGATGCTTTGGGTAGGAGATTGCTGATTATATTGGATTTTTAGATGCGGCTGCCAGAGCCCTTGTGCCTCTGAAGAAGTGGCAAAACCCATCGCAAGTAATATAAAAATGTATATGAAAAGCTTAAACTTCATATATTATAAATCATTAATTTACATCGTTTTAGTATATATCTGCACTTCCTTTTGCTGTGCATCTGTGTTCCTTCTCTGCATATATCTGCTCGTGCTATCTTATCTGTGTGTGCGATCAGAACTCTTTATGAACTTTACAAAGTAGTGTCTGAATTTCACAAAGGTATGGTAAGGCAAAAGCAGAACTAACTTTCTGGCAACAAAGATAATACAAACCATGGTTTTCTTGAATACTTTGATGACGGGGTAACGGTAGGGAGACGCTGCAAAGTAACGCAGTATGAAGCGGTACAAGGGAAACGCCGCAGGAAAATGCTGTTGAGAAGTGTTGCAGTTGCGATTAAAGGAGGGATTTGCTATATTTGAAAGTTTTAAGGGAACATTTTTAAGATATGAGAATCAGATATATAGTTTTAGTATTTGCAACCATCTTGTTATTAAGTGGTTGCGATTGGGTACGAGGCACTTTGGGAATGCCTACGAGCGATCAGATTAAAGAAAAACAGGAACTAATTGCTAAGCATCAGGCGATTGAGAAGGCCAAGAAAGATTCTGTTGCTAAAGTTGAGGCGCAGATGAAAGCAGTTCAGGATTCATTGGCCAATCTTCCTCAAGAGAGAAAATTGAAAGATATTAACAACAAATATTTAATTGTTGTTGGCACATATCTTATGAAAAAGAATGTTGATAACTGTATATCTAAGTATTCTAACGTTTTAGATAAACCGTTTACCGTTAAGCGTTGGGACGATATGATAATGGTAGTTGTTGGTCAGGGGGCAACATGGGATGAGGCAAACGCTAAGCTTGCGATAGTGCAGAAGCAGTGTCCTCAGGCGTGGATTTATGTAAAAAGATAAAGTAAAATAATTAACAAAAAATATTAAACAATAGTGAAATGAAAAGTACAGTATACGAACAGACACACATTGCTCTTGGAGCAAAGATGGTGGAATTTGCAGGTTTTAACATGCCTTTGGAGTACACAGGTATTCGTGCAGAACATCTTGCTGTAAGAGAAAGTGTAGGTGTATTTGATGTTTCCCACATGGGTGAGTTTTTGGTAAAAGGTCCAAATGCCTTAAAGTTTATTCAATATGTAACAAGCAACGACGCAAGTGTTCTTCATCCGGGAAAGGTTCAGTACTCTTGTCTTCCTAACGGCAAAGGTGGAATTGTAGATGATTTATTAGTCTATTGCATTGACAATGAGAATTATATGCTTGTTCCAAATGCTGCGAACATAGATAAGGATTTTGCTCATCTTATGAAATATGCTCCTCAATTTGGTCTGCAGGAAGGAAAAGAACTTGTAAACATTTCTTCTCAAATTAGTCAATTAGCAGTTCAAGGACCTAATGCTCTGAAGGTTATGCAAAAACTTTGTCAAGAGAATGTTGTAGATATGGAGTATTATACTTTCAAGAAGATGGAAGTTGCCGGTATTCCGGATGTAATACTTTCTACTACAGGTTATACCGGAGCCGGTGGTTGCGAGGTGTATGTTGCTAACGAGAGTGCTGTAAAACTTTGGAATGCTGTGTTTGAGGCTGGTAGGGAGTTTAATATTGTTCCGGCCGGTTTGGGTTGTCGCGATACGCTCCGTCTTGAGATGGGTTTCTGCCTATATGGCAATGACATAGACGATACAACCTCTCCTCTTGAGGGCAATCTTGGTTGGATTACAAAATTCAATGATACTAAAGGTGATTTTGTGGATAAAGAGTATTTACTTGCTCAAAAAGCAAATGGTCTAACCCGCCGTTTATGTGGCTTTGAACTTGTAGATAAAGGAGTTGCGCGTCACGGATACGAAATCTGTAATGCTGACGGAGAAGTTATAGGGCATGTGACCAGTGGAAGCATTACCCCTTCTGTAGGAAAAGCCATTGGAATGGGATATGTTGCAGCTCCTTTGTATAAAGCTGAGAGTGAGATATTTGTAAAGGTCAGAGATCGTCTTCTCAAGGCCGTTGTGGTAAAAGTTCCGTTTTTGAAATAACAAACCATATAGGCAGAGAGAATAATCTAAATCTGAAGTTTTTTGAGGAACAGATTAATGTTTAAGAAATTAGGATACACATTAAAATTCCTGCTGTTAAGCATATTCTTTATCTTTTTCTTCTTGCCGATGCGTTCTCAAACTTTTGAGAAATCGGTTGAGGAAAGGGTAAAGTTCTTAGTTGCCAATAATTTGGATATTGTTACCGACTCATTATACAATTATTTGCAAAGCGTTGGAGTGCTGATGCTTACAGATGATATCGGGGATGATTTCCAGATGCAGAGAGAGGGGGTAGATACCGTATCGGCGAAGAATATTATAGGAATAATTCCCGGATATGATCCTGCCCTTAAAGATGAATATATTCTCTTAGGTGCTCAATATGACCGCTTTATAAAGATTGGGGCGCATAAGAATGCAAGCGGTATGGCAGCTTTGGCTGAGATAGCCCGTCTTATTTCCGAGAATAAATTTGTTTTCAGAAGGAGTGTTATTATTGCTCTTTTTGGAGCTGGTGATCTTGGAAATGCCGGTAGCTGGTACTTTATAAATCGCTCATTTTCAGAGCCACAGACAATAAAGTATATGATAGAGCTCAATTCTTTGGGGCGTGGCGGACAAGAGCATCCTTTTCAGATTTTTCCAGGAGTTCCTACTCCCGAAGCGAGAAAAACCATCGCCGAGATAAATGAGAGACCTTTCTCTTTACAGGCAACTATGATTGAAAAGGTTCCGTTTAACAGCGACTTTATCAATTTCTATGATAAGAATATTCCGATAACTCTTTGCACAACAGGTCCTTCAAGATTTGATAGAACCAATAATGACATTTCAGGTCTATGCGATTATTTTCAGCTCTCCCAAATTGTTGAGTGGGTTTATTCGTATGCCCTTCTCTTGGCAAACAGAGAAGAATCTGAACTTTCGGAGATATCGGCAAACACCTCTTCTGTACACATATCAGGAAATATTTACACTCAGTCGGAAGTTGAAAAGAGGGCAACTTATATGAGAGGCGACGAGAGAACCTTTTTGAAGGAGTGGGTTTATAAATATATCAGTTATCCCGATTCGGCTTTAGATGTTGGAACTCAGGGAATTGTTGAGGCGGAGTTTGTGGTTGACAATAAAGGTGAGGTTTGCAATGTTGAGATAGTTAAAAGTGTGACAGAAGCACTTGATAATGAAGTTGTTAAAGTTATAAAAGCGAGTCCTAAATGGAAGCCTGCCTCTATAGGCGGACAGAAGGTGAGCGTAAAAATCAGGGTAGCAGTGGAATTCCGTGCTACCAAGGATGGCAAGATAGGACTCAAATGGTAGTTCATTTGCTTAATTAAATAGGCATAACTGCAAGATATTTAGAGATATATCAAATAGATAAATAATTGATGGCATTTCCGGACATCAGATAAATTGTTTTTCAGATTGTTCAGATGCTTTGTCAAAAGATTGATTTTAAGTTACAGATTACTATTGAGAGAAACGATAATGGATTACAATTTTAATGAGATTGAAAAGAGGTGGCAGCACTATTGGGCCAAAAACAAAACTTTTGCGACGGGTATAGATGCCTCTAAACCAAAATTTTATGTTCTTGATATGTTCCCTTATCCTTCTGGAGCGGGACTTCATGTAGGGCATCCTCTTGGGTATATTGCGAGTGATATTTATTCTCGATACAAACGTCTGAAAGGTTTCAATGTCCTCCATCCGATGGGTTACGATGCGTTCGGTCTTCCGGCAGAGCAGTATGCAATACAGACAGGTCAGCATCCAAAGAAAACGACGGAGGAGAATATTGCGCGCTACCGCAGCCAGTTAGACAGAATAGGTTTTTCGTTTGATTGGGACAGAGAAGTAAGAACTTGTGATCCACACTATTACAAATGGACTCAATGGGCATTTTTAAAGATGTTTGCCCATTGGTATAATAATAAAACAGATAAAGCAGAACCTATTACTGAACTGATTAAAATATTTGAAAGAGAGGGGAATATTAATGTTGACGCAGCTTGTTCAGATGTTAAATCGTTTACTGCTCAAGAGTGGAATTCCTTTTCAGAGAGAGAAAAATCTGATATTTTAATGAACTATAGGATTGCATATTTAGGGGAGACAACAGTGAATTGGTGTCCGGATCTTGGTTCTGTTCTGGCAAACGATGAGGTAAAGGAAGGTCTCTCTGTCAGAGGAGGTTATCCTGTAGAGCAAAAGAAGATGAAGCAGTGGCAGCTAAGGGTTTCTGCATACGCGGGAAGGCTTCTGAACGACTTGGACTCTTTAGAATGGAGCGATGCTCTCAAGGAGATGCAGAAAAATTGGATAGGAAAATCATACGGTGCAGAGATGGTATTCCAGATGGAGAATCCTAACCCTGCAACTATCTTAGAATCAGATATAAATGCAACTGCAGATGGTCCAAGAGAATACAATGTAAAAATTTTTACTACACGTGCCGATACAGTTTTTGGAGTAACATTTATGGTGCTTGCTCCCGAGAGCGATTGGGTTGAGCTGCTCACAACTAAAGAGCAGAAACAAGCAGTAGAGGAATATATCGCTGAGATTAAGAAAAAGACAGAGAGAGAGAGGATTGCCCAGACTCATAAAGTTACCGGAGTCTTTTCTGGTTCGTACGCAGTTAATCCATTTACCGGAGAAAAGGTGCCTGTCTGGATTAGTGAGTATGTCCTTTCCGGCTATGGAACAGGTGCAATTATGGCGGTTCCTGCTCACGACAGCAGAGACTATGCTTTTGCAAAACACTTTAATTTAAAGATAGTTCCGTTGATTGAGGGGTGCGATGTTTCTGAGGAGAGCTTTGATGCAAAAGATGGTGTAATGTGCAATTCCGGTTTCTTGAACGGTAAAACGGTAAAAGAGGCAATACCACTTGCAATAGAAGAGGTTGAAAAGCGTGGAATTGGCTCACGCAAAGTTAATTATCGTCTTCGCGATGCGACCTTCTCTCGTCAGAGATATTGGGGTGAACCATTCCCTATTTATTATAAAGATGGCATTCCAACTCCATTGGATGAGAGTGAACTGCCATTAGAACTACCTGTTATTGAGACATTTAAACCAACCTCCACGGGAGAACCACCTCTTGCTCATGCAACTAATTGGAACAAAGAGGGTTATCCATACGAACTTAGTACAATGCCTGGTTTTGCAGGGAGTAGCGCATACTATCTTCGTTATATGGATCCTCATAATGAAGAGGCGCTTGTGAGCCGTGAGGCAGATGAATACTGGCGCAATGTAGATTTGTATGTTGGCGGAACAGAGCACGCAACAGGACATCTTATCTATTCCCGTTTCTGGAACAAGTTTCTCTATGACCTTGGGTATGTGGTTGAAAAAGAACCATTTAAAAAACTTGTAAATCAAGGTATGATTCAGGGGCGTTCAAACTTCGTCTATAGAATTAAAGGAAGCAACACATTTGTCTCTGCAGGTTTGAAAGATAAGTACGATACTACGGAGATACATGTTGATGTAAATATTGTATATAACGATCGCCTTGATATTGAGGCCTTTAAGAAATGGCAGCCGGAGTTTCAAACAGCAGATTTTATTCTTGAAGATGGAGAGTATATTTGTGGCTGGGCTGTAGAAAAGATGAGCAAGAGTATGTACAATGTTGTAAATCCGGACAGCATTTGTGCTCAATATGGTGCAGATACTCTGCGTCTTTATGAAATGTTCCTGGGTCCCGTTGAGATGAGCAAGCCATGGGACACCAAAGGTATAGATGGAGTGCACCGTTTTCTTAAAAAATTCTGGCGTCTCTTCTTTACAGGTAAAGATGGAGAATTTTTCCTCAGCGATGAGAAAGCTACTCCTCAGGAACTCAAGGTGTTGCATAAATTGATAAATAAAGTTGACACAGACATTCAGGCATTTTCTTACAACACATCGGTGAGTGCTTTTATGATAGCAGTTAACGAGCTTGGAGCTTTGGGGTGTAATAAAAAGGATATTCTAATCCCGATGGTTATTCTTTTATCTCCTTTTGCTCCACATATTTGCGAGGAGCTTTGGAATCTTGCCGGAAACACAGAGAGCATCACTTATGCAACATTCCCGGAATATAAGGAAGAATATACGATAGAGAATAGTTTTGAATATCCTGTTTCATTTAATGGAAAAGTGAGATTTAAACTTAATCTTCCTAATCAACTCTCTCAAGAAGAGGCACTTGAAGCTGTTATGGCAAGCGATCAAACTGCTAAGTGGTTAGACGGCAAGAGCATACGTAAGATTATAGTTGTTCCGGGAAGAATAATAAATGTGGTAATATAGAGTATTATGAGTAAGAATACCAGAACGATTATCATTGACTATATTCTTGTTACTTTTGGTGTTATGTTATACACTTGGAGTTGGCAGGAGTTTATTGTTCCAATCAAAATTTCCGGTGGCGGACTTGCCGGTTTGTGTACAATTCTGAATTATGCAACAGGAATCCCTATATATGTTTTCTTTGGTGTGATAAACGCCATACTTCTTACCATTGGATATTTAATACTTGGTAAAGGTTTTAGTATCAAGACATTATACTCAATAGTAATATCTACCACCTGTTTTGCAATTCTTCCTAATTTAGAGTTTGTCGGAAAGTTGGGAATTAGCACAATTCCCGATGGAGACCCCGCAGCTGCTCTAAAATATCTTGTAAATCCTCTCCTTGCCGGCAGTCTTTGTGCATTTGGTATTGCAACCGTTTTCAAAAGAGGGGGGAGTACAGGTGGTACCGATATTGTTGCGCTGGTTATCAATAAGTTCTACGATATTTCTCCGGGCAAGATTTTTATGTATATAGATTTTGCCATTGTTGCTTCTATCTTGTTTATCCCCGGAAAGCGGCTTGCAGATGTAATCTTCGGTTATATTTTTACAATAGCCTTCTCCTATATGATAGATTTGTTCCTGACAGGCACCAAGCAATCGGTACAAATAAAAATATTCTCTTCCAAGTTTGCGGAAGTTGCAGATATGCTGATAAATACAAAGAAGCGCGGAGTAACTGCCTTGAGTTCGGTTGGTTGGTATTCAAAAAAGGAGAGCAAGGTGTTGGTTGTTATAGCCAGAAAAAATCAACTCACAGACCTTACTCGCTCCATAAAAGAGATAGATTCTTCTGCTTTTATAACTGTAGAGACAATCCATGCAGTTTATGGTCAGGGCTTTGAGCAACTCAAAACAGGAATCGGCAGCAAAAAAAAGAATAAAGAGAAGCAGTGAAAAAACATATCACGATTATGAAAAACAAAATTACACTTTCACTAATCTTAAAAGAATTTAAGGCCTATTTTATCATTACGCTTGGTCTTATGGCGTATGTACTTGGATGGGAGATTTTTCTCATTCCTCAAAAACTTGTGGGCGGGGGAGTTACCGGTATCTCTTCAATCTTGTTCTATGCTTTGAAAATACCAATAAGTGTCACATATTTTGTCATAAATATAATCCTCCTTCTTATCGCGATAAAATTGTTGGGTAAGGCCTTTGGTGCAAAGACAATTTATGCAATTATTGTTGCCTCCCTGTTTTTCCAATTTGCGCCATCGCTCATTCCTCAAGATTTTATTCAGGAGATTGCCCTTAACAATGGAAAGCTTATTTGTGCAATCTTTGGAGGTGTGATGTGCGGTTTGGGAATAGGAATTGCCTTTACACAAGGGGGTAGTTCGGGCGGTACAGATATTATTGCCTTGATAGTTGCTAAGTACAGAAACATTGCTCCGGGTAGAATGATTCTCTACATGGATTTGGTGATAATTGCCTGCTCTCTTCTTATTCCGGCAGAGGGTGAGACATGGGGAACACGCTTTGCAACAGTGCTTTATGGTTATATGTTGGTTGCCTCTTGTACAACAATTATAGATATGGTTGTTTCCGGCAGTCGTCAGAGTCTGCAATTGTTCATCTTCTCCAAACAATATGATAAGATTGCAGATGAGGTTACAAAATTGGGACGCGGGGTGAGTGTGATAGATTCGCAAGGCTGGTACACGAAGAATGATAGCAAGATGTTGATTGTTATAATTCACAAGCAGGAATTGAGTCGTGTGCAATCTTTAATAAAGCAGATAGATAAAGAGGCATTTATTGCCATCAGTTCTGTGAGTGGCGTTTATGGCCAAGGATTCCAGCAACTTACAACCAAGTAGATAGAGATTCATTTTTTTGCAGATTTTAAAATTTTGCATCTTTTGCAGATTTTAAAATTCACAATAATTGGAAATCAATTTAAAATGGGACGAATATTTTGAAGTTTGTCCCATTATTTTTGTGTGCGTACGGTGAAGGGAGATGTGATGTGGAAATAGGATTGTGAGCGGGCGAATAGAATGGAGGAGGAGGTGAAAAGTGGTTGGTAGCAAAAGAGTAAGTAGCTGATGTAGAAAGAGAAAGGTACGGGATTTAGAAAGGGAGAGTAGAAAGGCAAAATGAAGGGGAAACGAAAGGAGAAATAAAGGGGAAATGAAAGGGAAATGGAACGATGACTGGGAGAGGTGAAAAGGCGAATTTATAAGGTGCGGAGTATTAGTGAATTAGGGATAAAGAAGAAATTATTGTGAACTAAAATAAAGAGATTATGAAGCAGCACAAAAATCAAGAAGGGGGTAATTTTTGGAACAAAGTAAGATCTATTTTTACCCCGGAAGGACGAAATTCTGAACGAATCGCTGAGAAAAATAAACAACAGAGTGCCGAATCTGGAGAGAATGAGAGTAATACACAAATAGCTAAACAAGCCGGTGTGCGGGAGAATGAATCGGCTGATAATGGAGCTGATGAATATGCAGGAAATAATGTTGTGAATAATTCAACAAGAGAGGTTGTTTATAATTCTGTGGGGGAGTCAAAAGAGCAGGAGTGGAGTTTGGAGGAGTCTGCGAATCTTACTTACAGATACCTTCCGATTCAAAAGTACATTTCACGAATGGGAAAGTCGCGTAGCTTGGCAGAAAAATTAGATAACCTTGTGATAAAGAAGAAACTCTACTTAGATCCGCAACTAAGTCTTACAAAACTAAGTGTATTGATGGGTATTAACCGCACCTATATGTCTAATGTCCTCAAAGAAAAGAATGGTTTTAAGAACTATGTTAACTCTTTGAGATTGGAGTATTTTTGCGGATTGCTAAAGGAATTTCCCGAAGATCAGATAATTACAAAAAAGACAATTACAAAACTTGCTCTCAAGAGCGGATTTGCAGATTTGCGGACATTTAAAAAGTTGGTTATGGATGAGGGGAATTCTTGGAGCAGCTATATTAAACAAAGAATTTATTCACCTTTGCAAGTGCTTGAGGAAGAGCAAAAACAACAACTCTATCGTATGGCTGAATATGAGAATCTTCCTCCGCAATAAAACTATTGTTTCCCCGTATCACTCCACCTATAATTGCCTCTTTAGGAAAATTCAGATTCTTTATAATGTTGTTTGTTATTGCGCTGTCTGGGTTGGCAACAAACTCGAGAACCTCTGCATCAGATCCATTTAAGCACTTGATAGAGCGCACTTTGTTGCTAAGGGTAAAGCGGAAGATTCTTCCTGCAGTTACAAGTTTTTTATTGATAACCGCATCTACACCCATCTCCTCTGCAAGCTTAATGTATTCTAAATTTTCTACCTCTGCGATAACTTTTGGAACTCCCATATTTTTAAGTGCTACGCAGGAGAGAATGTTGGTCTCCGAAGAAGATGTTACTGCACAAATAGCATCGTAGCCCCTTGCATCTTCGTCTAAAAGAAGGTCTGTATTTCTTCCGTCTCCGTTGATAATGACGGCGTTAGGTAGAATTTGCGCTAAATATTCACATCTCTCTTTTTTCTGCTCAACAATTTTTATATGATCTACAGCTCCAACCATTTGACGTGCTAACATTTCGCCGATTCTACCCCCTCCGATTATAAGCAGATTCTTTACATCTATCTCATACTTACCGGAATATTGCAACAACTCTTTTGCCCCCTCTTTGGTGCAGATGACAAATACTAAATCTCCTTTTATAAATTTTGTCTGTAGAGTTGGTATTATTGTACTCTCTCCTCGGGCAATGGCTACCGGTTTAAATTTGTCCGAACGGCTTATTTGAATTGGCTCGCTCTCT
>CADBRQ010000090.1 GCA_902797115.1 uncultured Bacteroidia bacterium
ACAACAAGCAAATAAAGCCTATGCCGTTCCTGTTAAATGCACCCTCACACGCGTTTCTCACGATCCTGCGTATGGATTGTAGAATGAGGAAATATCATTATTCTAAAGAGATAAGACGAAATGGATTTGCCCCTAAGGCACAGGGTCGTAGCCGGAGCCGCCCCAAGGATGACAACGGAAAATGCGGCGTATGGTCAGCCAGCTCCCCTTGAGTGGACCATGTTTTTTGAGGGCTTCTACGGCATATTGAGAGCAAGTGGGTGTGTATCTGCAACTTGCGGGTGTATATGGAGAGATGAATTTTTGATAAAAACGAATCGGGAGCAAAAGCGGTAGCGACAGTATCTTTAAAATACTCCTCTCTTTGGTTTCTGCCACATCACCTGAAGTTCCTTCGTCAGATTGAATTTCGTATTTTTTTCCCTCCGTTTTATTTATAATTTCTTGTGCGATATGCTCAAGCGCCTTAATAACAGTTCTCTCTATAACTCCGTAGTTTTCTATACTTTTCCCCAAGTAATGAAAAGATATGTGAACGCTTGTTTGTTCCGATTGGGCAGATAATTGCAATTTTTCTATGGGAATGTTTTGAAGAATATCTTTGTGAAGGCGATATGCTTCTCTAATTCTGCGTTTTAAAAGATTTCGGTCTGTTGCGTGCTTGAACAGTCGTTTAGGAACAATAACCAAAATTTTAGGAGAAATGGTTCTCTTGCCATCTGAAGCATTTTTGTTAGAACTCTTTGGCTCAATAATATAGCGTACACGGAGTGGATGTCTGAAGAATGCAGGCCCCGGCCTTCTTAATTGTTCTATTTGTTTGGCAAGGTGAAGGCGTTCATATTTTTTGAGGGTGTATTTATGTACATTCTCTGGCATTGGACGCTACTTCTTTTTTGCCGCTTTCTTTTTGCTAACTTGTTTTTTCTTCGCCGATACGTTTTTAGAGGCAGAAACTTTACTTGTTGCTCTTATGGTGGTTTTCTTGGTTGCAGCAACCTTGCTTTTTGTCGTTACTACGGTTTTCTTTACATTTTTTTTAGCCGGAGCTTTAACAGCAGTTTTCTTGGTTGCGACAGTTTTGCTTTTAGCCGTTACTGCGGTTTTCTTTGCATTTTTTTTAGTTGGTGCTTTAACAGCCGCTTTCTTGGTTACGGCAGTTTTGCCTTTAGCCTTCACTACAACTTTCTTGGTATTTTTTTTAGCAGGGGCTTTAGTAGTAATTTTCTTGGTTGCGGCAGTTTTGCTTTTAGCTGTTGCTGCAGTTTTCTTTGTATCTTTTTTAGCAGAAGCTTTAACAGCAGCTTTTTTCACCTCTTCCCTCTTAGCTGGTGCTTTGACTACACTTTTCTTAGCCACATCAGTTTTAGTTACTGCGGTAACAACCGGTTCAGGAGGAAATATGGTTTGTTGATAATTCGGATTTTTAAGGATAGTCTCCAAAGCAGAAGTCAAGGAAGGAAGCTCTGCGGTAGGCCCCTCTATGAAAGTTTTCAATCCATTTTCTTTCATCGCTTTACGCGTTCCGGCGCCAAAGGCTATAAATTTGATACTCCCCTGTTTGAATTTTGGAAAGTTTGCAAGCAAGGATTTAACATCTTCTGCATTGTAGCAACAAATAAGCTGATAATCGTTCAGGTTTAAATATTTAAGATTTGCCCCAACGAATCTTGCCATTACACTTGTAGAAAAAGTCAACCCGGCATCTTTGAAGAGTCTTATTAATTCAGGATTTTGCTGATCGGGGGTAACAATTAAGAAGCGTTCTCTTTTGTGTTTTTCCAAACAAGCAAGACGAGCAACAGAACGAAAACTCCCATCGCCGAAGAAAATTTTTCTCTTCCTATCTACAATATGTTTTTGAAGATAAAGCGCAACTGCTTCTGTTGTGCAGAAATATTTCTGATCATCGGGCATGCGCACCTTAACTTGTTTACAAATGCCAAAAAAAGCATCGATTGTGGCTTTTGAAGAGAAAACTATCGCCGAGTAATCCGGAATATTAATATTTTGTCCCCTAAAATCCCTTACACTAATTGGCTCTATATTAAAGAATTTTGTAAATGTCATTACAACAGAATACTTGTTGCTCAAATTTACATATTGAGGATTAGAAGCGACAGAAGTTGGTTGTGCTACCAATATCTTTTTTATCATAGTATCAAATATGTTTCAACTAAAAAATATCAAAATAATTTTCAGCACTACCGCAAGCGGTAAAATTTCAAGGGCGCAAATATACAAAATGTAAAAGAATAGAGAAAACTTATTTTCAAAAATTATTTTACTTGCCATACATAGATAGATGAAGTACGGTACAACACAACAAACTATAACCCAGATAATTAAAACATTATTTTTAATGATTGGAATCAAAAACGAAAAAAGATTTCCAATAATGATGGTTGTTAAGGAAATAATGAGGTAATTCCTGAAAAACCTATTTATGGCTTTAAAACAGGTAGTTTGATTAACATAGTCTAAAAGAGACAACGCCCCCGCTTTTAAGAGCAGGTATGCGGCAGACCCCAAACAGATTATCAAGAATAACAGAGAGGGAGAACAACACTCTATGGATGAGGGGTTTATTGTTTTATATGAGAGCAAAAAGGCACCCATCGGGAGTAAAAAGACAAGGGCGTAATTTCTATTGGTCTTCAATAAAAGTTCTCTGTCTATTTCAAGCAATTTCTTGATGTTGAATGCAGAAATAAAAGAGCGGGCAATGCCTTCTGTTATCTTTTTGGTGAAAATAATAAAGACGGCAAATAGAAAAACAAATACTCCTAAACGTATGTATATATCACATGCAGGCATTCTTCCTAATTTCCGCGTTTAGCATTAAAGCCTTCAGCAATAAGTAGTTCAACAATTTTATCGCGATGATCTCCTTGAATTATTATCTCACCTTCTTTTACACTCCCTCCGACCCCAAGTTTGGTTTTAAGTTTTTTTGCGAGTGGCTCAATCTCTTCGTCCGGCAAAATATAATCTTCGGTGTCTAACGCCGTAAAACCTTGAACTAAAGTCACTTGTTTACCAGCCCTCCCTTTTTTCTCCAATTTTACTATAAGCTTCAGATTTTTAAAGGGCTTTAGGATTGAGGAGGAGGATTCTTCAGATGGAATAACAACATTTTCAGGTTCATAGTCTTGAGCCAGCCCCAATTGTGCTTTAAGTTGTTCTGCCAAACTTCCTTTTGAATGTGGTTTCATACGAATTGTCAAAGAGACAAACTCTCTCTGCGGAGATTTTTATATCATTAACGCAAAAAATGTATCTATAGCGGTCCATAAAATTCAGACCGCCGCGCAAGTTAAATAAATTATTTAAATTTACCCAAGTTATAAAAAAGCGTAACCATATTTTGCTATAAAAAGAGTATATTTGTAGGTTATGTTTGAAAATGAAAATTGTTATGAATGAACAGTTCAAGAGAATTAACAGAGCGGTGGCGGTTGTGGTGTTTGCAATAAGTGCAGTAACATATCTCTCCACCATAGAACCCACGGTAAGTTTTTGGGATTGCGGAGAGTTTATCGCATCATCTTATAAATTAGAGATAGGTCACCCTCCAGGAAACCCTGTTTTTCAAATAGTTGCCAGAGTGTTTACCCTTTTGGGAGATAAAGAACATGCGGCAATGTGGGTAAATGCTATGAGCGCAATTTGTTCAGCACTAACGATCTTACTCTTGTATTTAAGTATAGTACATTTGTGCAGAAGGATTTATGCGAAGAGCGGTGTAGAGAATATTACAGAGATAATAAAAATCTGCGCAGCGGGAGTTGTTGGTGCGTTGGCATATTGTTGGAGCGATACATTCTGGTTCTCTGCAGTTGAGGCAGAGGTTTATGCAATGAGCTCTCTGACAATCGCTTTGGTCTTTTGGGCAATGCTTCGTTGGGAGGAAGATTTCGGAACAAAGTATGCGAATCGCTGGATAATACTGATAATGTTTATAATGGGATTGAGTATTGGTATTCACCTTCTGAACCTTCTTGCAATTCCGGCTCTCGCCCTTATCTATTACTATAAAACCCGCGAAGGAAAAACATCAACAAAAGGTGCTGTATATACATTTTTAATCTCTTGTGCTGTTCTTGGTGCTATTCTCTGGGTGATAATTCCTTTGCTGCCCCGTATTGCCGGTTGGTTCGATTTGCTCTTTGTGAACAGTTTCTCTCTCCCTGTAAACAGCGGTGCTGCAACTTTTGTGATACTTCTTATTGTACTCTGTTTTGTGGGAATTTATATGACGTACAAGAGGGGAAAAGTTTTATTTAACACCATTCTTCTATCTATTGTCTGTATAGTTATCGGCTACACTCTTTTTGTCCCGATAGTTGAACGAGCAAGTGTGAACACCCCTACAAATGAGTATCAGCCGGAAAATCCTTTTACTCTTCAACGTTATTTAGGAAGAGAGCAATATGGAAGTGCTCCGCTCATTTATGGTCAGACATTCAACAGCTCTATCTCCGATATAAAGAATGGCTATTACTATAACATTATGGAGCAAAGTGATGGCTCTCTCAAATACGAAAAGCTAAATAAGCCGGCAGAACCGGTGTACGATGCGAGTGAAAAAGTATTCTTTCCAAGGATGTACACAGGTGGTGGCGGAGGAGAATATATACCGTTCTATAGTGCCTATACTGCCGGAGATGCTACCGACGAGAACTATATTCCATCATTTGGAGATAATCTGCGATATTTCTTCGGATATCAGTTAAACTTTATGTACTGGAGGTACTTTATGTGGAATTTTGTGGGGCGTCAGAACGACCTTCACTCCTCTTCTCCGGGAGATGTTTATAAAGGTAATTGGGAGAGCGGCATTGGTTTTATTGATAAACTGCACTTGGGGCAAATGGACGAAGGGCCGGATTATATTGTTAACAGCCGCGCCAAGAATCATTTCTATTTCTTACCTCTTATCCTTGGCATATTGGGACTTATCTATCAGTTTAAAAAGGATAAAAAGAATTTCACCGTTCTTCTATTGCTCTTCTTTATGACCGGAATAGCAATAGTTCTCTATTTGAATCAGACACCATTCCAGCCGCGCGAGAGAGATTATGCTTACGCAGGAAGCTTCTATGTCTTTACAATGTGGATT
The DNA here is from genome assembly GCA_902797115.1 of uncultured Bacteroidia bacterium. GTDB lineage: Bacteria > Bacteroidota > Bacteroidia > Bacteroidales > UBA932 > Egerieousia. The sequence goes on from CADBRQ010000090.1 coordinate 5,123, forward strand.
GGAATTGCTCTTCTCTCTCTTGCCGATGCGTTTAATAAATTGTTCAAAAACAAGCAGTTGGCAACTTATTCAGCAATTATTATATGTCTGCTGGTACCAATTCAAATGGTAAGTCAAACATGGGATGATCATACAAGGGCAAATCGTTATACTTGTCGCGATATGGCATATAATATATTGTCTGGTTTGGATGAAAATGCAATGTTGGTTACACACGGAGACAACGACACTTTCTCGCTTTGGTATATGCAAGAGGTTGAGGGAGTCAGGACAGATGTTAGAATTATAAACACTTCTCTGCTCGGTATAGACTGGTATATAGATCAAATGAAATTCCGTCAGTACGAAAGCGCCCCACTTCCTATAACTCTTTCCAAAAAAGACTATTACTATGGGAATAATGACTATGTTGTTGTGTCGGAGACCTTTGCAGAGCCTACTCCTGCAAAGAAGATAATGTATTACTTTAAAAATCCTAAGACCAGAGTCAAGCTCGGAGACAATCTGTATCACGGAAGAATTTTAGGTAAAAAACTGACGATTCCTGTAAACAAAGAGAATGTTAAAAAGTTTGGAATTGTTGCAGAAAAAGATTTTGACAATATTCCCGATTCGCTTGTTCTTCAACTGCCGCAGGGTTCTCAAAGTATGGGCAAGACAGATTTGGTATTGTTGGACCTTATCTCTAACTATGAGTGGGATAGACCATTATACTTCTTGCAAAGAGGCGGAGATGTAAATATTGGCATTAAGGACTATCTCCAATATGAGGGGTTTGCATACAAGTTTGTCCCTATAAAGAGCCCTGTTGGAAATGCTCAATCCAATGATGTTAATGAATGGCAGATGGATGTTCAAAAGAGTTATAATTACCTTATGAATGATGCGAGATTAGAGTCGTTGGCATACGACTATAATGTTGATTATCAGAATATTCTAACATTCTCTTCTCTTGTGCCAATTAGAGAAATGATGACCAATATATCACTTAAACTTATCTATGAGGGAGACACAGTAAAAGCTCTCTCTCTGTTAGATAAGATGCAGGAAGTTATGCCGGAAAAGAATTTTCCTCTTAATACATCGGCAATATCTTCTACAAACGATTTGGCAGTAATAGATGCTATTGGAGCTTATTTCTCTTGTAACCAAAAAGAGAAGGCACTCGATTTGGGCTCTCGTTTCATTTCAGAGTGTGAGAAGCATATTAAAATGTGCCTGAAGAGTCCAAACGGTTACGATTTAGTGCGTAAGAATCTTTACTATCTGCTCTATATTGTAGATGTTTACAATGAGGGTGGAGCTGTTTCGGAAAGCGCAGAACTAAAGGAACTTGTAGATACATATATTACTCTTTACCAAGGTAAGTGAGGATAATTAATGAGCGTTGCAGATAAAATACTTCGTAGCATTCTTTTGTTCGGCAGTACGGCACAGCTTAAAGCTATAGAACGATGTCGCACAAAACCCATTGAGTGTCAGGAAGAAGTTTTTGCCAATATTTTAAAATGCTCATCAGAAACAAAATTCGGTAAAGAAAAGGGCTTGGACAAAGCGCATAGTTACACAGAGTTTCAAAAAAGAGTTCCCGTTTATAATTACAACACATTTCAACCATACATAGACCGTCTTCGCAAAGGAGAGGATTATGTGCTTTGGAATCAGAAAGTTAAGTGGTTTGCCCGCTCTTCCGGAACCTCTTCAGACAAGAGTAAATATATACCTGTTACTCCAGATTCGCTCTCTCATACTCATTTTGCCGGCATGAAAATGATGCTTCTCAACTATATGAAGCTCAATCCATTAACAAAAATACCAACTACTAAAGCACTCACTCTTGGTGGAAGTATTATTTGTTCCAGTGAAGGTTTGAAAAAAGGGACTTATAGCGGAGATCTTTCAGCGGTAATGTTGCAGCACACTCCACGTATCGCCGAGTATGTGAGGACTCCTAAAAAAAAGGTTGCGCTTATTGCAGATTTTGACAGAAAAGTGGAGCTGATTGCCAAAGATGCGATGCGGCAAAATGTCTCCAATTTTTCCGGTGTTCCAAGC
>CADBRQ010000091.1 GCA_902797115.1 uncultured Bacteroidia bacterium
TCTTCTTTTATACCGGACTTAACATAGCTATCGATGAACTCTGGAAGTCCATACATATGAGATACGATACCAGAGTATAAAATATACCCGCTTCTATCGGACTCTTCAAATTTATAAAGAGCTTTTTCATCTGCTATTCCTTCGAGAAGCAAAGTCTTTTTTTCATGAATTGGCAACCTTTCACACATATAATCACTTAGTATAATAAAACCATCTGCTTTTTCAGAGAGTTGATATACTTTCACTATGTCTTTTGCTTTAAGATAGCGAGCTAAATGACTCTTTCTATTTGCCATCATAAATTCAGGCAAATCTGGTACTACAAGAACAATTTTGTAATTCAAACATTTTTGAAGTTCAACAACAGGTTTAAGATAGGGTGTATGCATACTATAAACAACAACGATGTTAGGCCGTAATTCCTTTAGAGCTTTTTTGATTTTTAGCGTTTTCGACCATCTTTCAAAGAAAATAATATTTAAGTATTTATAGGAGTGATATTTAATGTTACCAAGAACATCATCTGATTGCTGGACTATCAATTTCAATCGATACGGAAAACGTACACATTTATGCTCACTTATTACATCAACATAATCATAAATACATGATAACGCTCTACATATCTTTTGACCAAAAACATTAGCTGCTATATCATCTATATCATTAGCTTCTATTAATTCATTTAACTTACTTTCTGGAAAACACGCTCCAACAAACACTATTTTCTTCATGCACTATTGCCCTCATTTTATATATGTTTTCTTTTAGATAGGAGTAATGAATTCTAATAAGATATCATCAATACTTTCATTAGATCCGCTCCATAAAGAAACTACAGAGATAGTCCATTACAGACAACTTAAGGAAATTACTTTTAAAAAACTTTTCCGAGTTTGTCCTAAACTCTGCTATATTATAATTTACCATCGTCATGATCTGAGAAGCCAACTCATCATAGTTACCTATATTACAGCACAAGCCGCACTCTGCTTCCTCAATAATTCGCTTTGTCTCTCCACTCGCCGCAGCTATTATAGGCATACCACAAGCCATATATGATTGCAGCTTCGCCGGAATAGTTTTTTCAAACAATGGATTGTCCATAAATGAAATAAATGCTGCGTCACAAGCTGCCAAAAGCTCCGGTATCCTTTTCGGCGGCTGACGGTCGATCAGAATAAACATATCTTGAACTTTATTATCATTGATTTGTGAAATCAATGTATCCTTATCCCTACCGTCACCAACTATGACAAACCTTACATTTGCTTTGCCTTTTAATAGTGCTGCCGCTTTGGGCAGAATATCAAGCCCTTGAGCTTTTCCAATGTTGCCGGTAAAAACAATCTTAAAGGAATCATCAACCGGTATTTCCGGAACAGGTTTCCTGTTAAGAGGTTTATAAAAATCCTCCGCATATTGAGGAAGATATTTTACCTTTTCTTTATTTGTTCTAACTCTTTTCTTGATCTCCCCAACAAAGCTCGGAGATGTACCGAATATTACATCGCAATGTTTATATATATGATTAACCATCGATCCGATAGGTTTAAGAATCATCGGACTACGTATTCCGGTTACTATCTCAACATTTTCAGGCCATAGATCCTGAACATATAAATAGTTTGGAATCTTTCTGCGTTTTGAGTACCATACACCTATCAACGCCTGAGTCATTGGTGAAACTTCAAAGGTAAAAACATAATCGGCTTTTAATCTTGTAAAATGCGACCAAAAGAAACCGGAGAACACAAAAGAAAAGTAATTGAGCGCAAGTCTGAATGAACCTTTTCCTCTGGCTGTCAATGGAATACGAATTATATCGACGCCCTGCCAGATTTCTCTTGTTTTCTTGTGCCAACCATATCCCTCAAAGAATTTACCTTCAGGATAATTGGGATATCCGGTGAGCACGGTAACCTTATAGCCTCTTTTAACCCATTCGGCGCACATATCATTTATTCTGAATTGCTCAGGGTAAAAATATTGACTGACAACTAATATGTGCTTTTTACTCATGCTGTTCCTTCTGTTCGTTTTATACTGTCTTCCAACGAATACAATCTGTATTCTTCTTTATATTGACTAAGCTCCTGGTCATAATACAAACTGCCAAAAGCCTTATTAACTAATCCGGTAAAGACTCCCACTAACTTCAAAGCCCATGTAAAGCCTTTCATTAAATGAATCTTTTTCCCATGTGCGTCACCTATCTGCTTTACAAGTTCAGAGGTGTTGCTATACTGTGAGTTTTGCGGCCAGAATATACCGCTCTCTTCGTTTTCGATCATAAGCCTTACAAACTCCATAAGATTTTCAATGTAAAGCATTGATCTGCAATTATCAACGTAAGGAAAAATAGGCATCTTTTGTGCCAATTTTGAAAGGAGCGGATAATTCCCTTTGCTGCCCTTACCATATATCATCGGCGGTCTGAGTATTACCACCTTGAAGTTATCATCTTCCAGTTCTCTTAGTCCATCCTCTGCCTGGACCTTACTATCGCCATAGCAATTTGCGGGATCAACAGGAGTATCTCGTGTTATACACTTTTTCTTTCCGATAGGGGCACTGTTTCCATATACAATAGCACTGCTCATAAATATAAACTGACGTACGCCTTCGGTCTTTGCTTTCTTAGCGGTTTCTATCGTAAGATCGGTGTTGACGCTATAGTACAGTTTTTCTTTATCTTCGGAAATCTTTCCTGAATCGGAATGTGCTATACCTGCAACGTGATAAACAGAATCGTAGGCAGAAAAATCCTTCTGCCTCCATGTTCCGTCTATCATATCAATTGTATCAACATCATATTTATCCGGCCACTTCTTCAAATATGCTTCAAAGGAAGTTCCTATATAACTGTTTGCACCGGTTATCAGAATTTTTTTCATACAATCGGGATCCTGTCAATAAATCAATTAACGGTTGTCTTATCGGCTTCTTCCATCATCTTAACAATCTGCCCCGTGCCGCCTTCGACAACGCCCTCTTCTCTCAAAACAGAGAAAACAGTGCCAAAGAAGATCTTGACATCAGAA
>CADBRQ010000092.1 GCA_902797115.1 uncultured Bacteroidia bacterium
CCATAAATCCTGATCGTTAGAGTATTACATCATCATTCCGCCGCAAACCTGAATAACTTGACCGCTTACATAAGCAGAGAGATCACTTGCAAGGAATGTACAAACATTGGCAATATCTTCCGGTGTACCTCCCCTTCTCAATGGAATTTTCTTGTACCACTCTTCTTTTACCTCTTCAGGAAGTTGAGCAGTCATATCGGTGATTATAAAACCGGGAGCTACAGCATTGGCACGAATACCCCTGCGCCCCATCTCATTAGCAATACTCTTTGCCAAGGCAATCATACCTGCCTTTGAAGCAGCATAGTTTGCCTGGCTTGCATTACCATGAACTCCTACGACAGAACTCATATTGATAATTGAGCCACCCTTTTGCTTCATCATTACAGGAAGAACGGCATGAGTAAAATTAAAAGCAGACTTGAGGTTCACATTAATAACTGCATCCCACTGCTGCTCAGTCATTTTGATCATAAGACCATCTTTCGTGATTCCTGCATTGTTCACAAGAATATCTATTTTGCCAAACTCTTTTACAACCTGCTCCACCACATCGTGGCTCTGGGCAAAATCAGCTGCGTTAGATGCTATTGCAAGTACCTTAACTCCAATATCTTCCAACTCTTTTTTAGTTTGTTCTCCAACTTGGTCAATAACAAGGTCTGTAAATGCAATATCTGCACCTTGTTCAGCAAACTTCAATGCTACTGCCTTACCTATACCACGGGCAGCACCTGTGATTAAAGCAACTTTTCCTTCTAATAATTTCATAGTTTAAATATTTAACATTAATAATCTTCTTTTCTAAACAAGGTCTGCGATAAGGTCATACCCTCTAACCTCCCTTATTTTAACGCGGGCAAATTTACCAATTAAATTCTGTAGCACCAAAGGAGGGTCCGTCTGACCTTTCGGCAACTTGATAGGAATTAGTATAACTCCGTCTACCTCAGGACTTTCATATTGGCTTCGAGCATAAATGAAATCTCTGTCAACACTATCTATTATTACATCCGTTTGGCTCCCGATACGTTGCCCGTTCCTTTCAGATGCAATCTTTGCCTGCAAAGCCATCAGCTTCTTATACCTCAAATCTTTAACCCTTTGAGGAATGATATCTTTAAAATGGCGAGCATCGTATGTATTCTCCTCTTGACTGTAAGTAAACGCCCCCATCAACTCAAACCTATTTTTGGAAACAAATTTCAAGAGTTGTTCAAACTCCCTCTCTCCCTCACCGGGATGACCTACCATAAGCGTAGTTCTTAATGCCACACCCGGTATCTGCTTCCTTATATAGTTTATAACCCTTTGAGTCTTAATGCTATCTATCCCCCTTCTCATCTTTTTCAAAACTCTCGTAGAACAGTGCTGAAGAGGTATATCCAAATATTTGCAAACTTTAGGATTGGAATTAATCTCGGCGATAACATCTTTAGGAAAAGCGAGTGGATATGAATAATGCACCCTAATCCACTCTATTCCTCTAATCTCACTCAACTCCCTGATCAACGGTGCCAGCATTCTCTTTTTATAAAGATCCATTCCGTAAAAAGTGGTATCTTGCGCAATAAGTATAAGCTCCTTAACCCCCTGTTTTGCAAGAAATTGTGCCTCTTTTATCAACTCCTCCATTGGAACAGAAACATATTTTCCTTTAATCAACGGAATTGCACAATAAGAACATTGTCTGTTGCAACCTTCAGAAATCTTGAGATACGCATAATGTTTAGGAGTGGTCTGCAACCTTTTTATGTAATACTTTTCCTCAACCTTAGAGCTCTCTTTCTCCCTTTCTACAATAAAGTTTGCAACTTTTGCCCACTCAAAAGAGCCGAAAAAAGCATCAACTTCCGGAAGTTGCTCTTTCAGGTCATTCCTGTATCTTTCACTCAAACAGCCGCATACAACTACACTCTTGACATCCCCTGCCTTTTTGGCCTCAATGGCAGTCAGAATCTCACCTATCGACTCCTCTTTGGCACTTTGAATGAAACCACAAGTGTTAATTACAATCGCATCGGGATGAGAAATAGAATAGTCATAATCTCCCGAAATTATCTCAGCCCCTCCCCCAACAAGACGAGCCAAAAGTTTTTCAGAATCAACTCTGTTCTTAGAACAACCGAGACTTACAAGTTGGACTCTCATTATTTCTCTTTAGCATAAAGCTCCCTCTTTGCCTCCTCTTCTCTCTCCTGTTCAGTTAAGAAATCTAAAGTTGCATACTTTTTAAGAGCGTTGTACCAATCACAAACTTTTTTCATGTGAGAAGGATAGAAACGATCTTCGTCATAATCTGGCAACACCTTTTTAAATAGAGCTTTATACTCCTCTGGTTTAATAGTTTTTCCTGCCGGAGCATCATTGTCTGCCAGTTCATTTTTCAGATTCTCCAACACTTTCTGAAGCTTAACCTCCTCTTCCATCGTATATATAGAGATGTCATTCAGTGCACTCATTTTGGCATGAGCGCCGGCAACCAATCTCTTTTTGGTAATCATACTCTCTACAACCGCACCATTCTTTGCAGGTGCAACATAAGTAAACAATCCTTGTTCTCCACTGATCGTAAATACTTTAGCTAAATCTGTCTTCATATTTAAATCATTTAATTTCATTATTGTCTATTTATAATTTATTCATCCATCTGTTATTAATTCATACCACGCTCCTGCTTAATCTTTTCATAGGCTTCCTGAACACTCTTGAATTTCTCATTCGCCGCTCTTTTAACATCTTCTCCCAGAGTCTCAACCTTATCGGGATGATACTTGACAGCCATTCTTCTATAGGCTTTTTTAACCTCCTCATCAGAAGCATTACTCTCAATCTCCAATATCTTATAAGGGTCAGAAGCACTGCCGCCATACATCTCTAAAATACTGGCAGCATCTTTTGAATTTATGCCAAGATAAGAGGCAACATCTACAAGAAGCTTATATTCGTCTTGTGAAAAAACACCATCTGCCTTTGCTATACCTGCCAGATAATGATAGAGTTGCAGTCTCTGGGCAATTACCATATTTACCTTTATCTGGGCACAGACTTGGGGTACATTGATATTTTTCTTGAGCAGACCTTGAATAATTTTAAGAGCATCTGCCATTGCATCTTCACCAAAATTATTCTTTATAAAGACTTTAACATATTCGAGTTCTGAACGTAAAACCTTTCCATCTGCTTTCATTACTGCAGTAGAGAGAACCAGTAGAGATATCATAAAGCTATTCCTCTGCTCCTGAGGAGAATATCCGCTGCCGTAACCTCCGTTCGATGAATTGCCTCCGCCATTGTATCCTACGTCGGAATTTGCGCCGGGGAGCTTTTTAACTCCTCTGTTCTCGGCTGCGGCTCCCACCATAAAGCCGATAATACCTCCAATCGGACCATACAAAGCCCAACCTACGGCTCCAAAAATCCATTTCAGTGCTGCCATTTCTTTAAAAATAAATATATACTATCTACCTGTTCTTCAATATTTTGTTCCGGAGTATTCTGAATGATGAAATCTGAATACTCGCACCTTTGTTCATCGCTCCATTGAGAAGAAATACGCTCCATCACCTCTTCACGGGTAAGGTTATCTCTTCTTGTAACTCGCTGAATCCTAAGATCAAGAGGAGACTCCACAGAAAGGACAAAATCTACATCTTTCTCAACTATAGGATTTTCCAGTATCACAGCGCTTTCCAATATCACAAAGGGCACCTCTGTTTTTTTCATTATCGCGATGCGCTGCTGTGCTCCGCGCCATCTTCTGAAGTCTTGCATTACAGCAGGATAAACCACATCTTTAACCTTTTCCCTCAAAGATCTGTCAGAAAAAATAATCCGCGCCATCTCCTTTCTATTCAATGATAACTTACCATCTTTATTTTGCAAAACAGAATCTCCTAAAAGAGATGAAAGTGCTTTTAATAATGCAGGACTCTTCTCATAGAGTTCTTTTGTTCTTTTATCTGAGTCGTAAACAGGCACTCCTCTCTGCAAGAATTTATTGCAGATATAACTTTTCCCACTGCCAATACCCCCTGTAACTCCTAAAACTAACATTTACTGCTCTTTTAATTTACATCGCTAATGATGTAATTATCTATAAATAGGTGGTTTATCTTTGCTGAAATAACACCATTAGGTACTTTTGTCAGCATAATATCTACCCCTTTGCTTAAAGGGTCAGATATCTTTGTAAAGTCTATCGATGCTTCAAAATCATCTGAACCGAACATCGCTTTACTGTTGTATAATGCTCTATATGTTACTATTACACTCTTGGGATAAAACTCTATATTCTTCCCTGTTGGCATTTTTTTTACAACTACGGGAATCTCTGTCTGACTCTCATAATACCTTCCGACCAATTGAGAAAAGTATATTTCCGAATGAGAAAAAACAACCCTGTCAATAGGTTTTAATCCTATGACTCCTTGAATATTATCTTTAACATCAACTCTTTTCACCACTTCAGTCTGTATAGAATCTATTGTTTTAATTAAGGATTCCACCCCCTGTATATCAATACTATCCGGATTGACAGTGATTTTTTCTACGGGCATATACTCTTTGGCGAAAGAGAATCTGGACTTTAAGGCAACTTTTACCCTTTTAGTTGAAACCTTTTTAAATTTGAAAAAGAGAGTGTCGGTGGAAAAGCTCTCAAAATTAACTTTCTCATTCACAACCTTCTCTTTCAGTTTTGAAGAGATAGAATTTACCAGTATGTAAAATTGTTCATCACTTCCTCTAACTTTCTTAACAAGAAAAGGTTCTACATTTACATATACTATGTTTTTATTCTGTTTAGTCTCTACCCTATGATTAAACAACTTGTATCCCGATGAGCTTCCAATTACCGAAAGAGGACCGTCTGAGATAGAAGTAAATTCTCTGCCTGGCAAATTGGTAGAGACCTCAACCCTATAATGATATACGGCTGAGTAGGTATCTGAGAGCTTCATTAACCCCCACACCAAGCAGGAAAAGATGAGGGAGAGTGCCATCATAACGACATCTCCCCATCTGTATTTATCTTTGAGGAACATCGCTCATATCCTTAACAACAGAGCTTTTGTCAACTTTAATCTTAAAGTCTTTACAAACTATTAGAAAAACATATCTCTCATCTATATCATCTATTGTTCCGTAAATACCTCCGATTGTGACAACTTTATCGCCCCTTTGAAGATTCTTTCTGAACTCGTTCAGTTGTTTTTGCTTTTTTTGTTGTGGACGAATCATCAAAAAATACATAATTGCAAAAATTGCAACCATCATAAGGATAAAACTCATTCCGCTGCCACCTTGTGTAGCGGTCTCCTGTAAAATTACAAATAATTGGTTCATAATGAATTATTTAGTTTAAATATATAAAACCTAACTTAATATTATCTTCGTTTAATCATCTGAAAGAGCACCTGCCATACCGCGAGGACTCTTTACTATTTTCCCTTCATCCTGAAGCTCCCTTAACACCTTGTTTAGTATGCCATTAATAAATGTTTTACTCTTTGGAGTGCTGAAATATTTTGCTATTTCCAAATACTCATTGATCGTAATTCTCAATCCTATGTCTTCAAACTTTATTCCTTCTGCAATTCCCATCACAATAATGAGCATATCGGAAAAAACTATTCTGCCCAAATCCCAATTTGTAGAGTGTGTCTGAGCCATCTCCGCATACTCATCAAAATTTGATAAAGTGGTACTAACCAATTGCTTTCCAAATTCAACATTGGCTTTTATCAAATCATTTTTCATATCAAAACCCTCTATATCAATTTTAGAGTTTTTAATATATCTCCCCCAATTCTCAATTGCCAGATTAAGGGCATAGCCAATGTCGTCCCGCCACCATATACAAGCATCTTCCAAACTACTTACGAGTGGTTCAAAATCTTCTATCTGAATAGAATAGATTGCCTCGAACATTTTAAGCGCATCCTTTATAGATGGATTCGACTTGGTCAAATATTCTTCAAAATATTCGCTTGTTAAGATTTGGTTATATAGAATCTTCAGCTGGTCCCTGTACGGCTCCCACGAAATTCCTCTGCCAGAGCAAAAAGAGATGAAATCCGAATCGCGAAAAATGAAATTTGAAAGAAGGTTATTCTTAAACTTTGTATTCTTAACTATCTCATCTTCTGACGGATGAAACATTTTCCCAAGAGTTTCCAACCTCTCTGAAGAGTACTTTATCAGCTCTGCGGGCAACAATAACATCATAGCATAAAGTTCCAGTGTCCTTTCCAAAGATATTTCAAGTTCACGCTCAGCAGTTTGAACATCAAAATTGTCAGTTGAAACCCTGCTATACAGCACTTTGAAAGCTTTAACCCTTACTAATCGCCTATTAATCATTCCAAATAACATTTAAGTTTCACAAATATAATTGTTTTAACGATAAAAAAATAGTTATCTTTGCACATATTTAAAACTGATTAGATATGTATCAAGAGGATTTTGACAATCAAAGTGCACAGGAGCACAGTGGTGATGATGTTTACTCTAAACCTGTCAGAGCAGGTAAGAGAACCTATTTCTTTGATGTAAAAGCAACTAAGAACAACGACTACTATCTGACTATAACAGAGAGTAAAAGACGCATTGAGAAAGACGGTCGTTTTGCTTACGACAAGCATAAGATTTTCCTATATAAAGAAGATTTTGAGAAGTTTGCTACAGGATTAGAAGAGGTTGTTAACTTTATAAAAGAGAAATGCCCTGTACAGGAGCGAGTTTATGAGCGTCCACAAGAGGAGGCTCCTCAAGTATCTTCACCTGCAGAAGAGAAAAAAGATTTTACAAACGTAGATTTTGACAAGCTATAAAACAGCGTTCGTTTCAGCAGTCATGTGAAAAAATAAGCAAAAACATGCTGCTTATAATGAGATACTTATAAAAAAAAACGCCTCGCAAGAATCACGAGGCGTTTTTTTAGACTCTGCGCTTGTATCAGAAGTACTTCACGGTATTACCCTCGAGCGTGGTAAGAAGGTTGTTTGCAAGACTGCTGGCACCAATTCGGAAAAGTGTAGGATTCAGCCACTCATCGCCGAGAATAGATTTAACTATTGTAAGATAGACTATAGCATCCTCGGTAGTGGAGATTCCGCCCGCAGGTTTGAAGCCCCTCTTTTCTCCCGTAATTTGATAGAAGTACTTGAGGCACTTGCACATAACAATAGCAGCGAGTGGTGTTGCAGCCGGATTTTGCTTGCCGGTAGAGGTTTTTATAAAATCTGCACCGCACTCCAAGGATATAAATGAAGCAATTGCAATCAACTCTATCGGATTGTAATTAAGCTTTTCTCCCTCCGTTTGCAAAGCACCACTTTCTAAAATCACTTTAAGATGCTTTCCCTCAGTAACTTTACGCAAATGAGTAATCTCCTCTCTTACTTTTTCGTATTCACCTGCCATAAAAGTAGAGTGAGGCAAAACTATATCTATTTCTGTAGCACCCTCTTCTATGGCATGTTCACATTCAAGAGCTTTTACATCCAAAAAACTCTGAGATGAAGGGAAGCAAGCTGCAACAGTTGTAATTCCCACTCCTTCAACCTTTAAAGCAGACTTAACTGTTCCCGCAAAATTTGGAAAAACGCAAATTGAGGCAGGAAGAGGATAATTAGGATAGTCCTCTTTGAAAGTATTGACTTTCTGCGTAAAAGCAGTAATAAAAGGATGTGTATCTGAAGTATGAAGAGATGTCAAGTCTATACAAGAGAGGCATTTAACAATATTCTCCTTTGTCATGTTCGAAACAACTCCCGTTCCAATACCGCTTCCGTTCAAAATTGTTTTAAGCTCATTTTCAATGGCTTCTCGCGATGGGTCAAAGCCATATTTTTTCAAAAGATTATCCATAGTATAATTATATTTAATTTTTCTATTTTGGTTCGTGCACTGTTTTCGCTCTTCTCCACTTTTTTTAGCTTATAAACCTCTTATTGCAACAACCTTTCTGCTCAGAGAATAATTATTCGCGTCGTTTACTATCAATAAGAATTGTTACGGGACCATCATTCAAAAGTTCAACTTTCATATCTGCACCAAACACCCCTGTTGCAACTCTCTTTCCTATAATGGTTTGTAAAGTTGTAACAAACTCCTCGTAAATTGGTATTGCAATCTCCGGCCGTGCAGCTCTGATGTAAGCTGGGCGATTCCCGTGAGCTACCAAAGCCATCAGAGTAAATTGGCTCACCACCATCACCTCTCCCGATACATCCATAACACTCAGATTCATAATCCCATTCTCATCATCAAAAATTCTAAGTTTCGATATTTTACCACAAAGCCACTCAATATCGGCAGTTGTATCCTCGTCACAAATCCCTACAAAGATTAACAACCCATTCCCTATCTCGGAATGGACGGCACCTTCTATTTCTACCCTCGCCCTCTTAACTCTCTGTACAACTACTCTCATACTAATGAATTTAAACGTGTTACCCCGCAATATTTATATCAAATCCCTCTTGAACAAGCGGCGCCGCTATCTCCCTCATCTGCTCAACACTAACTTTTGAGAGTTCTTTTGCCGGAGTCTCTCTGTCTATGGAATACATCATCACACTCTTCGGCGATAAGTCTCTCACCAAACTCTGCCATGCTGCAACATTCTCTTTTTCTGTGCAATCTATTGGTATTTGCTCTCCATCTTTCTCAATAAATCCCTTTAAGAACATTGTCTGCAAAATAAAATGCCCTTTTAAATCTGCAAGAGCAGTTATTATCTTCTCAAGTGAAATTCCTTTAGATGGATTATTGAGTAATTTGAAGTAACTCTCTATAGGTGAATCTATTTTAAGAATCGGATTATCTATTTTCTTTAAAGCCTCTTTAATTTTAGGTTTCTCTATGCGGGTTGCATTTGAAAGAAGAGATATGACCGCATTAGGAGAATACCTATTTCTTAGTTTAACTGTTACATCCACTATTTCAGAAAATTGTGGGTGCAGAGTTGGCTCTCCGTTGCCTGAATAGGTAATTGAATCTACCTTTAAGCCCTCAGCCACAAGCTCTTTCAAACGGTGCTCAAGAGCCGATTCAACTTGTTCTACAGAGGGTATTTTGGTGTCTGAACGCCCATCTGCATTCCATCCACACTCACAGTATATGCAATCGAAATTACACAATTTGCCATATTGAGGGAGGAGATTTATCCCCAGCGAACTCCCCAGACGCCGAGAGTGTATCGGCCCAACAATTATAGTATTAAATAGCTTCGTCATACCCCCTCTCTTTTCTCGATTCTTCAATCTCCTTCTTTAACTGCCTGTTCCTACTTGCCTCTTCTCTTTTTTTCTGAATCTCAATTCTTTTCTGTTTCTCTTCCTCTTTGGTCAGCGGCCTTGCTTCAGTTGCCTGATCTCTTACTTTATCGGCAGGATTAGTTCCCTCTTTTTCATCGCTCCATTCTATTGCTCCCTCTTCCAAATGTTTTGGCTCGTCGAGATCAAACATTTCAGAACCGTCTGAATCATCTACTATTCTGCCTGGGTCGCCAATGTAAAGTCCATCTCTGTTAAACATCAGCCCTTTGGCATAATCTAAACTTGCTTCAAATTCAAATTTACGGATAGTATCTCCTAAAAAATTGAATTTCCAGAAATCTCTGTTATTCAGCCACTCTTGCTCCTTCTCAGAAAGGGTAAAAGGGAACTCGTATTCCGGATAAATTTTTATTTCCTTGGTATTCAGAGTGTGAGCACTCAGGGATTTCAGACGCTCCAACTCTTTATGAACTTTCTTGTAAGCCATATCTAGAATTTCTGTCCATGCCTTATCGCTTGATATATAATAGGTTATAGAGTGTTGATAATCTTCCAGAGTACATCCGTAATGCTCAAAGATTGCGTTATATATGAGTGTCGTATCGGCAAGAGAGCGTATATCTCTGTTTATTTTAACATACTGATCTGCCAGGTAGAGTTCTTGATAAATATCTGCAACTTTCTCTTTACTAAGAACTTTAGGTTTTGAGCAGGAGAAAAGCAGAGCCAAAGCGGCAACGGCAAACAAAATAAAAACTATAGATTTTTTAGCCATTCTTTACTTTCTATTATTCATCCTGACAAAGTTATACAATTTTATAGAGAATAAAGTAAAGATAAATGATTAACTTTGTGGGAAGTTGAAAAGCAGGCCGTAAAATGAGAATAAAACCACCAAAATTTATCCGCCGGATGTTTCCGACTTTTATTTGGAATCTTCCAAACGATAATAACGAGGTATATCTAACCTTTGACGATGGGCCACGCCCGGAGGTAACTCCTTGGGTATTAGATCTTTTGGATAAATATAATGCAAAAGCTACTTTCTTTTGTATCGGGAAGAATGTAGAACTGTTTCCGGAACTCTTTGAGCAAATTAAACTGAGAGGTCATGCAGTAGGTAATCACTCGTACAGTCACATTAAAGGTTGGGGATGCTCCACCGGAGATTATGTAAGAGATGTGGACATTGCCGATGATTTAATCAAATCAAATCTATTCCGCCCACCATACGCAAGAATCAGCCCGAGTCAGGCGAGAGTTCTCAATGAACGGTTTAACCATATTATGTGGACAATCATATCGAGAGACTACAACAAAAGATTAAGCGGCGAAAAATGTGCAATGAATGTAATTCCTTATTTGGAACCGGGGGCAGTAATAGCATTTCACGACTCCATAAAATGCTCTGCAAATCTTTTTGTTGCACTCCCGATGGTTTTAGAAGAGATAAAAAGGTTGGGACTTCACTCAAACAAGATAGAACTTTAGGAGAAAGTTTGAGACAAATTCAAGACAAAGGGTTTTAGTGTAATTTAAAAAGATGAAATCGATACAAAACAGGATAGGATATTATAATGCGGCGTTGCTATGGATTGTCCCCCCTATTCTGCTTGTCTCTTCATACCTTATTCTCCATATATTTCATAAACCTGCGGTGGAAAACAGATTAGATCTGCTGATTGGCTTTGTTGGGTATGCTTCTCTTTTTTTCTCAGCGATACGTCTGAGTGCTATATATTTACGCCTTTTTGAAGAGAGGATGCTTGCTGTGGCTATAACTGCCCTTATTCTATTTGCAGATCCTTGGAGTGTTGTAAGTTGGTATTATATACCGAGTTTGGCTCTGCTATGGGCACATTTCTGCATTCTCAGGAACCAGCCTTTTACTGCATTTTTCTTGATGACATGCGCCACATTGTTTTTCCCTCCGCTTATCTGGGGATTGGTCTTAACTTTTCTTATAATGCTACTCACGACAGACGGTAACTCGCTCAAATTCATTCTAAAATGCTTTGGGGGAATCATTTTACCTTTGCTGCTATTGGCTTCTGTTGCTTTTCTCATTTTGGGTAACGATATATGGCACTTCTTTGTTCAATTTAAAGCGAGTGAGATTATAGAGTTCTCCTTTCCTTTCGATAACCCCACTCTCATTACAATTTTTACACTTGGAGTGGGTATTGTGATTATTTTAAGGAGTGTCCAATATTTGTTTTCCCTATCGCAGAGGAGCAGCAAAGAGAGTTCATTTATTATTTATAATCAACTGGTTTACCTCTTCTTAGCCATAACTCTTTCTCTCTTTTTCTATAAGAAAGAGAGTGGGTTGGCAATGGTTTTAACAGCACCTGCAGCCGGAATGATTCTGAGCAGATACTTTTTGGGTGAGAAGGTTTCTGCTATTTATAAAATCCTCCTTGTGGTGTTTTGCTTTGCAGTACTTATGGGGAGATTAAGCTATTTTATATAAAAGAGTTATATTTGAAAGTTAATACAAAGCTATATGAAAAAAGTGTTTTGCTATCTTATTTTGACAATTATTACATGCGGGTTTGTTAATAATCTCTCTGCACAGCCAAAATCTAAATTTACTCCCCAAGAGTATATAGATAATGTGATTAAGAAAGACCCTAACTATAAAAATGCGGTTGTTGCAATTAAAGCGGTGGATGAGCACGGAAAAACCATTGCTCATTGGAATTCGAACCTTCCCCTTTTGACCGCATCTACTCTAAAAACTGTCACAACAGGTTTAGGACTAATCTATCTTGGTGAAGATTACCGCTTTACGACTAAAGTAGCTTACAGCGGAACCATTAAAGACGGAACCCTTAACGGAAATG
This sequence comes from uncultured Bacteroidia bacterium, assembly GCA_902797115.1. GTDB lineage: Bacteria > Bacteroidota > Bacteroidia > Bacteroidales > UBA932 > Egerieousia. The sequence continues at coordinate 12,131 of CADBRQ010000092.1, forward strand.
TTTACATCATAGGTGGAGGAGATCCTACCCTCGGTTCTTCAGATCCTGTTGCAGGACCTATCGATTCTATTTTCGGAATATGGACTAAAGCTCTCAAAGATTTGGGAATTAGAAAGATAGAGGGAAATGTTGTAGTTGATGACTCTTTTCTCGAGAGAGAAGTTATTCCCGATTCGTGGACATGGGGAAATATAGGATACGACTTTGGTTCTGCACCAAGCGGGCTCCCTTTTAACGAAGATGTTCAAAAAGTTAAAATTGTTCCAGGTAAAGAGATAGGAGAGAATGTTCAGATTATTGTATCATATCCACAAGTACCTGGTTTTGAATATATTAATAACCTATCAACTGCAGCCGCAAAAAGTGGAGACAGGAGCGAATATTATACCAGCAGTCTTGCCAAAGTTGGAATGTTTACAGGAAGCGTACCTTGCGACAGAGATACGGTCAGAAGCACCATCTCAAATAAATTCGGATATCTCTCTTGTGGTTGGGAGTTTAGAGAATTCCTCGTAAGAAATGGTATCAATGTAGGTTACGATATTCTTATCGCCGATAAAGAAGATAACTCCAAAGAGCTTAAAGAGGTAACCACAACATACTCAAAAGAGCTTTGGGAAATTGTTACGGTAACAAACAGGATAAGCAATAACTTCTATGCAGAGACTATTTTCAAAACAATTGGAAAAGTTGCCACCGGAGAAGGAAGTTACAGAACTGCATCGGAGACAGCACTTAAACTACTTGATTCTTTGGGAGTTAAAACTATCGGCTACACTCAGGATGATGGGAGCGGGTTATCTCGACAAAACTACCTTTCCCCAGATTTTTTCATAGATTTCTACACAATGATGAGCAAGAAGCCGGTTTTCAAAAAGTTTTTTGAGAGTATGCCTTATCGCGGAGTAGGAACATTCAAATATGTAATGACATCTCCTAATTTTAATCCCGAAATAGCAAACAGAGTTCATGCAAAAAGCGGTAGTCTCTCTAATGTAAAGACATACGCCGGTTATGTGTTGGGAGGAGAAAAGACCGGACTTATTAAATTTGCCATTTTAGTTAATAACTATTCCTGCCCTACCAGCCAAATACAGAAGCATTTAGAAGGGTTTATGTACTCTCTTGCTTCTACAGAATAACGAACGATTATTAAGATATAAAATTAAAATATAAGATTATGTTAACACTTTCTCAAAAGGCAATTCAAATGCCTGCTTCGCCAATCAGAAAATTGGTACCATTTGCAGATGCTGCAAAAAAAAGAGGGATAAAAGTTTATCATCTGAATATTGGTCAACCCGATATCGACTCTCCAAAGTGTGTTATCGATGCCATTAAGAATATTGACCTGAGTTTGCTTGCATATACAAATTCTGCCGGTATAGAGAGTTACAGAAAAGCTCTCGCTAAATATTATAAAAGTGTTGGAGTTGATGCAGATTATACAGATATAATTGTAACAACATCCGGCAGTGAAGCAGTTATGTTTGCTATACTTACAATCTGCGATCCGGGGGACCAGGTTATTGTCATGGAACCATTCTACACAAACTACAGAGCTTTTGCCCTTCAATATGGTGTTGAGTTAGTTCCAATTTCCACTACAATTGAGAATGGTTTTGCCGTTCCCCCTATTGAAGAGTTTGAGAAATATATAACCGGTAAAACAAAAGCTATCTTGCTTTGCAATCCGGGTAATCCGACAGGAACTCTTTACCCGCAAGAGAGTATGGAAAAACTTGGAGAAATTGTTAAGAAACACAACATTTTCCTCCTTTCAGATGAGGTTTACAGAGAATTTTGTTATTCAGACACTCCTCATTTCTCAGCGATGCAGATTAAAGGCGCAGAGCAAAATGTGCTTTTATTAGATTCTGTTTCAAAGAGATACAGTATGTGTGGCGCACGCATCGGCTGTATTGTCTCTAAGAACAAAGAGGTAATGGGTGCTATTATGAAGTTGGCACAGAGCCGTTTGTGCTCTCCTCTTGTTGAGCAGATTGCAGCAGAAGCAGCTATAGATACTCCGGCAGATTATTTTGCGGCTGTAAAGGAAGAATATATTCATCGCCGAGATGTGATGGTTGAGTTGCTGAACAATATACCGGGAGTTTACACACCAAAACCGATGGGCGCTTTCTATACTATTGCCCGACTGCCCGTAGAAGATGCCGAAGATTTTGCCAAATGGATGCTCGAGGATTTCAGCTATGAGAATCAAACAGTAATGTTTGCTCCTGCTGCAGGATTCTATGCTACAGAAGGAAAAGGCAAAGATGAAGTTAGGCTTGCTTATGTCCTTAAAGTTGAGGATATTAAGAATGCTGTTAAGTGTTTGGAAGAGGGTCTCAAAGTTTATCCCGGAAGAAAAAAATGAAACGCATTAAGTTTTGGGGGCTTATAATCAGCTCTTTCATACTTTCGGGCATAGTTTTCTCTTCCTGCTCAGAGCAAGCATTTGAGAATCACGATACAATCCCTATTGTTCAAAAGGCTTTGTACGATACTACAAGTGTTTATTATTCGAACTTTGGGAAGTTCCCATACCAGAATGATACTCTTCCTATCGGTATTATAGAGTTTGATACAATAAATCCTATGGCTTTAACTCTCTTGCAATTAGAGAGATTTAACAATATTACCGGAAAAGAGGGAGATGATCATATTCCAGATTTTGCAGGCGAAAAGTTTCAGTTGCTACAAGATCTTGAAAACTACCCATATAATGATTATTTAGATGCTGACAGAGAAGATTATTTAAGAGAAATTGTTGTAAAAAATGCTCTTTTCCTACTATCTGATAAATACTATATCCATAGTTCTGACAAGGTTGCAAAAGGGGTAAAATCTCCGTGTAAGATTATTATTGTAAGTTCCCCTATAGCAAGTGCTTATGGTCTTTCGGACATTAGGCAGATGCTAAGAATTGCAAAGTTGGATGTGAAAGTATTAGGAGTCATAGAACCTACAGTAAGGGGCGTTTATAATGAAATTAAAAATTCTAAAAGCGACTCTTTGACCATCGGTATATTAGATACAGGAGAGGGAGTATTATTTGAAAGAGCCATTTCGGATATAAAGAAAAAGGCAAAAGATGTTAAAAGTTTCAGCACATTGAGCGGAACAATTAAAGAACCACTCACAGATAGTTTGATTAGAGAATCTATCGTATCGATGATAGATAGTATTGAGTCTTTGCCAACACAAATGCCTTTAAAGTGTTTAGTCCTAAGTTCTTGGGAACAGGCACTTTTCTCTTCTACAATTATTTCTGTAATTGAGGAACTTAAATCTCACACAGTAAATGGACGAAAAATCTACGCTCACTTGATTGATAAAGATTTCAAACTCATCATTCCATTTGAATGCACAGCAAAAGAGTGCTATAATTATTTAAGGAATGATAATCTTCTGGCTTTCAATCCAAATGATAATCAGATTGAAGTATTTAAAAGTGTTCCTAATTATACTGTAGATACGGAATATTTAGATTCAGAAGGGTTTCTTACATCAGAATTTAAACTCTCTCGAGAAGTGGGAAAAGAGGAAGAAACAACAGTTATTGTAAAAGAAAAATAGTTACTAAATGTTTGCGAACACTATAACTACCATCGAGATAGAAGAGCTGGAACAAATAGATTTCCGTGGAGAAATCAAGGTGATTGATTCGCACGGAAAAGCCTTGGAAGAGGCTATAGAATATCTTAACAGCCAGCGTGTTATAGGATTTGATACAGAAACTAAACCTTGTTTTGTAGCCGGTGCCCAAAGAAACCGAACAGCTATTTTGCAACTTTCGGGCAATGATATTGCTTATATCTTTAGACTTCAACAACTCGGTTTGCCAAAAAAACTTGCCAAAGTACTTGAGAATCCGAGCATAATAAAAGTGGGAGCAGCTGTAAAAGACGATATTATCGGATTAAAGCACTATACAAAATTTCAATCTCACGGCTTTATAGACCTTCAAAGTATCGCTGAAAAATTTGGAATTGAGGCAAAAAGTGTAAAAAAACTTACAGCTATAATATTGGGAAAGAAAGTTTCCAAATCGCAGCAACTTTCCAATTGGGAATCTGCAGAACTCTCTGAAGCTCAATTAAAATATGCAGCCATAGATGCTTGGGTATGCAGAGAAATGTACATAAAATTAATGAATAGCGATGAATAGAGTTATTAAAGTCTATCTGAAAAGAGGCAAAGAAAACTCTATACGGAGATACCACCCGTGGATTTTCTCCGGAGCAGTAGATGATAATAAGACTCGCAAACAAGCTCCTGATTACGAGATGTTTAACGGCGAGATTGCCGAAGTTTATTCAGCATCAGATGAGTTCCTCGGAATTGGCCATTTCAGTATCGGGACTATTATGGTAAGAATTCTCTCATTCGAAAAAAGAGAGATTAATTCTGCCTTTTGGGTAGAAGCTATAGGTAAAGCACTAAAGGTCAGAGAGAAAATTCTCCTAACTGCTTCTCCCGATACAAATTGTTATCGTCTTGTTCATGGAGAGGGAGACAACCTGCCCGGCTTAATAATAGATATCTATAACCAAACTGCTGTTATTCAACCCCATACGCTTGGAATGGAAAAAAGTTTAGAAGATATTTCTTCTGCCTTATTGCAACTTCTCGGCGATAAGATCAAAGCAATTTATTGTAAGGGGACAGCAAACTCAAAAAGCGAAACCATTTCTGAAATACCGGATGGTTATCTTAAAAAGAGTGATAAGAAAGATGAAGATAGTGACTGCAATATAGTGAGAGAGAATGGGATAGATTTTTACATAGATTGGGAAAAGGGGCAGAAAACCGGTTTCTTCTTAGATCAGAGAGAAAACAGGGAGCGTGTTAAACAATACGCAAAAGATAGAAAAGTTCTTAATCTCTTTTGCTATACCGGAGGGTTCTCTCTCTATGCATTAAAAGGAGGAGCGCAATTTGTTGATTCTGTAGACAGTTCTGCCTTTGCCATTGAGAGTGTTATTAAGAATCTGACACTCAATAAGTTTTCTTATGGCAAAAAATATGGAGAGAACAGAGCCATTTGTACCGATGCTATAGATTTTTTGCGGGAACTTCCCAAAAATAACTACGATTTAATGATTGTTGACCCTCCCGCTTTTGCTAAGCATTTAAGCGCAAAACGCAATGCTTTACGGGCATACAAGAATCTGAATGCTTTGGCAATAGAAAAAATTGAGCGTGGAGGTTTAATATTTACTTTCAGCTGTTCTCAGGTTGTAGATAAGTACGATTTTGCTCTTGCTGTTTTTTCAGCAGCAGCGCAAGCAGATAGGAGAGTGAGGATTTTAGGACGCCTAACCCAGCCGGAAGACCACCCTGTAAATATTTATCATCCTGAAGGGGAATATCTGAAGGGGCTTCTTTTATATGTTGAATAGTTAATTGGTTTTTATAAAAAATTACTATATTTGCAATCCCTTTGGTACCGTGGCCGAGTGGCTAGGCACCGGTCTGCAAAACCGATTACAGCAGTTCGATTCTGCTCGGTACCTCTAAAAAAATAGACAGCGTTATGCTGTCTATTTTTTTAGAGGTACCGCTTGCGCTAGTTCACGCCGCTTACGCGGCGATTGCTCGCTAACGCTCGCCCCGCACCTTACAGGTGCTCCCTTTTTCGTTCATAATTATGCTGTCTATTTTTTATTAGTCTCTATCTTAATTCGGCTCCGAACTGTTCTTTAAATGCCGTTAAAAGCTTTTGCATTACCGCATCCACAACATTGTCTGTCAAAGTTTTCTCTTTATCTTGCAAATAGAAACTTATTGCATATTGCTTTTTGCCTTTAGGGATTTTATCTCCGGTATAAACATCAAACAAAACTACATTTGTAAG
>CADBRQ010000093.1 GCA_902797115.1 uncultured Bacteroidia bacterium
ATTGTGTGGGAAATGTTCCCACTGTATCTACATTGCTTTGCAACGGAAGCTCACTTCGTGAGCGTGCCTTGGGCACCTATTAATAATAAAAGCCGCCCTTGCGGGTGGCTTTTATTGTGTGGGAAATGTTCCCACTGTATCTACGTTGCTTTGCAACGGAAGCTCACTCCGTGAGCGTGCCTTGGGCACCTATTAATAATAAAAGCCACCCTTCTCGGGTGGCTTTTATTGTGTGGGAAATGAGAGAGGTAAACTCTCTTGGGGAAATGTGAAGATTCTACTGAATGAAGGCAATGATCTCGTCTTTAACAACTTTTTGACCTTGTTTTGCGCAAACGGCTACAAGTTTGCCTGTTGCCGGTGCAAAAATCTCTTCATTACCATAGAAAGTTTGCACATAACAAATTGGTTCTCCCTCTTTCACTTCAGTTCCCTCAACCGGAGCTGTAGATGTATCGATAACATCAAACTGCCATATAACTTCACCTTTAACCGGAGCATGAACCGGCTTTGCTTCAGGATATTTGGCAACAATCTTCTCAATATCAAACTTAGGCATCTCAACCACAGGGCGGGTAACCACTATTGGAGCACCTGCCTTTGCTTTCAAAGATTCAAGCTCTTTCTCAAAGCGTTGTTTTGCAATGCCGCTCTTGTAATCTCTGTACTGTGTCTCGTGCATAGCAAACTCAAAGAGCTCTTCGTCATCTTGGCCGCGCTCCCAACCCTCTTCTTCCATCATCTTAATATATTTAGGAAGTTCATCTGGGAATGCATCTTGAGGAACTCCTTCATAGAATTCAAGTCCCTTATCTTTAACTATTTGTACAATCTCAGGAGCAAGAGGTCCAGGAAGTTTACCCATCTTGCCAAGGATCATATTCATAGTATCTTTGTCTATAGTCTTCCAGCGTGGTTCTCCCTTGAGCATGTGAAGCAAGTTCATAAGGGCAGTATTCTTAACATACTGAGAGAAAGGAGTTACCAATGGTGGGTAACCAAGTTTTGGCCATACATACTCAACCTCTTGGAAGAGCATGACTGCCAAGTCATTGAGTGCAAGTTCCGGTTTTCCTTGGTTTCTCAGCGATGCGTTAATTGCACCTTGGAAACCCTTGAGGTCTGCCATCATACTTCCCATCATACCTCCAGGAAGTCCACAACCTACTAATAAAGAACTCATCTCCTTGTTGCTTGGAGCAATCCAATATCCTAAGAACTCATCGATGAACTTCTGGGTAAGACTTCTTGCCTCCATGTAGGCATTCATATTTATATCTTTAACTAAGAAGCCCGCATCGCGAAGCATTGCTTGGATTGTAATAACATCTGGATGAATTTTTCCCCAAGACAGCGGCTCCATTGCAACATCTATATACTCTGCACCGGCGCGTGCAACTTCAAGCATAGAGGCAACAGAGAAGCCGGGACCTGAGTGACCATGATACTGAACTATGATGTGAGGATATTTTGTTTTGATTGCATGAACCAAACGACCCAAAAATGCAGGACGACCAATACCTGCCATATCTTTGAGACAAATTTCATCTGCACCATACTCCACAACTTTATCTACCACATCCATATAATATTCAACTGTGTGAATTGGTGAGTATGTTATACTTAGTGCAACTTGAGCAATCATGCCGGCTGCTTTTGCATGAATAACAGAGCCTTTCAGATTGCGATGATCGTTAAGACCGCAGAATGAACGCATTATATCTGTACCCTGTGCCTTTTTAACTTTAGCCATCAAAGCTCTGACATCATCCGGTACCGGAAACATTCTAAGAGCATTAAGACCTCTCTCAAGCATGTGAGTTTTAATTCCCACTTTGTTGAAAGGTGCTGTCCACTCTCTAACCGCTTTGTTTGGGTTCTCTCCAAAAAGGAGGTTAACCTGTTCAAAAGCTCCACCGTTTGTTTCAACTCTATCAAAGCACCCCATATCTATAATCACAGGTGCTATCTCTTTAAGCATATCTACTCTTGGAACATATTTTCCAGAAGATTGCCACATATCTCTGTACAACAGAGAGAATTTTATTTCTTTTGCCATTATATATTATTGATATTTAATTTTCCTTAATATTATTTGAATGATTTAAATGCACTCCACGATGTGTTGGATTTAGCCGTTGTAACTACACTGCTCGGAAGGTTTGCAAAAAAGTTGAACCCTGTAAGAGCCTCTATGTCTGAAGTGCTTTTAGCGTATGTTTCATAATCTTTGCTGGTAGTTCCATAATCTTTGTGCTCAAACCAAAAACCTACAGATAAAGCATCTGTGATTTGACCGCCTGAATTTCTCTTTACCTTCAATACAATTTTATAGAAATAGTTCGGTACTGCTATGCTCTTTCCATCGTTTTTATTGATAGTGTAGTCTATTGTTTCAGAACCTCCAACTGTCTGATATACAGGTCCGGTAACAACATACAGAGTGTCTGAATAACTACTTAATATTGAGCGCACCGCATCCTCTAATCTACCCCATATTGCCCCATTGAATCCATTTTGAATCTGAGGAACACTGTTTGTCCAATAGAAAGTCTGCAATTGCATCTCTTTTATGCCGTTGCGGTCTCCGTTTGGAATCTGGTGACCTCTTGAATAACTTCCGTATGATTTAGACAAGTTAGTCTGTAAAGATGTAGATATAAATGGGTTGGCATTCCACGAACTCGGTCTGGTCAAGCTTCCTGTATGAGAAGAGTGTAGCGGATAGGCGGTCCACATCTGAGAATAATAATCGGGACTATAAAGAGCCGAATAGTTTCTCACTCCGCTTGCCCTAATCGTATAAAACTTATTGTTGCCCATAGATGCAGGAAGTGACGGTAATTCTAAATATCCATATTCGTAAGTAGAAGGGTCTGTTCCTCCACCGCTATCTCCACCGCCACCTCCGGAAGAAGTGCCATCCGGAGCATAACCTCCAACTTTCTTGAACAATACAATACCATAAGAGCCGGTGCTTGATGATTGATAGTTTCTAACAGGATTGCTTGAAGCGGAATTATTTGTTCGCAGATATGATGTAGCCGAGCCACTTTTAATTTTCATATCGAATCCGCCCTTTGAACAATAATCAAAGGTTACCTCATGCGCCTCCGATTCATTGTCCGTTAGTGCGAGTGACCTATTACTTCCATAATTAGCTACATAGAGATATTTATTCCCACTTGTCTTAACAATAAATTTTCCATCAGAATTCTTGACGAGAGTTATAAGATCTGCTCCAGTACCACCTGTAATTTGATCTGTTGTAGTGTTATATGTATATTGCGATGTTACCATATCTTTTCCTGAAGATAGGGTTCCTTTCCACACTTCATACAAATTCCCTGTTCCGAGATAACCTGCCAAATAATAGTGCCCTTCTGTAATATCGCTCAAATCTGAGATAAGGGCATAATTGTAAACAACATCCTTTGGAGAAATTGCAAGAGCAGGGGTAGTATACATCTTATTTCTCTCTAATGTTTTTCCCGATGCGCTTGCTATCTTTTTTGTCATAACTCCCTCTTCCCCACTCTCATTGGCAACATACATCGTAACTTTAAACCCAGATGCATAAGTTCCGAATGCAACAGAAAAATAAAAATCCAACGCATCGGGACCTAACTCCACACCTTTAGGATAAGTAGTTGTCATACAGTTTAATGTAATGGTAGAGCTCGACTCGGTTGTTGAAGTATATGCGTTGTAATAATCATCAGATACTTTTGAGATTCCAAATTTTCCGGCTATTGCTTCTCCGCCAAGTGCCTCCAAAACTACTCCTCTGAGGTACATTTTACTATAAGTATGAGTTGCTCCAGCTGCGGGCGAACCCTTTGTAAATGAGAACTTAAAGAATGAGTTCATTGTCTTGAAGTAGATTGGCTGATCTAATGTGCCCGGGGTAGTATTATCACTTCTTGAAACCATAAGTGCATACATACCGCTGTTGATTGGATCGTGATCTTGTTTAGATTTAATCTCTCCTACCAAATTGCCTCCCGAACTAACAAAAACATCCTTATTAACAGCTATATAATTTGTTGAAGAGACAGAACCTGCCGATGGAAGAGTTCCCGAAAAGATTGCATGACCATGAGAATCCATATCTGATAATTCAAAATCAGAACTTGCTGTGGCCGTGCTTGTTGTAAGCATAAGATGCTCGTTGCCACTCCAATCGAAATAGAAATTATCTATGGTTTCGTTAATAGAAATTTTTGTTCCGGAAGCAGCATCAATTACCGGTTCATAACCGACTGTTATTGAGACCTTTTTAGAAGGTTGCGGTCTATCTGTAATTTCCTCTTGCAGGGTTGTAGCTTTCTCTTCTTTATGACAACCTTGCAACGCAAATGCAGAGAGGATTAAAAATATAAAAGCAATTCTTTTTATCATAATCTCAACATTTTATTCGTCATCGTCCCAACCAATAGGATCCAATCCGCCCCCTGGTTCAAACTGTGAGAGACAAATAATATTATAACCATTTATCTCGATACGTTCGCAACGGGGTGACATATAATTATTTAATTCCTCCATAGACATAGTTGTATCTTCTAAATCTGCTCTCCGTTTACATAAATGCAAATGCCGGTATCTACCCCCTCCCTTAAAACTTTAGGATCTAACTCAAAGTAGTGGATAGGGAATAAAAACTTTGGTCTTATGGTGTTGGCAGCTATAATAAACTCTTTGTCGCTCATTGTGTAAGGAAGATTCTTTGGCAAAAAAGCCACATCTATACCTTCAGATGCCCCTGCTGCAATATCCTTCATCTCCGGAATAAATTCTGTATCTCCGGCAATATAGAACTCAAAACCTTGCATATCGAGAATATATCCATTTCCCTCCCCTTTTATGTGGAAAGGATTTCCGTTATCTCTAAGCTGTTTGATGTTGTATGCCGGAACTGCCCTAATCCCTATTCCCGCAACCCTTGCACTCTCTCCATTTAGTAGAGTTATCACATTGCAGAATTTTAACTTAGGGTAAATGAACATATTAACAAGGTTTGTAGAAGGATCTACATTCAACTCGTTATGATCTACATCCAAATTCTGAATCTCCATGAGATGATTCACAAGGCAAGTCTTAACCCCTTTACTTATAATAAATGTGGTATTGGGCATTGCTATTTGCTCAATCGCTTTAGTGTCGTAATGGTCTGTATGCGCGTGAGTTAACAGGATAAGGTCTGCCTTCTTGCAATTTGTGTAATCGTAAACATCTGAGTAAGGGTCTGTATAAATATGCATTCCCTCCCACTCAAAATGAAGACTGGCGTGTCCTAAATGCTCTACATTTACAACTCCCATAGGAGTATAAAACGATACTGTTTTTGGGTTCATACTAAATATTTTATTTTAAATAATTATCTATTCAGCAACTTGTTACTTGCCTGCAAGTTTCTTGTAACCCTCATACCTAAGTTTTGCATATTTCTCTGTAAGAGAGAAGAGTTCTTCTGCCTCTTTAGGGAAAGTCTTCATTAGAGAAGAGTAACGAACTTCATTCTTTATAAACTCTTGGAATTTAGACCAATCCGGCTCTTTACTATCTAAAGTGAATGGGTTCTTATCTTCTGCCACAGCAGGATTGTAACGGTATAGATGCCAATATCCGCACTCAACTGCTTTCTTCTCTTCTAATTGGCTATGTCCCATTCCTGCTCTTAATCCGTGATTGATACAAGGAGCATAAGCAATAATCAAAGATGGACCATCGTATGCCTCTGCCTCTTTTATAGCGTTGAGAAACTGCATTTGGCTCGCACCCGTAGCAACCTGAGCTACATATACATATCCATAACTCATAGCCATCATTCCAAGATCTTTCTTTCTAATCTTCTTACCGCTTGTAGCAAATTTTGCAACAGCACCGGCAGGTGTACTCTTAGAAGATTGACCTCCTGTATTTGAGTAAACTTCAGTATCTACCACAAGCACATTCACATTCTCGCCGCTTGCAAGTACATGATCTAAACCGCCATAACCAATATCATACCCCCATCCGTCTCCACCTATTATCCATTGAGAACGAGGAACTATACAATCCTTATACTCGGCGATGCGTTTGCAACTTGCTGTTTTGCAACCATCTAAAGCAGCTGGCAAAAGTTCTGCAATCTCTTTGCAAATCCTAACATCTTTCTTATTGTCTAACCACTTCTGCAACAACTCTTTAACCTCAGCCGACACTTTATTGTCTGCAACAGCTTCAACAATCCTCTGCTCTAAAGTCTCTCTGAGACGCTCAAATCCAAGGCGTTGACCAAGACCAAATTCTGCATTATCTTCAAACAATGAGTTTGCCCAAGCCGGTCCTCTTCCATGTTTGTCTTTGCAGTAAGGGCTTGCAGGGAAAGAACCGCTATAGATTGAAGTACAGCCGGTTGCATTGGCTACCATCATTCTGTCTCCAAATAGTTGAGAAATTAATTTTATGTAAGGAGTTTCACCACAACCTGCGCAAGCACCTGAGAATTCGAACAATGGCTGGGCAAATTGTGAATTTTTAATATTGGCCTCTCTTGGTTGAACATTATCTCTATATCCTACCCTTGTATGGAGCCAATTGAATACATTCTGCTGAATATCCTGACTCTCTGCTGGTTGCATAACCAATGCTTTCTCCTTGGCAGGACACACATCTGCACAATTGCCACAACCGGTACAATCCGCCGGATCTATCTGCATTGTAAAGTGATACTCTTTAAATTGAGCATTTCCCTGAACGCTCTTAAACCCTTTAGGAGCTTTTTCTCTCTCTTCTTCAGTAGTTAAGAACGGACGAATGGCAGCGTGAGGACAAATTACCGCACACTGGTTGCACTGAATACATTTAGATGGGTCCCATTCAGGAATATGAGTGGCAATACCGCGTTTTTCATAAGCAGCTGTTCCGGCAGGAATCGTTCCATCTGGGAAATCTTGGAATGCACTCACCGGCAGATCATTACCACATTGAGCATTTACAGGATCGGCAATTTTCTTAACCCACTCCGGAGCCATACGTTTGTACGAATCGGGAGTAAATTTAGAGTATTCATACTGTTTCCATTCATCTTCTACCTTAACTTTAACATACTCACCTCCACGATCTACAGCAGCGTAGTTCATATTTACAACTGCCTCACCTTTGCGACCATAGCTCTTATCTATCATGTGCTTCATCTCTTTAACCGCATCTTCATAAGGAATAATTCCTGTGATCTTAAAGAACGCACTTTGAAGAATTGTATTGGTACGGTTTCCTAATCCTATCTCATCGGCAATCTTAGTTGCATTGATGATATAGAAGTTAAGTTTCTTAGCAGCTATCTGATATTTAATGAAATCTGGAAGTCTCTTAACTGTCTCTTCCTCGTTCCATAGAGAATTAAGAAGGAATGTGCCGCCTTTTTTAATACCTCTAAGTACATCATATTTAGTTAGATATGACGGAACATGGCATGCTACGAAATCTGGTGTAGATACAAGATATGGTGCCCTGATAGGGTTGTCGCCAAACCTTAAATGAGAGCAAGTATAACCGCCGCTCTTTTTAGAATCGTAGTCGAAATATGCTTGACAATATTTATTTGTTGTTTCACCTATAATCTTGATAGTGTTCTTGTTTGCTCCAACTGTACCGTCTGAGCCAAGACCAAAGAATTTAAGTTCATAAGTCCCTTTCTTTGCGAGAGAGATCTCTTCTTTCTGTGGAAGAGAGAGGAATGTGACATCATCTACTATACCTATTGTAAATGAGTTCTTTGGCTCTTTCTTCTTTAGGTTTTCATATACAGCAATAATCTGAGCAGGAGTAGTATCTTTGCTTGAAAGACCATAGCGGCCTCCAAAGACTTTGATCTTGCTTCCAAGCTCTGCCAAAGTAGATTTAACATCTAAATACAAAGGTTCTCCAACACTTCCTGGTTCTTTGCAACGATCTAAAACCGCAATTTTTTTGGTGCTCTTAGGAAGCACTCTCATAAAGTAACTTGCGCTCCAAGGTCTGTACAAACGGACTACAAGCACTCCGACTTTCTCTCCTTTATCGCATAAATGCTCTGCAGTTTCTATTACAGTCTCTGTTACAGAACCCATTGCCACAATTACATTCTCCGCATCGGGAGCACCATAATAGTCAAAAGGCAAATATTTACGGCCCGTAACTTCCCCTATCTCACCCATATAGCGAGCAACAATATTTGGCACCTCGGTGTAGTAAGAGTTGCGCGCCTCTGTCTCCTGGAAGTAAACGTCGGCATTCTGAGCTGTCCCCTTTGTAACGGGAGCATTAGGATTGAGCGCTCTCTTGCGGAATGCTGCAAGTGCCTTAGTACTAATCATTTCTTTAAGCTCTTTCTCCGGTAGAACCTCTATCTTTTGTATCTCGTGAGATGTTCTGAAACCATCAAAGAAATGAACAAAAGGAATAGAGGATTTTATTGTAGCAAGGTGTGCTACAGCTCCCAAATCCATCGCCTCCTGAACACTTGCGCTTGCAATCATTGCAAAACCTGTTTGCCTTACCGCCATAACATCTTGCTGATCACCGAATATTGAAAGGGCGTGTGTTGCCAGACTTCTTGCAGATACATGGAAAACTGTTGGAAGCAACTCTCCTGCAATCTTATACATATTCGGAATCATCAGAAGCAAACCTTGAGATGCTGTAAATGTAGATGTTAAAACTCCGGCTTGCAACGAGCCATGAACTGCTCCGGCAGCCCCCGCTTCACTCTCCATTTCAACAACTTTTACAGTTTCTCCAAATAAGTTTTTACGACCGTAAGCGCACCATTCATCAATGTGCTCTGCCATAGGAGAAGAGGGAGTGATAGGATAAATTGCTGCTAATTCGCTAAAAAGATATGCAACGTGAGCAGCTGCCTGATTACCATCACAGGTAAGGAAAACTTTTTCTTTTGCCATATTGTAAAATTTTAATTTTTTCTCTTTTTCATCGCCGATGCATCTATCTTTCAGGCATTTATAACACTATTGAAATTCATCATCGGTCTGGCTGGCAAAAGAATTTGAGAGGGTAAAAACTCTCCGAAGGATGACTGTTGAAAAAATACTCAACTGCCACCCTCCTTGTTAATAGGTCACTATTTTCAAATTTCCGTTAGCCAACTTACGCCAATATGTGACTTAAAATAGATGTAAAACACCTTACAACGCCCTCGCGCAATAAAGTCCTCAAATTTACAAAAAATGTTTTGAGTAAGCAAAACTTGCCCCAATGAGTACTTACTCTGTCTCATCTTAACAAAGTTACTTATTTTTATAAAGTCTTAATCTGTCGGAATTTTTGGGATGGGGCACAGGAGAATTAAAATCTCCATTTGAATCGCGTCAACATGATATTACCATACATAACCAAACTCAACATGACATAAACGACCTTTCTTAAATATATAGAGACACGAGTATTGATTAATTGTATCATAATACGAATAGCATATTTTTTCGTTTTCATGTTTGACTTTGAATTGTATCTCTTTGTACTTTGTTTTAAAATCTTCTATGCTA
>CADBRQ010000094.1 GCA_902797115.1 uncultured Bacteroidia bacterium
ATTAAAGGAAGAAGCGAGGCAAAACTGGAAAAAGCTGTTGCCGGCATTCAGAAATTCTTAAATAAAAGCGTTGAAAAAGAGAAGATTACAGCAGAACAACGCGACCAGACTCTTGCTCACATTGCTACCTCTTTAGATTATGCTTCTATTGCCGATGCAGACTTAGTAATAGAGGTTGTGGCAGAGGATATGGCAACCAAGAAAGAAATCTGGCAGACATTAGACAAAGTTTGTAAACCGGAGGCAATTTTAGCCTCTAATACATCTTCATTATCCATAACGGAAATTGCCTCTTATACTGCTCGCCCACAGCAAGTTATTGGTATGCATTTCTTTAACCCCGTACCTATGATGAAACTTGTAGAAGTTATTAAAGGGCAGCTCACATCGGAAGAAGTTGCAACTAAAACCATTGAGATTGCAACTGCCATAGGCAAAACTCCTGTAAGTGTTAACGAAGCTCCGGGTTTTGTGGTTAATAGAATTCTCATTCCTCTTGTAAATGAGGGAGTTGGCATTCTCGCAGATGGTATTGCCACTCGCGATGAGATAGATGCTGCAATGAAGCTTGGTGCAAACCATCCTATGGGCCCTCTTGCACTTGGAGACCTTATCGGCTTGGATGTTTGTCTTGCCATCATGGAGGTTCTTTACAACGAGTTCGGCGACAGCAAATATCGCCCTCACCCACTTTTGAGAAAGATGGTCAGAGCCGGCTTGCTGGGACGTAAGAGCGGTAAAGGATTTTACGACTATAGTAAGTAAGATTCTTTAGAAAATAAGGGATTGGCGTATATTCCGAGGAAGATCTCTTTAAGTTCTTGTTTATCTAAACTTAAATCCTCCGACAAATATGCGCCGATGCTTTTTTTCAGCCCCTCTATTCTGCCATCCACATACTCAATAAATGAAACTTTCTGATCGTTTGTGTAGTGATGCGAATATTTCTCCTCCCCATTTTCATCTAATAAATCTGCGGCAATGTAGTTGTTTGGCCACAGCTTATATGAAGAACGGATTCTTTTATCTATGATTTTTGCCAATGCAGTAAAACGCTCATTCTTAATCAGATGAGAACAAGACTCTATCTCATCGGGAGTAATAGGATCTGTAACTTCCAGATGAATATTACCTTTCCATTGGCTTATGCCATTTACAATGCTTAAGAAATCTTCTTTCTCTCCCTTTATGTACTTTTGCCTCCTGGTAATATAAACCTCGTATGCTTTTTGGATATCGCATGGTTCAAACTCGTATGAAATTGCTATCGGAAGTATTGAAAGAGATTTCATATCTGTGTTGAAATCTCCATTTCCACTCATAGACAACATTTTAAGTAACCCCTGTTCTGTCTGGTCTATGCCATTTTTTGTCCTGCCCTGTCTCTGTGCTATCCAAATAGAGCTTGTCCCCGATTCAATCTGCCTTCTTATATACTCGCTCATAAGTTTAGATGCATTGTAAACCTCCACAGGAGAGGAACTTCTGGTAACTTTTATCATCTTGTTTGAACGGGCAACATCCTCAATGAATTGGGAAGAGATTAAATTATCCCCTACTGCAATTTCTGTAGTCTTCACATTATGCTTGTGAAGCATCAGCTGTATTATAGCAGAATCTAATACGATATCTCTGTGATTGGTCATTATAAGGTGCTTAAAACCATTCTCAAAAAAGTTTAATCCGTTAAAAGTCACCTCATTTGCGCTATGCTTCAGAATAATGGTAACCACAGAGGCCATTATGTTGTTTTGAAAGTCATCTACTGTCTTGCAACTGCCAAGCAATTCCTTTAATCTGTCAAGCGGAAGTTTAAGAAACTCGGCAATATCGGGCAAATACTCAAAAGAGAGCATACGCTTCACTGCTTCAGGCACTTCCGAATCGTAATATGGTCTTATATCATCAAAACGCGAATCCATAATAGGGAGCAAATGTAATGATTAATGATTAAACAGCAAAGAGGAATCTCCATAACTTAAAAAACGATAATCATGCTCAAGAGCGTGAGCATAAACATCCCTCCAAGAATCACCAATAATTGCAGCAATCAGCAAAAGCAAGGTACTTTGCGGCTGGTGAAAATTGGTCAGCTGCATATCAACAACCTTAAAATCGAACCCCGGAACAATTATAATAGATGTGCCCCCTACCAAACGATTCAGATTATTCTTCTCTAAATACTCCAAAATTGCCTCTAAAGAGTCTTTTAAGCTATATTTATAATCCTCACTATACGGAGCCCATTGCTCAACAACGGAAGGTTGCCCATTTCTTATACAGTTCACACCTATATAATAGAGAGACTCCAAAGTTCTGGTAGAGGTTGTCCCGACAGAAAAAAGTCCTCTTTTATCCAATTTTGCCTTTAAAAGCTTCTGTAAAAACTCTTTAGTAAGAGAAAACGGCTCTCTGTGCATATTATGCTCAGATATATATTCGCTTTTAACAGGTTTGAATGTTCCCGCGCCAACATGAAGGCAGAGATCCTCTATCTCTATATTCTTGCTTTTCAAACGACTAAACACCTCCGGAGTAAAGTGCAAACCCGCAGTAGGGGCCGCTATAGAGCCCTCTGAATAGGCATAAACAGTCTGATAGCGAGTTTTATCAATTTGCTCAGACTCTCTGTTCAAATAGGGTGGAATAGGAACTTTACCGCACTCCTCCAACACTTCCGAGAAAGTAAATGGAGGATTCCATTTGAACTTAACAACACATTCGGCTCCACGCTCCACCAACTCAACTTTAAAGCCAAGAGATTCAGCAACATTTGAATTTGGATTAAAGTACTCTAAGTCAACATCTTTCCACTTTTTAAGATTGCCTACAACTGCTCGCCAAGAGCAGGAACCCACACTTGCAAAGGATAGAACGTAATCATTAGGTTCTACAGGAGATAAACAGAGTATCTCTATTATTGCTCCACTCTCCTTCTTAAAGTAGAGACGAGCTGGAACTACCTTTGTATTGTTTCTAACCAAAAATGTACTTTCGGGCAGATAGTCAACCAAGTTAGAAAAAGTATCATCTGTAATGACTCCGTCTCTATAGACAAGCAACTTTGAACTGTCACGTTTCTCCAACGGAAACTTTGCTATCCTTTCATCGGGGAGGAAATAGTTAAAATCCTCAATTTTAATTTCGGGTATCAAATTCAATAATTTTTTACAAAGATAGGTAAAGTACCGCAAAAGAAAAAATCTCTTAAAATAGAGGATTTTTGGTTTTAGTCTTTTCACGAATGAGTACAGTCTCTTGTTTACAAATCTAAAATACAATATTTGAATTGCGTAGTAAATGTATGAATGACGGCTTGCACTGTATAACCAAAAGTTATGGACTAAAATTTGCATATCTTATGTTATTGTGTTTTAATACTTTATAGTATCTTTCCTAAAGCATATATTAAAGAAAAAACGGCTCAAAACAGGGCAAAGTGCGTACTTTTTACAAAAGAGCAAATTTTTAAATGTATATCTTACTGATTTAGTGAATTTTAGATTCTTGTATTTAAATTACGTTGTTAAGATGGCTACTTTTTGCGTACCAAGCTTCTGTTGCTATCTGTTTAGGTTTTTATTGTGAGTACGCAATTTGTCCACTTTTGAAAACAAATTAAATACTACATCTCTAATTTTGATTGTAAGAAAAAAATGTATATATTTGTGAAAACATTAATGTACAAATATGAAAAATCGGATTTTAACCATCATCAATTTGGAAAAAATTAGTGCAGCCCAGATGGCCTCACTTCTTGGAATCCAAAGGTCAACCCTATCCAACATTATTGGAGGGAGAAATAAACCAAGCTATGACATCTTAAATTCTATACTGACAAAATTTCCGAATTTGAATTTTGAATGGTTGATGAACGGAAAGGGAAATCCTTATAAAGATTCAGACAAAAACCTCAGAGGAGAACCGCTCTTCTCCACAACAGTAAAGATTACGACCAAAGAGGATAATAATGAGATTCCGGCTCAACTAAAAGAAAAAGATATTTCATCTCAAAGAGATCATCTTTCAGCTCAAAAAGATAATTTTTCAGCTCAAGGAGAACCTTTCATTGGAGAAACTGAGGAGAATCTGTTTTCATATAGTCCTAAAACAGAAGAAGTTAATGATATCTACGATTTTCCTCAAGATAAAGAAAACCGCTCTAAAGAGGAAAATTACCACCCCTTTCCTGTTTTAGAGAGGGGTGAATTGGGTAACAGAGTTGAAATGATGCAAAAAGCTAAAAATGAGAGCATTAAAGAGAATATAGCCCCTTCTGAACCCTCTGAGAATAGCGTAAATAGAGGAAATCCTGACCGTATCGCTGAGAAAAAAATAGTGAAAATAGAGGTTTTTTACTCCGATGGCACTTTTGAAGAATTTAGGAGATAGATTTATTGAACTATAGATTTATTAAATTTGTGCTTTAATCATATTTTTTTGATTATATATTTAGTTTTGATCGCACATTTTTTTGATTGTATATTTAATTTTGATTGCACATTTATAGTATATGTATAGATTGATAAGATGGATTCTGTTTCTGTTTTACCCGGAGAGAATTCATTACATATTGATAAAAGTGCTGAGGGGATTAAAAAGGTTTTATATAACCACACCAATCCTCCGGTTAATCTACAACTACAAGAATCCTTCATTGGAAAGAGAGGTTTTTGGCGTTAAGTTCAGAAATCCTGTAGGTCTGGCAAGCGGCTTTGACAAAAACTGCGACTGCTATCACCTCCTCTCCGATTTCGGATTCGGTTTTATAGAAGTGGGGACGCTTACACCACAGCCACAAGAGGGAATGAATAAACCAAGAGTATTTTTACTGCCTAAAGATGAGGCAATTATAAATAAGAATGGTAGTGCTAATTTAGGTGTCAGACACGCTGTCTATATCTTAAAAAGGAACAAATGTTCCAGCCCTATTGGGGCAAATATATCTTATTGCGAAAAAACTCCCCAAAACAGAATCATAAAAGAGTTTGAACTTGCATTTGAGTATTTGTACGACTTTGTCGATTATTTTGCAATCAATGTTTCAACTCCTAATTCCAAAGATTGCGGAGTTGTAAAATCTACCGAACAACTCTCTGAAATTCTGGATAGTCTGCTCACTATAAGAAATATGTACGATGAGTACCGCCCTATTCTGCTTAAAGTTACACCCGATATTTCTAATTCGGAATTAGATGAAATTATTGATATAGCTCTTGTTTCCGGTTTAGATGGCATCATTACCTCCTCTGCAACTTTCAGGAGAGAGAATCTAAAGACAACACAAAAGAATCTCTCACGCATAGGCGACGGGGCTTTAAGCGGCAAACCATTGTTCAACAGGAATTTAGAGATAGTTAAGTATGTTCATGCAAAAACCAGAGGACAACTTCCTATAATCGCCTGCGGAGGAATTATGACACCACAAGAGGCCAAACAAATGTTAGATGCCGGCTGCTCATTAATTCAAATCTTCAGTGGATTTGTTTATAAAGGACCGTCAATTGTGAAAAAAATAAACAAATACTTGGTTAAATGTCATAAGGAACAGAGCGCAAACCAGAATTGCAAGGCTAAGTAATTTACCAGAATTGCAACTCTAAATAATTAACCTAGTTTGCATGCTAAATAATTAAGAAATATATGGTTACAGCAACTATTTGTACTATCGGCGATGAGATCTTAATAGGTCAGATTATAGATACCAATTCGGCTATGATAGCCAAAGAACTCAATTTAATTGGGGTGAAGGTTAATAGTATGATTAGTTGTTCCGATGAGAAAGATGATATTATAACCACCTTAAGCAATGCCTTAAAACGCTCTGAAATTGTGATAGTTACAGGAGGACTGGGACCTACGGCAGATGATATAACCAAGGGAGCTTTGGCACAGTTGAGCCAAAGTAGGAAGTTTGTTGAGAATAAAACCCAGCTCGCTATTATAAAAAAACTGATGAAAGCCCGAGGTATTGCAATGCTGAATGTTAACAAACTTCAGGCAAGCGTACCGGAAAAAGCAACGGTTATTCCAAATAGAGTTGGCACTGCCCCTATTTTACAGTTTGAATTCTCCAAATCGCAATTCGGAAGAAAAAATCTCCTATTCTCCATGCCGGGGGTACCTTTTGAGACACAGAATGCTCTCCCACAAGTAATCTCCTCTATAAGAAAGCATTATAAGCTCAGCGATATAATCCACCATACAATTTGCACATTCGGAATACCAGAGAGCACACTCACTAAAACCATCGCCAAGTGGGAGAGTGCATTAGATAAAAATATCCATCTTGCATACCTTCCTAACCCAATTTTAGGTGTTCGGCTACGCCTCTCTATTTATGGAGTTTGCAAAGATGAGGGGAAAAGAATAATAAAGAAGAGCATTGCATCGCTGAAGAAAATTTTAGGCGACAATATTTATGGAGAGGGAGATATTTCTCCTGTAGAAGTTGTAGGAAAATTACTTTTAAGTAAAAAGGCAACTATCTCTACTGCAGAGTCTTGCACGGGAGGTCTTATAGCACATTTGTTTACACTCGTCCCCGGTGCCAGCCAATACTTTTGGGGAAGTGCAGTCTGTTACGACAATAGTGTGAAACAGAAAGTTTTAGGGGTTAAACAATCTACATTGGAAAGTGTAGGTGCAGTAAGCAAAGAGTGTGTAGAAGAGATGGCAAGGGGAGCAAGAAAAAAACTTGGAACCACCTACTCCATTGCAACTTCCGGAATTGCCGGACCAAGCGGCGGGACACCGGATAAGCCAGTCGGAACTGTATGGATTGGAGTCAGTGGACCCAAAGGGACAAAGAGCATCTGTTTAGGCAGCAAAAGCACCAGAGAGATTAATATTAAAAGATTTGCCGCATCGGCGATAGATTTCTTTAGAAAATCGCTGATTAACAATGAGATATAAACAATAATAAGCACGATTGAGGTAGAAGCAGAAGCAGAAGTAGAAGTAGAAGTAGAAGCAGAAGAGAATGAAAGTCAAGCACGACAGCAGAAGCACTAAAAAAAGAGAATATAATTGACAATCGGAAAATCATCAAAAAAGGAAATAATGAAAAAAGTTTTTATTAACATCTTACTAATCACAAGTTTAGCACTTATGACCATTTCTTGTAACACAACATCAAAAAAGAGCGCTAAAGGGGCTATGATTCAAATTTCTAAACTTCTTCATGAGCGATATGATTTAGCTCCGGATGAAATTGCACCTGGTTGCGCTGTTATTATTAAGCAAGGAGATTCTATACTGCTCGAAAAGTATATCGGGTATGCAGATCTTTTCTTTAAAAAGAAAATTAATCATATGACACACTTTAACATAGCTTCATGCTCAAAACAGTTTACTGCAGCAGCTATTTTAAAGTTAGAAGAAGAGGGAAAAATAGATATAAATGGGAGCATTTACGATATCTCTCCGGAGATTAACAAATACCTCCCTAAAGCGCAAAAACCTTTCACAGATATTACTCCCGCCATGCTTATGGCACACTCTTCCGGCATTCCAGATTCCCGCCCAAGAGATAACAGAGAGTTTGTACTTTACGCAACAGATATGCAATCTATTGAGTATTTAAAAAATCTCGATTCGCTCAATTTTGAGCCTGGAAGCCAATATGAATATATCAATCCTACCTTCCAACTACTTTACCTGTTTATAGAGAAACTGACAGGAGAAGAGTTTGAGAAATATATGAAAGAGAAGATCTTCCGTCCGGCAAATATGTACACGGTAAAATATTTCTCTCCCAACACCCCTATCATAAATATGGCTCATGGATATATCCCTAACCCTCAGAAGAATGGAGAGTGGAAAGAGTTTGATTACGGAGAAGAGAATTTCTTTGCAACAAAAGCAGACGGAGGTATTTATGCAAATGCTACAGAGATGGCTAACTGGATTAGTGCCTTAAGAGACAATGTTGTTTTAACCGAATTGAGCAAATCTAAAATGTGGAGACCAACAACACAAGTTTCAGGAAGTACTCTATGTGATTATCAGAACCGTCCAAACACATATTACGGACTCGGTTGGTTTATTGAACAACAACCAGGATTTCCTTTAAAGGTCTATCATACAGGCGATAATGGTGGCTTCCAAGCATACGAGGGATATTTCCCAGAAGCAGATGTCGCAGTCATTATATTAGAAAACCGTAACGACAAACCTCGTTGGGAGCTTGTAGAAAAAATAGATGCCATCCTTAAAGAGGCAGGATTGCTCAATCCTGCAACCGCCTCAGAATAAGATTATTCCAAGCACAAAAACGTTCATGGTCATGCTACAAAATACACGGAAAGTAGATATGCGTTCCGATCTATTTTGAACTGGATTACTCTAAATAAATTTTTCATAAGTAGATTTAAAACAAAGAAGGGGTAACGAGAACCGTTACCCCTTCAAACACATATAACATTAACAAAATGACTTGCTACAAAAGAAATCTTTTACTCATCTTTAACACAAATGACACCGCCTGCTGCCACCATATTATAGGTGGAATAAGTACCACCTATATAAACCTTCCCTGGACCAAAGGCAAAAACTCCTCCATAAGCCCTGCTAGCAATCATTCCTCTATTCCAATAAAAGCCTCGCCACATATTCTCATTTATAAATCTTCCCCCATTTGTATACCCTCTATACATTCCATTAACATAGAAATGTGAAAGACCGCTGCCCGTTCCTTGATAATAGAACGCA
>CADBRQ010000095.1 GCA_902797115.1 uncultured Bacteroidia bacterium
AGAGAACATTTAACTGTTCATAAAATCACACAAGCAGCACAAGTCGGGGGAATTTGTTGATTGATTTAAGGCACCCTTTGTATGGAGCTGCCCTACCAAATCCGTCAGAAGAACACTTTAGTTTAAGCTCACTAAAACGTTCATAGTCATGCAGCAAAGAGCGACACCTTGAACACTCTTACACAAAAACGTTCTTTCGGGGAGGGAAGAATGTCTCGAAAGCGCATTTTAGCACCAAAACGTACTTTCGGGGAGGGAAGAATGCCTCGAAAGCGCATTTTAGCCCCCAAACGTTCTTTCGGGGAGGGAAGGATGTCTCGAAAGCGCACTTTCAGCTCCAAACCGTACTTTCGGGGAGAGAAAAATGTCTTGAAAGCGCATTTTAGCCACAAAACGTTCTTTCGGGAAGGGAAAACGAGAGGAGAAAGGGGCATTACTCTCTTTCTGAAGAGTATTTCGGAAGTGTAAATTCAAAGCAGGCACCGCCGAGATCAGATTTTCTGTGACCGATAGCTCCGCCGCTTTGTTCTATTATACTTTTTGATATTGCCAATCCAAGACCGTTACCGCTACTTTTGGTGGTAAAGTTAGGGGAGAACAGTTTAGGCAAATTCTCCGGACTTACACCATTTCCGTTATCCTCAACGCAGACAGAATAGAAACCATCGAGAGAAGAGAGGGAAATTTTTATAAAACCTTTCTCCACCGACTGTTCCAACGCCTGAATTGCATTGGTAACAAGATTCACCACTACACGGACAATTTGACCTCTACGGGCAAACACAGGGGCATTTTCGCTATCGGAGGTAAAGGAGATTCTTATATTCTCTCTTGTGTCAAACATAGTTGCCTGCTCCTTCAGAACAACGTATAGGTTAAACTCGCTATTCTCTTCTACATAGAACTTTGCATAACTGCTAAACTCCGATGCGGTGTTGCTCAATATATCTATCTGCTCCAAAAGCCCCTCAGATATTGCTTCAAATTTTTGATCAAACGCATCGGGATTATTACTTTTAAGTTTGATAAGTCGCTGAATACTGAGCTTCATAGGGGTGAGCGGATTCTTTATTTCATGTGCTATCTGACGTGCCATGTCACTCCATGCCTTTTCTCTCTCGTTCTGAGCAATCTGACGGGTACTTTCGCTCACAGAATCTACCATCTGATTGTAAGAACGAACCAAAATTCCCAATTCATTTTCTCCCTTATACTCAATATATTCCGGAGCTTTAGAGAGATTCATGAATTTCATTCTATTAGAAATTTTAACCAGAGGTTCAGTTACTCTGCGGCTCAAAACTCTAGCAGAAAAGAGGGCAAAAAGGAGCAGAAGAATTATCACATTAATAATTGCCGCAACAATTGGGGTGAGGTCATCGCTCAAACCAATATCTCTGTTAAAATAAGGAACATTTACAACTGCCAGAAGATCACCTTTTTGCGAGTAAATAGCAGAGTAAAGAGAGTTGTATTTGAGCATCCCGATTCGCTCCTTGTTAAAGAATTTGCTTTGCTTTTGACGTACAACTTTGTTAAAAGCTGCCGAATTCATTCTCGATGAGAGTGTATATTTTGAGAATAAATCTTGTTTTGTTGAGCGTATCAACTCCCCTTTAGGGCTCCAAAGATTAATATCTGAATGTATCTCCTCCGCCAAACGATCCATTGTACGGGAAAGGTCTGTCAGGTTAGCTTCAGAAAATAATTTAGTGGAAGTATTTGAAATATAGAAGGTTTCTAAGTAATCTAAAAATTGAGCAAGAGATTTCTGTGTTACCTGAATCTTCTCCTCCATCTGATTGACATTTATTCTGTTGTAGTAATTCAGGCAGAATATCAAACTTCCAATTCCGCAAGAGAGCAACGAAACGGTTATGAGAATTGTGATGAACAATGTAAGAGATGAGCGGATTGATTTCCGTTGAGTTTTGTTCAGAGCCATCGCAGTTCTCTGTCTCAATCTTCTGTAGCGGATGAACAACAAAAATATTGCAAGGAAGAAAAGCACTAAATATGAGAAGGTTACAAAATAAGGGAAGAAGTTTAATTTTCTTCTCGATATGACCACCAGCCTCTCTTCTTCCAGCTGATTTATAAAATGGAGAAAACCATCCTTTCTCAAAATACCCTTTGAAACCTCCAAGAAAGAAGAGAATTGAGGGTAAGAGAAGTCTCCGGCCGAAAGGAGCAACTTCCCATTATAATACTTTGAGTATGAGTAATATGAAGGAATATTCACCGATGCGAAATTTGCAACTCTCGCCCCCGACAGAAGAGATGGATACCCTAAACCGTCTTCTTTGAATTTTGTCTGTATCTGGATAAAAAGATTGACAGGACCATTTGATGTCTCATAATAGAATGCCCCAAGATAACCTATCCTCTCACTATTATTGCTCAAATAGAAGAAAGAACTGTTGTCTGAGATTTGCACCGCGTTGTTCTGCTGAAGCATCTGAGCAAAATATGAGAGACAATTCTCCATCCTTCCTCCATTTTGGACAACATCGTTTGCCCCGCATATTGTCATAGAGATGAGGTACTTCTGCTTAATGCGCTGAAAATACAATTCGGAGAAATGCTGCTCAATTCTACGAACATTCTGAGAAGGCATATCGAGATAATTCGTAAATACCCCATCGCGAGAGAGCTTATATTCAAAATCTCTGAGATCCATCTCAAGCTCTAAATCTCTCTCAATAGAGAGTTTGTTAGCCATAAGAGAAGCCCAATTCGCCTCTTTTTTGAGAGCCAATAAAGAAATCGTAAACAGAGTATAGAGAGATACTGCTACTGTATAAATGAGCAAGTTCTGGAAGGTAAACAGATAGCGTTTGCGCTTAACCTTAAACTCCGAGCATAAAAGCTGCAGAGACAACATAAGAACCAGAAATAGAAGTGCATAGGAGAGATAACATAAGAGTGTATAAATATTTACCTCTGTTATTCTATGTAACTCCATAACAATGGATGAGTTGCGCACCAAGCTCCTGAGCGTATAGTTAATATACAAAAAGAGTGCAACACAAAAGAGGATCAGAAAAGCTTTCAAGAAGAGAGAGCGCCACTTTGAAGAAGAAAAGGCAAAAAGTTTTTCTCTAAAAATATAAATAGCTAATCCTATGAGGGTTACATAAAGATTATTTAGAAGCAAATCTCCTAACGAATCGAACAACGAAAAATCTGCATAGAGTTTTGGTGAAAAAATTTGAGACGGTTCAACATTCTGTTCAATGATATAACAGAACTGCCTCAATAATGTTATGCCCACCAAAAATATTATAAACCAAAGAGTTGAACGATTTCTTTCAAACTTGACAAGAAGAAACAACAATAAAAACAGAACCGAAAACCAAGCCAAATTGGAGAGCGAAGAAGGGGGTGTTGCAGATAGATCTTGTGATATTGAAAAAAGAACACGCCCTTGATTTCCTACTATGATATTTGTGCTCTCACCGCTAATAGGTTCTATATCAAATCCTTGTTTAACTCCAAGATTGGGGTTAATCTCAGGGACTTTTGTTGCTTCTGCAAGGCTGCCATCTGTTTTTATCAATAATCCGGCAATAACTTTCTGAGACTCTTTTGAGTATAAGCGTGCAACATACCACCTGCTTCCTATGTTTATAAACTGCTCAAAATTAGCAATGTGAGCAAGAGGTCTTGAATAATCGTTCTGCCAATCAACATAATGAATCTTATAAGACCCCTCATCCCAAAAGAGCTGGTCATTGTCAATAGGAAACAGATTTATCCAAGAGTGGAGGGTATCTGCATTGTACTTGTAAAGCACCATATCGAAAGGCAACTTCTCATATTGCGGCCAAGCATCAAGCGGCTCACTCAGAAGCTCATAGGCATACTCTTCCAAGATCATCTGACGCTGTTGAAGCTTTGATTGAATTGCCGATGTCTCAGAAGACAAAGAAGTGGTACCGGAAGAAAATTTTAAGGACAATACAAAGAAGATAACAGCCGCAATTAAAAAAATAATGGGACTATTCTTCACGATAAATTCTCTTATGTCAGAAAAAAGCTTCTTCATTCGTGATGATATGGTTCTCCTTTTAAAATTGTAAATGCTCTATAGAGTTGTTCTGCAAAAATAAGGCGGATAATCTGATGAGAGAATGTCATCTGAGAGAGAGACAATTTCTCCCTTGCACTTTTATAAACCTGCTCAGAAAAGCCGTATGCCCCCCCTATCACAAAAACCAACTCCTTCTGCCCCATCTCTCCCCCTATAAGTCTCCCCAAATGAGCTGCCCAATTGATAGAATTGTAACTTTTCCCCCTCTCATCGAGAAGAACAATGTAAGGATCTCTCTTTGAAAGTTGTTTTAAAATCTGCTCCCCCTCCTTTTGTTTGATCTGTTCTTTAGAAAGGGCAGAAACATTCTTTAAATCAGGTATATATAGAATTTCAAACTTGCAATAGTGAGACAGTCGCTCTGCGTAGAGAGCTACTCCCCTCTCCACAAACTCAAAATTGGTCTTTCCTACACATATTAAAACTACCCTCATCTTATTATTAACAGATAACTTTGGCAAAGTTAACATTTTTGGCTCAATTGATTAAGTTTTGTATTTTTGCTCCCGATGCGTGCAGTTGTTTTGAAAATATTTAGGACCAAATGCAAAAAGATAAGGGGAGTTTTACCTTTATCTTTTCTGTTGTTGCATCTTCTTTTATCCCCTATTTACGCTCAAGGTTATCAAGCGCCTCAAAACAGGGGAGATGTTTTCATTACTATCGCAAAATATATTCAAAAAGGAGATCCTGAACGGCTATCTATCTGGTTTGCAGAGGATTTGGAATTTGAAATCTTAGGAGAACAAGTGCGTGCAAGTAAAACTCAAGCAAAGTTTATTTTCAAAGATTTCTTTGATGCCCACCCGCCAAAGAAGTTTACCATTCTTCACAAAAGCGGCAACCCAAGCATGCGCTATGCCATAGGTGAGTTGCAATGCAATAGCGGAGAGACTTTTCGTATAATCCTGCTCCTGAGAGACTTAAATTCCAAACAGGTATTGGTGAGAATTCGTATCGAGAAATAAAAACTCTATATAGTCTGATTCTGCTACTTAAACATAGGGCTGGCGTATTGGACAACATCTTGCTTTGTAATTGTTGTACCTCCCAATATCAGAAGACGCTCTACAACATTCCTCAGCTCTCTTATGTTACCCCCCCACGAGTGTTTTTTAAGCTCTTCCAATGCATCGGCATTAATTTTACGGGGAGCGGAACCGGTCTCGGCACATATCTGATTGATGAAATATTCTGTTAAAACAGGAATGTCCTCTTTTCGTTGAGCCAAAGCCGGAACTTTTATAACTATTACGCTCAGACGGTGAAAAAGGTCTTCTCTGAATGTCCCCTTTTTTATCTCTTCGGGTATATTCTTGTTGGTAGCTGCCACTACTCTTACATTAACATTTATATCTGTATCTGAACCAACTCTGCTCAACTTGTTCTCCTGCAAAACCCTAAGCACTTTGGCCTGAGCTGCCAGGCTCATATCTCCAATCTCATCGAGAAAGAGGGTTCCTCCATTTGCCTGTTCAAACTTTCCTTTATGCTGTTTTACTGCAGAAGTGAATGACCCTTTCTCGTGTCCAAAGAGTTCACTCTCAATTAGTTCACTCGGTATTGCAGCGCAGTTGACCTCCACGAAAGGCATTTGAGCTCTATTGCTTTTTAAATGTAACCATCTGGCAACCAGCTCTTTGCCTGTACCATTCTCTCCCATTATTAAAACCCTTGCATCTGTAGGAGCTACAACATCTATCATCTGCTTCACCTCAACAATGGCTTTAGATTTACCTACAATCTCCTGATATCCATTGCTTTTTGCAATCTTTTTCTTGAGTGTTTTTATCTCGTTTTGAGTGTTCGTTTTATCTTGCGCATTTCTGATTGTTACTAAAATCCTCGAAAGGTCCAATGGTTTCTGAATGAAATCGTAAGCCCCTATTTTTATACACTCTACAGCAGTCTGAACATCTCCGTGACCGGTAATCATTATTATAGAAGACTCTACTCCATCTTCAATCAATTTTTTGAGAACCTCTATTCCATCCATACCGGGCATTTTGATGTCGCAAAAAATCACATCAAAGCTCCCATCCTTTGCTGCTTGGTAACCTTTCAATCCATCTTCTGCCAAACTCACTTGATAGCCTTCATCTTCACAAACATCTCCTAAGGCGTTGCGAATACTTCTCTCATCGTCTATAATCAGAATCTTCATCTCTTAATCTCTTGTTTAAACGGTTTTACCTCTATATGTAAGCTTTTAGCTCTCTATGAATAATCCAAATCTCTTCGTCAAAATTTCATTCAGCCAATCTATTTCATCCTGAAAAGTCATATCAGAATTATCTAATACAATGGCATCTTTTGCTTGGCAAAGTGGATTCTTCTCTCTTGTAGAATCTATTTTATCTCTCCTTTTAAGGTTTTCCAACACGCCGCTCAAAGAGACTGCTTCCCCCTTTGCTTTCAACTCTTCCCATCTTCTGCGAGCCCTCACTTCATCCGAGGCGGTCATAAAAATTTTAACTTCCGCATCGGGAAAGACAGCAGTACCAATATCTCTTCCATCCATTACAAGCCCCTTCTGAACCCCCATTCCTTTCAGAATAACATCTACATAATCTCTTACAAAATCTACCTCAGCAATATAACTTACTAAGTCAGAAACTCTTTGGCTCCTTATTTGTCTCTCGATGTTTGCTCTGTTCAGAAAAGTGTTCGTCTCACCTTTGGCATTAGTCTTCTGCTCTATCAGAAGTTTGGGCAAAATTCTCTTTAGTGATTGTTTAAGAATTTTACCATCCATATCTATAAATCCGTTATTGATGGCAAAATATGTTATAGCTCTATAAAGTGCCCCGCTGTCTGCATAAATGTAGCCTAAACCCTTTGCAATCAATTTTGCAAATGTACTTTTACCGGTAGATGAGTACCCATCAATAGCAATTATTATTTTTCCACTAGCCATATACCTGCTTTTTGTTATAATTCCTACGGCAAAGTTAAGAAATCTTGAAGCAATAAACTATCTTTGCACCCAGAAGAGAGATTTTTAGCGTGAAAGTAGAAATAGATAGTTCTTCCGGCTTTTGTTATGGAGTGATTCGGGCTGTAGATACTGCCGAAAAGAATCTCAATCCTGCAATGGGGGGTAAAAACCAACTATACTCCCTCGGGGCTATTGTACACAACGGAAGCGAACTGACTCGTTTAGAGCGCAAGGGGCTAGAAGTTATAGATTTGGAACGAATGAAGAGTTTGAGAAACACTCGGGTTTTAATCAGAGCCCACGGAGAACCCCCTGCAACATACGCTCTTGCTACGGAGAATAATATCACTTTGATAGATTGCACTTGCCCCGTGGTGCTGGCTCTCCAGAAGAAAATTGCCTCAACCGATGGACAAATAGTAATATTTGGAAAAAACGGTCACGCAGAGGTTAATGGCCTTGTCGGGAGGGCAGAAGGAAGAGCCGTTGTGATAGAGAACAGAGAAGATGTAGAACGTATTTCCGAGGGAAAGGATGATAGAAAAATAGATTTTGGAAAGCCGATCACCATTTTTTCTCAAACCACAAAAGACCCTGTAGAGTTTGAACATGTATGCGGGGCGATAAAAGACAAGATGCTATCCGATAACTTGTTAACTATCCATAACACCATTTGCAGACAAGTTGCAAACCGTCATAACGATTTGAGAATATTTGCTAAAGAGCATAGCGTAATAATTTTTGTGAGCGGTCATGACAGTTCTAACGGGCATGTCCTTTTTGAACTGTGCAAAGAGGTAAACAACAGGAGTTATCACATTCAGAGTCTAGAACAGATAGATAAAAAATGGTTTAAGAAAAGTGATATAGTTGGAATTTGCGGCGCCACTTCTACTCCAAAATGGCAGTTGGAGAGTGTGCGTAAATTTTTAAAAATCACCCTAAATAACTATATTTGCTCAAAATTAAATAGATTGATATATGGCAACTACAGCAGATTTTAAAAACGGAATTTTCTTTTTATTTAATGGTCACCCTTGCCAACTTATTTATTTCCAACATGTTAAACCAGGTAAGGGAAATACCATCGTGAGGACGAAATTTAAAGACCTTCAGACAGGTAAACTTTTAGAGAATACATTTGGTGCGGGAGAGAGCATAGACCTCGTGAGTGTGGAAAGGCGTCCATATCAGTATCTTTATTCAGATGAGACAGGTTACAACTTTATGCACAGAGAGACTTACGAGCAAGTTCATCTCGATACAGACTTTGTGGAGAATGCAGACCTTATGAAAGAGGGACAAAATGTAGAAATGATGGTTTGGGCAGACAATGAGGAGATTTTAACTTGTGAACTTCCTAAGTTTGTAGAACTCGAAGTTACCTACACAGAACCTGCAGTAAAAGGTAACACCGCATCTACCAACGCCTTAAAAGAGGCCACTTTAGAGACCGGTGCAAAAATTATGGTTCCGCTTTTCATTCAGCAAGGAGAGAAGATTAGTGTAAAAGTGGAAGACAGAACTTACGGAGCAAGAGTAAATTCTTAAAACACAATATAATGAAGAGAATTATCAAAAGTTCTCTTTTATTGGTTGTTGCCGCATTTGTACTTTTGAGTTGCAATAGCGGCAATAATCGTAAAGGAGAGAGCAAACCCGATTTTAAATTGTTAGACTCACTTGTGGAGTGTGGAGATTTTTCTTCCGCCACATCTCTTATCAACTCTCATCTTCAAGAACCAAATCTTAGTTGGTCAGACCGCTATCATCTTAATTTTGAGATAGATAAAATGGAAAGAATTGCAGGAGAATTCAACCTCTCCTTAGAAGAAGCACTTGAGTATATTCACAAATATCTTCCCGATGCATCTGACTCACAGGTAAATGCTTGGATAGAGAGCGGCGCATTGGAGGCAAAAAGAATTGATGGGGTCTGGAAGGTATTTAAGAAAGCTCCTCACAATCTCTTCCTGATAGATACCGTAGCCTCCAAAGCCTACATTGCTATTGAGGGGGTTGAGGAAGAGACATCTGATTTTCTGCAAGGATATCTTCCTGATGTACTTGCAGAGAGTGCAAAAAGCAAGATTGCTCAAACAAATGACCTTCAGAAACAAAAAGAGGCAATCCAAAAAGCATCATACATCAAGCCGCAAAGAATGAGGGTGCATGTTAGGATGAGGGTATTTCCTCAAGCAGTTCCGGCAGGAGAGATTGTCCGGATATGGCTCCCTTATATTCATGCGCAACACCCTAAATATAAAGATGTTAAATTGCTTAATGTCTATAGAAGCGACAACGTATCGCCGAGCAATCCTAATGGAGATAGAGCAACAGATTACATTATCTCACCTGCCAATAATATCAGACAAAGTCTTTATGCAGAGATGCTTTCTAACGGAAAAGATACTCTGAAGGTTGGATATGATCTTGAGTTTACCTCTTACAATCAATACTTTAGCACTTTGGAAGATTGGATTCTTCCTTACGATTTTGAGAGCGAGCTTTACAAGAAATATACAGGCGAAAGGGAACAGCATATTGTGTTTACTCCTAAGCTAAAGGAGCTTACAGCCAAAATAGTGGGAGAAGAGACCAATCCATACGAAATTGTCAAGAAGGTTTGGAACTACATAGATCAGACTTTTCCTTGGGCGGGTGCAAGAGACTACTCTACAATCCCAAACATTCCAATGTATGTACTTAAAAACGGCCACGGAGACTGCGGTCAGGTAACTCTATTGTTAATCACTATGTTACGCATTGCCGGCATTCCTGCAAAATGGCAGAGCGGCTGGATGCTTCATCCCAACCATGTTAATCTTCACGATTGGGGAGAAGTTTACTATGAGGGTGTAGGATGGGTACCTGTAGACCAATCCTTTGGTCACAACGGCACTTTAGAGAATCCGGCTCAGTACTATTTCTTCTCAAAAGGTTTAGATGCATACCGTTACATTGTGAACGAAGATTACGGTTTTGCCGCACAACTCTATCCTTCAAAGATTTATCCACATTTTGATGAGGTAGATTTCCAAATGGGAGAAGTAGAATGGAGATGTGGAAATGTCTATAATGGTTCTAATGGTTGGCGGTGCTGGATGGATGTGGAGTATTTAGATTAAACTTAAATTTGGAATTGTAGCAGAAGTTTTATACTTTTGCGCACGAAAGTGGTTGAGGCAAGGGGACTTTGGTCCCCTTATTTCGTACAAACACCTCACCAACAACATTTTAAGAATTAATAATTTAAAAATCAATAAATAATGAAAGGTATAGATTTAGCTCCATTCTTTAAAGAGTTCAAGGAACTTAAAGGTATAGACAGAGCTACACTGATGAGTGTTCTGGAAGATGTTTTCAGAACTCAACTTGCCAAAACTTATGGAACAGCAGAAAATTGTGATGTTATTATCAACACAGACAAAGGAGACCTTCAGATTTGGCGTAACCGCGAGATTGTAGAGACGGTAGAAGACCCAAACCTTCAAATTTCTAAGGCAGAGGTAGATGCCCTTGAACCAGGGAATGACTTTGAACTTGGAGAGGAGTATTCCGAAGAGGTTCCTATGGAGAGTTTTGGCAGAAGGGCTATATTGAATTTAAAACAGAATCTTCAAGGAAGAATTATGGATATAGATAAAGCCAACTTGTTCAATTACTACAAAGATAAAATTGGAGAGATTGTAGTTGGTGAGGTTTATCAGGTATGGAAAAAGGAAGTTTTGATTAGAGATGAGTCCGATAATGAATTGGTTCTTCCTAAAACAGAGCAGATTCCGGGAGATTTCTTCCGCAAAGGAGATTCGGTTAAGGCTGTGGTGATAAAAGTGGAGTTGAAAAACAACACCCCTATTATTGTCCTCTCAAGAACTGCCAGCGTATTTTTGGAGCGTCTGTTTGAGCAAGAAGTGCCTGAGATTTTTGATGGTTTGATAACTATTAAAAAGATTGTGAGAATTCCAGGAGAGAGGGCTAAAGTTGCTGTTGAATCATACGACGACAGAATAGATCCTGTTGGAGCTTGCGTTGGTGTGAAAGGTTCTCGTATTCACGGAATTGTTCGCGAACTCAGAAATGAGAATATAGATGTTATCAACTGGACATCCAATACTCAGCTTCTTATTCAGAGAGCATTGGCACCGGCTAAAACTTCTGCTTCTAATATCAAAATTGTTGAGGCAGAGGATAAAGCATATATCTATATGGATTCCGATCAGGTTTCGCTTGCAATTGGAAAAGGCGGCTCAAACATAAAGTTAGCCAGCACTTTGGTAAATATGGAGATAGAGATCTTCCGCGATGTGCAAGGTGATGAGGGTGAAGATGTTCTTTTAAGCTCATTTGCAGATGAGATAGACGAGTGGGTAATAACTGCTCTTAGAAATATCGGCTGCGACACCGCTAAAAATGTATTGGCACTTTCAGACGAAGATATTATGGAGAGAGCAGACCTTGAGCAGGAGACAGTAGAAGAAGTTAAGAGGATTCTTGCAGCAGAGTTCGAAGATGAAACGCAAAAAGAGGAAGAAACAGAGGGAAATGAAGTAGAAGAAGAGAAGGAAGAAGGAAAGGAGGGTGAGCAGATTTAATCTATGTACAATAAGTTTAACAGGTAATAAGAATAAGTAATTTGTTATGGCAGGTAAAAGAATTAAACAGGTTCTGACAGAGTTTAATATAGCTCTTGGAACTCTTCAGGGGTTTTTGCAAAGCAAAGGGATAGAGATAGATGCTAATCCTAATGCTAAAATTGATGATAATGCTTACGAGCTTGTGAGCAAGGAGTTTAAAAAAGAACAAATTGTGAAACAAGAATCGCAGAAGGTTGTCATAAAACTCTCAGGAAAAGATAAAAAAGTTGAATTGGAGAAAAAACCGGAAGAGTTTATAAAAATTGAGGTTGAAAAACCTAAAGCTCCTGTGGTTCTTGGTACTATAGATTTAGAGAAAAAGAAGAAAAATGCACCGAAACATACTGAAAAGCAAGTAGCAAAACATGCTGCAGAGCATTCGGCCGAGGAAGTTAAACCTGCCGCTTCCAAGGAAGAAAGCAAACCTAAAAGCATTGAGTCAAAACCTGTGCAACCGGTTAAAACAGAAAAACCTGCTGTACCGGTTAAACCTGTGCAACCTATTGAAGTTAAAGAAGAAACTAAACCTGTCGTAGAGGAGAAAAAAGAGAACTTTATTGCAACTAAAGTTGAAAAACTGCAAGGACCTAAGCTAACGGGGCAAAAAGTTGATATCTCTCAATTTGACAAAAAACCTGTAGAGCAGAAAGGTAAAAGAGAGCGCATCAAGAAGAATACTAAAGAGAGAGTTGATGTGAACAAAGAGGTGGGGGCAAGCAAAGCAAAAGAGCAGAAAAACAAAGATAAGCGTTCAAAGAAAGAGAAGTTTAAACCACTCCGCAACGAAATAGACGAAGATGCTGTACAAAAGCAGATTAAGGAGACTTACCAGAAAATGATTGAAGGTAAGGGGAAAACTAAAGGGTCTAAATACCGTAGAGAAAAACGAGAACTCATTGCTGAGAAAATGGAGGTGGAGATTCAGGAGAAAGAGAGAACCAGCAATATTTTGCAAGTAACAGAGTTTGTGACAGTTAATGAACTCGCTACAATGA
The DNA here is from genome assembly GCA_902797115.1 of uncultured Bacteroidia bacterium. Taxonomy (GTDB): domain Bacteria; phylum Bacteroidota; class Bacteroidia; order Bacteroidales; family UBA932; genus Egerieousia. The sequence continues at coordinate 12,664 of CADBRQ010000095.1, forward strand.
TAGACCAACCTGTGAATAAGGTCATAGGAGCATGCATTAATTTAGGTCTTATGGTATCTATAAACCAAAGATTGGATGCAGATGCCCTAACTCTTGTGGCAGAAGATTTTGGATATAAAGTTGAGTTTGTTACTGCGGAGATTCAGGAGGCAATAAATGAGGAGGGACAAGAAGACCGTCCGGAGGATTTAGTTCCTCGCGCCCCTATTATTACAGTTATGGGACATGTTGACCATGGTAAAACCTCTCTGTTAGACTATATCAGACAATCGAATGTTATTGCCGGAGAGGCAGGCGGAATCACTCAGCACATTGGTGCATATCATGTTAAACTTGCCAACGGAAGAGAGATTACATTCCTCGATACTCCTGGCCACGAAGCATTTACAGCAATGCGTGCTCGTGGAGCCAAGATGACCGACCTCGCCATTATCATAGTTGCAGCAGATGATGCAGTGATGCCGCAAACTATAGAGGCAATAAATCACGCACAAGCTGCAGGCGTTCCTATGGTATTTGCTATCAATAAGATAGATAAGCCAGGAGCTCAACCCGATAAAATTAAAGAGCAGCTATCTCAAATGAATATTTTGGTTGAGGATTGGGGTGGAAAATTCCAATGTCAGGAGATAAGTGCCAAGAAAGGTATTGGTGTAGAGGAACTTTTAGACAAAGTTCTGCTTGAGACAGATATGCTCGAGTTGAAAGCCAACCCTAATAAAAAAGCTGTCGGAACTGTTATAGAGTCTTCTCTCGATAAGGGTAGAGGTTATCTTGCAACCATTCTTGTACAAGGAGGAACGCTTCGCACCGGAGATATCATGCTCAGCGGCTGCTTTACAGGAAAAGTCAAAGCAATGTTCAACGAAAGAGGTCAGAAGATTCAGAGCGCAGGGCCATCTGTTCCTGTAAGCGTTCTCGGTCTTAACGGAGCACCTCAGGCAGGAGACAACTTTAACATTTTTGAGAACGAAAGAGATGCTCGCGAGATTGCTAATAAGAGAGAGCAACTCATTAGAATACAAGGTCTTAGAACTCAAAAACACATTACTCTCGAAGAGTTGGGCCGCCGTATTGCAATCGGGAACTTCAAAGAGCTCAACATCATTGTTAAAGGAGATGTTGACGGCTCAATTGAGGCACTCAGCGATTCACTTATCAAACTCTCTACAGAGGAGGTTAAAGTTAATGTCATACACAAAGCGGTGGGAGAGATTTCGGAGAGCGATGTTCTTTTAGCAGAAGCATCCAATGCCATTATCGTAGGATTCCAGGTTCGCCCAAGTGTGAACGCCCGTAAGATGGCGGAGAAAGAGGAGATTGATATACGCTTGTACTCTGTTATTTATGACGCTATAAATGAGGTCAAGAGCGGTATTGAAGGTATGCTTGCCCCTGTAGAAAAAGAGGTTGTTACTGCAACTCTTGAAGTGAGACAGATTTTCAAGATTTCTAAAATCGGAACCATTGCAGGATGTATGGTTAAAGAGGGAAAGATTACGCGTGGTAGCAAAGTTCGCCTGATTCGCGATGGTATTGTTGTACACAGTGGAGTTCTCGGTTCTCTCAAACGCGGTAAAGACGATGCCAAAGAGGTTGCAAGCGGCTACGATTGCGGTTGCGGAATCGATAACTTTAACGATATAAAAACCGGCGATATTATTGAGGCCTACAAGATAGAAGAGATCAAACGCACACTGTAACCACGGCACTCCTGCCGCCGACTAAAACGCGAGAAGGAAGAACTGTAAGGTGAAGAATGCCGCCGCGCGAAGAGGCTTGATACGCAGTCAAGTTGTTTTTATTCAGGCGTTCAGCCCAAAATGGGGCGAGTGTGCAATGGGCAGAGCCGGTTACGGGATCTTCGTTTATAGCCTCTTTTGGAAAGAAGCATCGCGATACAAAATCGTAATCTTGCACATTGTCAGATAAAGTTGGAGATGTTTGTGTACAAGAAGTTGCACATGCTGTTATCAGAAGATTCCGCACTCCGGGAAGAGCCGCTATCTTCTCAAAATTTGGCTTAAAGTTTATAATATCTTCTGCTTTTTCAAACACTGCTACATAGTCTATTCCCTTGTAAATATCTATATTTATATTCTCCTCTAAGTCAAGCGCTTTTATAACGGCCTCGTATTCTTTCTTTTCTGTAACAGGCTCCAAATCATATTTCGGAAAATCCATCATTATAATGCCCTCCTCTGTTCGGAAAACTCTCAACTCTCCGCTAAGAGACTCAAAAAGAAGAGAGTGCGCTTGCTTAAAGTAATGAGCAAAGAGAATGTCTGCCGATGCAAGGGTAGCATGACCACAAAGTGAAACTTCGCAACCAGGTGTAAACCAACGTATTTTAAAAGTAGGATTATACTCGTCGCGATGAGTGCAACAACAAAAAGCTGTCTCGGAGAGGTTGTTTGCGCTGGCAATCTTCTGCATCTGCATGGCAGATAGAACTTTGTTCTTTTGCAAATCTAACTCTTCACCTTCGCCAATAATGCACACTGCGGCAGGATTGCCCCTGTAACCTTTTTCTGCAAAGGAATTTACAATATATTGCTTATAATCTCCCATCTGTTGTTTTGTGCCAACCGCCGGCAGATTCAATGAATTGAACGCTTATATCTTGAATTCTTTAATCCTTGAAGCACTGAGTTTGGAGAGTACTTTTCCGTTCTGTACAAATGTTGCTCCGCCGTTAGAGCGGTTAAGGGTAATGAGGGTTTTATAGTCTGAGTACAATATATCGAATTTTGCAGTGCCGTTTTTCCATTCCTCTATAGATGAGGAAATTGCTGAGAGAAGTTCAGATGTGCGCTCCGGTGTGAGAGCACTCACTATGTATATATCTGCCGAGTTGTTTGCCAATTCTTCAGCAACAATCTTTTTAAGCTCATCTAAATACCCCTTTTTTATCTTCGGAGCATAGATAGAAAATAACGCCACAGGACGATTGTCGTTTCCCAGAACATCCTCTGTTACAGGGTTGTTGTCCGTATTGCGGAGGATGAATTTGGTTTTTGCCGCTTCCTTTTCACTGCCGGTTATTACAGTGGAAATTGTTTCTACAAAACTCCACGTACTATCCGGAAGATTCTCTAACTCAAAAACTTCCCGAACTCCATTCTTTTCATATATGCACTCGGTTTTATACTTGATTGAACTTCCTTGAGAGGCTTCTACCAAATCTGTTCCGGGTTTAAAGTCTGTATAATCGAGGGGTGGAAGATTGCGGTAAGAGTATGCGCATAAGGCAACTGCAACTCCTACATAAATTAAGGTAAGGATCAATTGAAGAGGGTTCCCCCAAAAAGAAATATATTTCTTGCGAGAGAAATAGACTATAGCACAGAGGATTATAAGTATAATATTCTTATAGAAAGTTCCCCATGCACTAAGTTTTACCACATCGCCGAAGCATCCACAATCCGGAACCAAATTAAATTGTGCGCTGCAAAATGTCAGCACTGTAAATACTGCAGTAAGGAGCAGAGCCACAAGGGAAAAGAGGCGAATTTTTACACACGTAAGAATTGCCGCTCCACTCACAAATTCTATAACACACAGAGCTACCGCAAGATAAAGAGTAAAATCTCCGAGGTCAAGACCGCCGTATGCCATCAAATATTCTTTTACCTTCAGACTAACTCCCACAGGGTCTATGGCTTTAGTTAAAGAGGAGAGTATAAATACCAACCCTACAATGTATCTGCAAATAACTCTTAATACTTTCATAATCATCAATAATTTTATGCTACACTATTTTTCTGTTGAAACTCATGCTAAAACGGCAATTTCTCCTTGATTCTTTCAAAAATCTCATCCGGAGCCAACATAGAGCCATCCGGTCCACTGCAATTAACTCTTAAAAAATGAGGATCTTTCTCTACCTGAGCAAGGTAAACATCTCTGACACCCTTCTGAAAAGCAATACTCTCCTCGTGAATGTCCCTGCCGCCTGCAAGGTATCCTCGGTCAGAATCTCCGGAGCGCGACGATGCCAATCGGCTGCTCACAAAATCAAGCGGCACATCCAAAAAGATATTCACATCGGGACGAGGAATCTTGTAAACTCCATACTCAAGTTCTAAAATCCAATCCCTGAGCACTTCTCTTTCAAGTTCATCGGAAAGTTTTGAACACTGATACCCTATATTCGAATATACATATCTATCCAAAACAACACAGCAATCTTCATCTTCCAACCACTGTCTAATCTGCTCGCCGGCATCTTTCCTGTCCAAGGCATAGAGCAGTGCAACTAATTGAGGGTGAACCTGATTGATGTCTCCAAAACCTCCCCTTAAAAATTTCCCAATCAAATCGCCATAAATGGGAGCATCGTATCGCGGAAAATGAATATACTTGAGTTTCAGCCCTTTACTTTTTACATACTCTTTCAATTTATCGACTTGTGTACTCTTGCCAGATCCATCTAAGCCCTCAATTACTATTAACATATTGCTTGGTTTAATTAGTGTTGTTATCTTTGTTGGTACATTCTGATTACAAATTTAAAAAATATGAAAGAAAAATTCCCTATTGTGATGGGGATTATAAATATAAACTCTGACTCTTTCTACGCAAAAAGCAGAGAAACTGAGCCTGAGTTGGTTTGTAAAAAGGGGCTCTCTTTCCTCCGCGATGGGGCATCTATCATTGACCTTGGTGCCTGTTCTACTCGTCCCGGCAGCATCCCGATAAGTTGTGAAGAAGAGACTACTCTTTTAAAAGAATCTCTTAATCTCCTGAAAAACACCCTTTTAGAATATTTAAGGAGCAGAAGCATTGAAATCGGGAGTAAAATTGAAGATGAGATTGAGAATGCAACTATGAATGAAATAGTGAGAGATATTGGAAACGAGCGCACTGCTTTTAGAAATCTTATCTCGATAGATACTTTTCGTTCGGAGGTGGTAGAGATGGCATACGAGATTTTAGGAGAGTTCACGGTTAATGATATCTCTGCCGGAGAAGCAGATTCTAAAATGCTTGCAACTGTTGCACGCTTGAATCTCCCGTACATTGCTATGTATAATACACCTGTCGCAGATGCTTGTGAGGGAATTTATAATGGCAACACAAAGATAAACTGCAAAGGGATAACAGGTTATACCCCAAAAAGTTATAAAGAACCTAAGGATGATATCGTAGAAAAAACTTTCAACTTTTTCAAGGAGTTTGAGATTAAAGCAAAGAGAGCAGGGATAAAAGAGTGGATTCTGGACCCTGGATTCGGATTTGGCAAAACCCTTGAACAGAACTATTTACTTTTAAAAGAGTTGGAGCGTTTCAGAGACTTTAGAGTGCCCATACTCGTAGGAATATCTCGTAAATCTATGATTTACAAATTATTAAACACTACCCCAGAAGATTCATTGAACGCAACAACTGCCATAAATTTTTATGCTTTAACCAAAGGCGCTGATATACTGAGGGTTCACGATATAGTTCCGGCAGTACAATGTATCAAGATGTTTAAAAAATGCGGAAAGTAAAACAATACTGATGATAACTGAACGCAACTCCAAAAGCGCATTTGGAGCGTTAGGAAGAGAGTTGAAGCGCAAAGCAACCGTGCAGTTAAACAAGAACGACTAAACGATAAAAGAGAATTAAAATGAGATACTCACCACTAACAGCAATCTCCCCAATAGATGGACGATATAGAAAACAGACAGAACCACTGAGCAATTTCTTTTCAGAACATGCGCTCATTAAGTATCGCGTATGGGTTGAGATTGAGTACTTTATAGCTCTCTGCAAGATTCCGCTCCCCGAACTTAAAGGGATTAACAGAAGAGAGATTTCTGCTTTAAAAGATATATGCAACAAATTTTCCCTCAAAGATTCACAAAGGGTAAAAGAGTTGGAAAATGTTACTAATCACGATGTTAAGGCGGTTGAGTATTTCATTAAGGAGCAATTTAAGAAACTTGGTTTAGAAAAGTATAAGGAGTTTGTTCACTTCGGACTTACATCTCAAGACATTAACAATACCGCAATTCCGCTCGCACTGAAAAATGCTGTTGAGCAAGTGTATAAGCCTTTAATAGAGGAGTTTGTCGCCACATTAAACAGTAAGGCAAAAGAGTGGGACCGCATTCCGATGCTTGCACACACACACGGACAGCCCGCCTCCCCTACTATACTCGGAAAAGAAATAAAAGTATTTGCATCGCGATTAGAGAGTCAGTTAAAGCTTTTAAAAACAATTCCTTACTGTTCCAAATTCGGAGGAGCTACAGGAAATTTCAATGCCCATTTTGCCGCCTACCCAAACATCAACTGGCACTCTTGGGCATCAAAGTTTCAAAAGGGAACATTCGAACTCCAGAGAAGTTATCCTACCACACAGATAGAACCTTACGACAACCTTGCGGCATTACTCGATAATCTAAAGAGAATCAACACTATACTATTAGATTTCTCTCGCGATGCGTGGCTCTATATCTCAATGGAGTATTTTGGACAAAAAGTTAAGAAAAGTGAAGTAGGTTCCTCTGCAATGCCGCATAAAATCAATCCCATAGATTTTGAAAACGCAGAAGGAAATTTAGGTTTGGCAAATGCACTCTTTAACCACCTCAGCGAGAAACTTCCTATATCTCGTCTGCAGAGAGACTTAACAGACTCTACCGTTTTAAGGAATTTGGGTGTTTCTCTTTCATACACTATAATTGCATTTAATTCCCTTAAGAAGGGGATTGGGAAACTGATTGTAAATAAAGAAATTATTCTTTCAGATTTAAATAAACATCCGAAGGTTATAGCTGAAGGGATTCAAACAATTTTGCGCAAAGAAGGGTATAAAAATCCATACGAAGAGCTTAAAAAACTCACCCGTACCAATGAAAATATCTCGAGGGAACGAATCGTGGAGTTTATAAATAATTTGAAGATAAGCGAAGATATAAAGAAGAGATTGCTTGAACTGACTCCGGAAAACTACACAGGAAAATAGCATCTTTGCTCACAAAAAAAATATATATTTGTAGTTGTCGCAATGTGTTACTACATTACAGCCGACACAGAGACCAAACGAATAATAAACACATAAAGCTCAAATATAATGGAAGTTACAGCTAAAGTAATTGCAGAACATTTTAATGGGGAAATCATCGGCAATCCCGAGACAAAAGTTTCACAAGTTGCCAGGATTGAATCTGGAAAGCCACATAATATTTGCTTTTTGGCAAATCCTAAATATCAGAAATATTTATTGGAAAGCAACGCAGGCATTGTTATAGTCAGCCGTAAACTTCTGCCGGAAGATTGCTCCTCTGTTAAACCCACTATGATAGTGGTAGAAGATGCATATCAAGCGGTTGCATCTCTGTTAGATTTGTTGAACAGTTTAAAAAAGAGCAAAAAAAGCGGAAGAGCGTTCCTTTCTTACAGAGCCATGAGCAGCAAAATTGGCAAAGGTGTTTATGTAGGACGCTTCTCGTATATTGGTTCCAAGAGCAAAATCGGAAACGGAACTCAGATATATCCTCAGGTCTATATCGGGAAGGATGTTACTGTGGGAGAGAATGTTATAATTTACCCTGGAGTTAAAATCTACGATGGATGCATTATTGGAAACAATTGTATTCTTCATGCAAATGTTGTTATAGGCAGCGATGGTTTTGGCTTTGCACCTACCCAGGATGGTTCTTATAAAAAGATTCCCCAAACCGGAAATGTTGTGGTAGAAGATGATGTGGAGATTGGTTCTAACACTGTAATAGACAGAGCTACAATGGGTTCTACAATCGTCAAAAAAGGTGTCAAGTTGGATAACCTCATTCAGGTTGCTCACAATGTGGAGATTGGAGAGAATACGGTTATAGCAGCGCAGAGCGGTATTGCAGGAAGTTCAAAAATCGGAAAGAACTGTATGTTTGGAGGACAGGTTGGAGTTGCAGGACACATAAGCGTGGGAGATGGTACACAGGTGGCAGCTCAGGCAGGCATTCAGGGATCGATCTCATCCGAAGTTGGAAAGAAAGGGATAGCCGGCACTCCGGCAATAGATTACCAGACATATATGCGCTCTTACGTAAAATTCAAACACTTGGCAGATAAATAAGTTTTTGTATATTTGTAGGAACTATAAACTACTACAAATATTTATGTATACAAACCAACACACTCTCAAACATAAATACGAATTTAGCGGAAAAGGGCTTCATACCGGGCTTAAAGTGAATATGAAGATAGAGCCTGCTCCCGCAAATTTCGGAATCAAATTCAAAAGGGCAGATTTAGGCGAAAGTGCACCGCTCGTAGAGGCGTGTGTAGATTTCGTAAGTGCCACATCGAGAGGAACAACTTTAGATAAAGATGGCGTTCAGGTGCTTACATTGGAGCATCTTATGGGTGCATTATACGCAATGCATATAGACAATGCCCTCATAACGCTAGATGCTCCTGAAGTTCCAATCTTGGACGGCAGCGCAAAATACTATGCAGAGGCATTTTCTAAAGATGGTTTGCAAGTACAGAATGCCCCTCGAAAATATTTGGTGTTGGACAGGAAAGTTATTTGCAGAAACGAGTTTGGCAGCGAGATGGTTGTTTATCCGGACGACCATTTCTCGGTAGATGTGATGATCGATTTTAACTCTAAAGTTGTTGGAAATCAATACGCAAGGTTTGAAAAAGAGACAGATTTTGCTTCAGAAATTGCCCCTTGCCGTACTTTCGTTTTCTTCCACGAACTGGAACCGCTTTTTAAAAACAACCTCATAAAAGGTGGAGATTTAGATAATGCCTTGGTGATTGTTGAAAAAGCTGTTCCTCAAGAGGAGTTGGACAGACTTGCCGGCATATTCAATGTAAAGACATTAGAGAGGGTTCCGGAAGGGTATCTGAGCCATACTCAGCTTCGCTTTTCTAATGAACTTGCACGCCATAAACTGCTCGATGTACTCGGCGATTTTTCACTTGTAGGATATCCTATCAAAGGAAAGGTAATTGCCTATAAGAGCGGACATTCCATCAACAGCAGCGTTGCCAGAGAATTGAGAACTTTAGCCCTTAGACAGTTTAAAAGGGGATTAAACTTATCGCGATAAAAATCAAAAAAACCATGAGCATAGATTCAGAAAAAATGAGAGAGATTAAACAGAGATTATCTGTTGCTCCAAAATACGATCCTAATGCAACACCTGTTTGCGATATTCAGGAGATCCAGAAACTTTTGCCTCACCGTCCCCCATTCTTAATGGTTGACAGAATTATTGAGATGGATTCAGACTCTATTGTAGGCATTAAAAACATTGGTGTAAATGAGGGTTTCTTCAGAGGCCACTTTCCTTCAGAGCCTGTGATGCCGGGTGTGCTTCAGATAGAAGCAATGGCACAAGTGGGTGGTATTCTGGTACTTAAAAATGTAGATGAGCCGGAAAAGTACTCCACTTATTTTGCAAGAGTTCAGAATTTCCGCTTCCGCAGGAAAGTTGTTCCTGGAGATGTAGTTGTGTTCAAGCTCGTTATTACAGAACCGTTAAACCACGCATTAGTTAGTATGAGCGGTAAAGCATGGGTTGGAGACAGCGTTGTCTGCGAGGGAGATATGGTTGCTCAGGTTATCAAAAACAAAGAATAATTTTAAAAATATGGAATACAAAAACGCTATTGTTCATCCAAATGCCAAAATAGGCAACAATGTCATTATTAGTCCGTTTGCTACCATTGCAGAGCATGTGGAGATTGGAGATAACTGTTGGATTGGTCCCGGGACGGCTATAAATGATTTTGTAAAAATCGGAAACAACTGTAAGATTTTTAACGGAGCTATTATTGGCGGGATTCCGCAAGACCTTAAATTTAAAGGGGAAGAATCTTATGTAGAGATTGGTAACAATGTGATGATTAGAGAATTCTGCACAATCAGCCGCGGAACTGCAGCAAGCGGAAAGAATGTTACCAAAATCGGGAACGACACCTTCTTGATGGCATACGTCCATGTAGCTCATGACTGCAAAATCGGAAATCACGTTATTTTAGTAAGTTACACAGGATTAGCGGGAGAGACAGATGTAGATGATTGGGCTATTATCGGAGGTGCCAGCGTTGCTCATCAGTTCTCACGCATAGGAACTCACGTGATGCTTTCCGGCTGCTCAAAAATTAAAAGAGATGTACCGCCATACGCCCTTGCAGGTGGCGATCCTTTAAGATTTGGCGGAATAAACAGAGTTGGTCTTAAACGGCGTGGATTTACAGACGAGCAGCTCAACCGTATTTGGGATGTCTACAGAATCATCTATCAAAGCGGTCTTAACCCTACTGCCGCCTGCAAGAAGGCAGAGGAAGAACTTCCTGATTCTGAGGAGAAAAGAACAATTCTTGATTTCTTCAACAGTTCGGAGAGAGGTGTTATAAGATTTGGAAAAGGTGGAGCAGAAGATTAGGTGGGAAGAGTGTTTGTTAAGTACTGCCTACCTTCCTCCTATTGCATATTTTGTTGCTCTGTCACAGAGTAGAAGAGGACGCATCGCGACTAAAGAGAATTACCAGAAACAATCTTTCAGGTCCCGATGCGATATTCTTACCTCCTCGGGTGTGCAAGTTCTCTCTATCCCTATAAAAAGAGGGGGAGAGTTTCATACTCACAAAGTTCCCATAGATCTTATTGAGATAGATTATTCATTTCCTTGGGTTCATAATCATAAGAGAGCTCTCGATGCGGCATACCGTAATTCCCCATTTTTTGAATACTACGCACCTGAGATTTTTTCAATTTTAGAGAAGTGTCCGAAGAATTTGCTTGATCTTAATACTACGCTTACCCTCAGATTATTGACTCTTTGTGGATTGCCGGACAACACCTTTGCCGATACTCAGTTTACACCCACAAAGAGCGACTATTCAGAAAGTGGTTTTATAGACCTCAGAGAGATTATCCAGCCAAAATTCAAAGGGGAACCTTTCCTGAAACATTACAATATGGAAAAACCCTACTGGCAACTATTTGCCAAGCAGGGTTTTGTTCCAAATTTATCTATTGTCGATTTGCTCTTTAACGAAGGACCTAACGCCCTCGAGTTTCTTCGTTCCGAATAGTCTAAAATCTGAATCCCACTGTTAAAAGAAGTTTCCAATTGCCTCTTTTATATGCACTTGATGCATTTGATGCAATATATTCAGAAACTAAATCGGTACCATCGAACAATACATCTGTCTTCTTTAAAGTTGTAGAAAAACCTAAATCTGCAAAGAATCCGTTAGGGCTCGAATAACCTGCTCCCAATGAACCGACGTAAGTATCGAGATCTAAATTCTTTATACCGCTGTTTGAATATTGAATACCGGCTCTTAATGAGAGGGTTTGAGTAGGATTAATCTCAACGCCGGCTCTGATTTTACTTTGTGTCGTATAATTTGCTTTAATGATATCATTCATCTCTTCCCAATCGTAATCCTGGTCAGGTCCGCTATCTGCAGAGAGGAATCTCATTTGAGAATAATTGGTCCCCTCATAGTCTAAACTCAAGGCTGCAACAGGAAGGACAACAGAAACACCTAAATTATATTTAAACGGCGTTACTAATCTGTAATCCATCTCCAAACGAGGTGTTTTTAAAGTTACATTATAATCGGTTCCTAAAGAGGAGTTCATTTTCCAATGTGCCCTATCGGTCAGATAGTAGATTGTTGGGGTAGAAATTGCCGCACCAAACCTTATAAATGGAGTTGGTGTTACAATTATACCAATTTTTCCTCCTACTCCGGTTCCTGCTGTTTTTTGCTCATAAATCTGATCCATATAGTTGAAATCTTGGACCCCTACACCATCTTCTGAATATTTTTGTTCAATACGATTATAAACACTGTTGAGAGTAAGATTGGTTCCAAGATATACCATATCTCCAAAGTTAAATCCAAGACTTAAATCTGTAGCACTGTTATAACCAAATGACTTTCTTCTGAAACTCTGGTCTATCTCATGCTGTTCCGTTGGTATGAACGTATCTCCTGCTGCATTCAGATTCAAAAGAGAGGTATTCCATCCAAGTATAGAAGACCACAAAGCACCTCCAAAATGAGCATAAGGGTTCTGCACATCGTTTTTATCCAACATAGAAGAAAATACATCTGCCTTATATCCCAACGCGTTACCTGTGCGGGTTGTATACTTTGCAAGATGGTCTAAATATGTTGGGTCCGATACATTTCCATTATGCTTTGCCACTTCTGTAGAAGAGTAATCGCTTAATTTTGTGAAAGTAATTCCAAAATTAATGTTCTTAATACCACTCCCTCTTGAGAGAGGAATATAAAATACCGCTCCCGTATTGGCTAACCCAAAATTGCTTCTTGTAGACTTATGTGACGTTCCGAACAAATCAGAAGTAGTGCTTACCGTTGTTAAAGATGGTGTGATTCCGACCTCAGTAAATTTATAAACTGCAACTCCGGCAGGATTAAAATTGATTGCTCCTAAATCTCCTCCAAGTGCAGATACGGCATTTCCCATAGCTACACTACGCGCAGTTCCTCCTTGGAAAGTTGTGTTTGAGAGAGTATATGCTGTATAGTCATTTTGAGCATATACACTTTGGGCTGCAATGAGCAACATTGCAAAAACCACTAACCTAACTTTTTTCATATTTATCTGATTATTAAAATGTTATCAAATTAAATTATCTTCTTGCAGAAATTTAAATTATCTTCTTGTAGAAGATGAACTTGAATGAGACGAAGTACTCCTTGTTGATGAACTTCCTCCACCATTGTAGCTTCTGGAAGATGAACCTCCGCTATAGGTTGATGAACTTCTTGAGGAAGAACTTGAAGAGCTTCTGTTGTATGAAGTATTACTGCTTGGACGGGAGGTTGATGATGAAGATGGACGACGGTAGTTGCTCGAAGCGTCTCTTGTAGAAGAAGCAGGACGATAGTTACCAGTAGCGCCCCTTGTAGAAGAAGCAGGACGGTAGTTACCCGAAGCACCTCTTGTAGAAG
>CADBRQ010000096.1 GCA_902797115.1 uncultured Bacteroidia bacterium
AAGTTGAGGATGTTGTTAAGGTTGGCGATGAGATAGATGTTAAACTCATTGAGATAGATGAGAAGACAGGCAAGCTTCGTCTCTCATTAAAGGCACTTCTCCCTAAACCAGAGGGTTATGTAGAGCCTGTACGTAAACCGAGACCTCAAGGAGGAAACCGTGGCAACGAGCGTCGTAACAACGACCGTGGCGGCGGACGTGGCGGTCGCACTCCTCACAAAGAGCATTCAGAACACAAAGAACATTCAGAACACAAAGAGAACCCTAAAGCTTCTGAATAATCTATCTGTTTGACGAGATTTAATAATAAAAAAGACATCGCCTGATAACAAGCGATGTCTTTTTTTACTCAAAATTGTTATAAAACTTTGATATCAGAACTTACTCATATCTGCCAGGCATCATCCCTGCACTAGAGGCAGATGGTTGTTGCTGTGGCTGGCGTGGTTCAGTAAGAACACGGTGAACACGATCATAGAGCAATTTATAATGTGCTTTCTGAACTGCACTGCCAACTTGAGATGCTGTCTTGAATTTTGTCTGAAGTTGCTCTAACTGAGCAAGAACATAAGCACTTGCATCTGTATTGTCTTTCTCCAAAGGAGTTACTCTCGGACCAGGAATACCGGCAGTAGAAGCAGTTTGAGAAGAGGTTCCTGTATATAAATTACAAAGAATTTGAACATAATTCTTCTGCAATAACCTTTGATATGCCGCATCATTTGCATTAGCAGGAGCTGCAGCAAAAACCATAGTATTCAAATCTGTAAAAAGATTGTTGATTGTATAAGAATTTGCACTTCCATTTATCATCTCTCCGCGATACAAATTTGTTAAAACTCTTTGATTCACAAGTTTTTCAAGGATATTCTTCTGAACCGAAGAGATAATTGCATCTGGTTGAGAATTTATCTTTTTGAACAAATTTTCAGGAACTAACCAACGTGGTGCTTGGAACAGATGTTTATTAAGGAAATCCATTGCCTCTTTCTGCTTCGACTTCTCTACGTATGTTCTTACATCTCCCCCCTCTTCAGAAACTTTAGTATCTGTGTAAACTCCTCCTACCCACTTTGCTACATGTCCGAGATACCGTTGATACTGACTTACAATTTGAGTATAAATATCTTGTGTATTTTCATAACCCTCATTAGGAGTTTTTGTCCACTTCTCAAAATTTTTCATTATATACTGCAGATTCTTGATTCCAACAGCATTGCTCTCCATTTGGTTTGCTCCCAAATCTTCGCTCTGGAAACGCGGGTCAGATGGATCGCTCTCTGTACCAAACTTGTAAATAGGATCTTTTAATTTTTCTGTTACAAGTTTTCTCAAATAAGGAATCTCCTGCTCTGCTGTTTCGAATTGTGGATAGTAACGATAACCCCACTCTATTGCCCATTTGTCGTAAGGACCAATGCAAGGGAACAATAACTCTTGAGGAATGTTATCTTTTTCTTCTGCAAGATAATCGAAACGCGCATAATCCATTATAGATGTGGCATGTCCATATTTTTTGAGGAACTCCGGATTTTTAAGATTTGCAACCGTATAGATAGGAACGCTGCTCCCTGCAAAATTATGTCTGAGTCCGAGGGTATGCCCAACTTCATGAGAAGATACAAACCTGATCAATTGTCCCATAAGTTCTGTAGGCAACTCAATAGAACGAGCCATAGGGTCTGACGGCGAACATTGAATCATATACCAATTACGAAGAAGATTCATAACATTGTGATACCAATTGATATGAGTCTCTATAATCTCTCCGCTGCGAGGGTCGGAAACGTGAGGACCGCTTGCATTTGCAATATCTGATGGTTTATACACTATTGCAGAGTGAGTTGCATCTTCCAAACTCCAAGTCGGATCTTGTTCAGGTGTTGGAGCAACCTCTGCACGAATGGCATTCTTAAATCCTGCCGCTTCGAACGCCTCCTGCCAATCATTCACACCCATAATAAGATATGGAATCCATTTTTTAGGGGTACTAGGATCTATATATATCACGATAGGTTTCTGCGGCTCAACCAATTGACCTGCCTTATACTTCTCCATATCCTCCGGTTTGGGCTCTAAACGCCAACGAGCAATCATATTTGTTCTTTTAACCCCTTGAGGATTACGGTCAAAATCTGTAAAACCATGAACAAAATAACCTACACGACTATCCTGATAACGTGGTTTCATCGGCTCCTTTGGCAAAAGAACCAACGATGTATTGAACTCATAAGTTGCACTTGAACCATCCTCCTTACCGTATGTGATTACACTCTTCATCTCTGTGTTGATAGAGTACGTATTTATACTGTTGATGTAAGAGCGGTCCTTTGCAAAAGTAGAGAGCCCGTAGTTTCTTTTTGCGCTGCGTCCAAAATAGAGAATAGGCGAATCGGCGATGAGGAAATTTGTAACTTCAATAAGATTGTCCCCCTCTTTTTTGTCCCATGCTACTATATCAAAAGAGGCCAAAAGAGCATTTGTATTGGACTTCTTTACATTCTCTTTAAGATCACCTTGCGAATACTCCCTAAGCATTACATTCTCTAAGAAAATCTTATTCCCCGGACCTTTAGCAAAGCGTATCATCCCTTGTCCTATCTGATCACCTGCATATCCGCTGAATCCTCTTCTGCTCCCTTCTGCGCTTCTGGAAATTCTTGAAACCATCATCAAATCTCTCCCGATAAGCGAGTCATTGATATTCAGATACCACTTGTCGTCTTGATTGACAACCGTTGTGAAACCTTCGGTAACTTTTGCCTCTTTCTTGATGAATTTGTCCATTTGTTCCGGAGCTTTCTTCTTTTGAGCATCGGCTCTTTGACCCGGCATCTGACCTTGACCAGGGGCACCACCAGGAGGGGGTCCTCCCTGATTACCTTGTGTATAACCATTTGAAGCAGAAGATAGTAATATAGCAAAAACTATAACTGCAATGCGAGAAATATTTAAGACTTTCATTTAATTATAGATTATGTGATTAATTTTCATAGTTTAGCATCTGTTAGACTCTCAAATTTACTAAAAGTAAAATAAATACAAAAATGCCCGGAACAGAAAATTCCAGGCATTAACGAAGTCTTTCTCTTATTAGACAATTCCTTGGAATCCCATAAATGCGAGGGCAAGCAACCCTGCTGTAATAAAAGCTATTGGGGTTCCTCTCAATGACTTAGGAACATTATTAAGTTCCATCTGCTCCCTCATGCCGGCAAACAGGATGATAGCTATACCAAAGCCCACTGCCAAACTCATAGAGTAAACTACGCTCTCCACCAGATTGAGCATCCCATCGGGATTAGAAGCAAAACCAAACTGCTTTTGAACTACTATCAACGCTGCACCAAGAACAGCGCAGTTTGTTGTAATCAGAGGAAGGAATATTCCAAGTGCCTGATATAGAGTTGGATTTATTTTTTTTAGAATAATCTCCACCATCTGCACCAAAGCTGCAATAACCAAAATGAAAACGATTGTCTGCATAAAGGTTATATCTATCTTTTCGCCAAACCAAGTGTTTATAAGCACATTGTATTGTATGAGATAAGTTACCAAAGTTGCAAGTCCCATAACCAGCACAATTGCCAAACTCATTCCAAAGGCAGTTGAAATTTTCTTACTCACCCCAAAGAAAGGACAGATACCAAGGAACTGGCTGAGGACCACGTTGTTAACGAATATCGCCGAAATTATGATTATAAGATACTGCATAATATTTTCTGTTTTTTATTGCCTATAACTGTTTTTCAAATTTTTCCTGTTCGTTTAATACTTTCAGCATTATCTCTATTTAGTCCCTCTGATCTTATTGAACAACACCATAAGATACCCCAACACTATGAAAGCCCCTGGAGCGAGTACAAACAACAACATCCCATCACCTTCAAATAATTTATGGTCGAACGCTGAGAGATTTCCAAGCAATTCCCTCACTAAACCTATAATGGTAAGAGCGATAGTAAAACCAAGACCTATTCCTATTCCATCCAAAGCGCTGTCAACCACACCATGTTTATTTGCAAAGGCCTCAGCTCTACCAAGAACAATACAATTGACAACTATCAAAGGGATAAAAATACCAAGTGTATTGTACAAATCGGGAATGTATGCCTGCATAAGTAATTGTACAAGGGTAACAAATGCCGCAATTACAACAATGTAGCAAGGAATTCTAACCTTATTTGGAATCAGCGGAGCAAGAAGTGAAATCACAATGTTCGAACAAAGAAGCACACTCATTGTAGCAAAACCCATACCCATACCATTCATGGCAGAAGTGGTAGTGGCAAGTGTAGGACACATTCCAAGAACCAAAATAAATGTAGGGTTCTCTTTTATTATTCCGTTAAGTATGATTTTTAATTTACTCATAATCTCACCTCCTATAAATCAATGACCTCCATCACTTCCCATCCGTCATTAAAGTTGGACTCCTCAACATTTTCCCCTTTTTCAGAAGCAGTTGCAGGAGAGATGCTTTTTAAAATCCTAAAGGCATTCTCCATAGCATCGCAATATGCGCGGGATGTTATAGTAGAGGCAGTAATTGCGTCTATATCACCGCCATCTTTCTTCACAGCAACTTTAATACTCCCATCTCCTAAATTCTTTCCATTCCATTGCTGAATAAAAGCACTTTTGTTTTCGGTGATTTTTGCACCAAGACCAGGAGTCTCTGAATGAGAAATTACAGAAGTATTATAGACAACCTCATCGGGAGTAAAACCAACCATAATTGTGAAAGGTCCGCCAAATCCCTTTGAAGTTGTACTCTCTATTGCGTAACCCACTATTTCAGAACCCTTTTTAGCAACATAAACTTTTCCCTCAATACCATCGGGAGTAGTAACATTCAAAACCTCATCGGAAGGGGCATTATCAAACTCAGGAACAACCTCTTTAATTGCACTATTGATTTTAAGTTGGTTCGCCATCTCGATAGGCTCTTTTGTAACAGCATATACAACTGCCACAGCAGCACTTGCGCCCAAACATACCAAAGTGAGCACCAATGCCATATTCAATAATGAAGATTTCTTTGCCATTATGCTTTCTGCGCCTCCTTCGCAAAACGATTTGGTTTGAGTTTATTCAGCAGCGGAACTGTAGCATTCATTATAAGAATGGCAAATGAGACACCCTCCGGATAAGCACCAAAGTATCTGATTACAACGGTTATAACACCTATACCCACTCCAAAGATTATCTGCCCTTTGGTTGTCATAGGACTTGTAACATAATCCGTAGCCATAAAGAATGCACCCAGCAGCAAACCTCCCCCCAACAAATTAAAGAGAGGATCTGTATATTTTTCAGGATTGATACCCCAAAGAATTCCTGTAAACAGAGCAACGGTTATCAAAATAGAGAGAGATATATGAGGTTTTATAACTCTGCGGATAAGCAAATAGATGAAACCCAATATCAATGCAATAGCGCTAACCTCTCCTGCACTACCTCCAAGACGGGCAAATAAAAGCTGTCCGTAAGAGAGATTTGGATTTTGCATTAGCGAACTAAGAGTTTCTCCTTTAGCAAGTTGCTCTTTAACAAAAGCAAGCGGGGTAGCTCCCGATGTAGCATCTAAAGAAGAGATTACTTCCGGAGCATTGCCAAACAAATAACCACTTTCAGGAGCTTGGAAAGCAGAACTTGTCATAAGAACCGGAAATGATACCAAAAGAACCACACGAGCTACCAAGGCAGGGTTAAAGAAGTTTTGTCCAAGACCTCCAAAAGTCATTTTTGCAATACCTATTGCTACAACGGCACCAATAAGGATGAGCCACCAAGGAGAACTGACAGGAAGATTGAGCGCAAGAAGTACTCCGGTAACAATAGCCGATAAATCTCCTATTGTACTCTTTCCCTTCAATAGAAACTTTTGAATAAGGTATTCAACTGCCACGCAGGCAATTACACTAACTGCTACCAAGTGGAGCGCATTAAGTCCGAAGAAATAAATGCTCACCAGTACAGCCGGAATGAGAGCAATTATAACATCTCTCATCAGTCTGGTAGTATTCTCCTTTGAGTGAACATGAGGAGAAGGTGAAACAATCAATTGACTCATTATATTATATTATTATTTGCAATGTTAATTATCATTTAACTATAAGATTTTCAGCAGATTATTTTTTAGGACGGGCACGCATGATTTTCATCACAGCGGCTTTGCTTTGCCTGATTGTATCTAACAAAGGAATATATGCAGGACAGGTAAACTGACAGCAACCACATTCAATACAATCGTAAACATAGTGAGCTTCAAGTTCATCCATCATACCTACCCTGCCAAGCTTGTTCAATAAATATGGTTCAAGTCCCATAGGACAAGCACTTACACATTTAGAACAACGAATACAATTGCTCTCTTGATGCCTGAGTGTTTGTTTTTTTGTCAGATATAAGATAGAAGAACTACCTTTAAGTGTAGGAGCCTCCATATTTACAACCGCCTTACCCATCATAGGACCGCCGCTTACAATTTTTGCTGCCTCAGCAGGAATTCCTCCACAATACTTAGCGATAAAACTGAGTGGCGTTCCCACTCTATGGAAGAAGTTTCTCTGAGCATTTGAGCAATCTCCTGTAACGGTCAAAACTCCCTCAAACAGAGGCTTATTCTTTTGTACTGCCTCATACACGGCAAAAGCTGTCCCTACATTTTGCACAACTGCACCCGTATCTACAGGAAGTCCGCCGGAAGGGACTCTTTTTTTAATAACCGCATCAATAAGCTGCTTCTCTCCACCTTGAGGATATTTCTTTTTCAACTTTACTATCTCGATTCGTGGATGATTTTTAGATGCAAGCTCTTTGAGATGAGAAATTGCCTCCGGCTTGTTTTCCTCTATTCCAACATAACATTTATCTACCCCAAGTGCCTTCATAAGTATCTCTCCTCCAATAAGAACCTGCTCTCCATATTCCATCATGACTCTATAATCTGAAGTAAGATATGGTTCACACTCGGCACCGTTGATAATTACACAAGTAGGTTTTGCTGTAGGGGGAGGAGAAAGTTTAATATTTGTAGGGAAAGTAGCACCTCCCAATCCTACAACTCCACAACATTTGATTCTCTCAACTATCTCCTTCTGACCAAGTTTAATCTCTCTTACAATATCGGAAGAACGGTCTATACTCTCTTCCCATTCATCACCCTCTACCTCTATGACTACCGTTTTTGATGGTTTGCCCGCCAAATCTTTTATAGCAGTAATTTGTTTAACGGTTCCGCTCACACTCGAATGAACGGGAGCAGAAACAAAACCTGCAGCATTAGCTATAAGAGTTCCGACTTTTACTTTATCTCCAACCGCAACACAAGGTTCTGCCGGAGCACCAAGATGCTGTCCCATAGAGATATACACCACTTCAGGGATAGGAAGTTTTTCTATTTTAGCATCCTTTGATATCTTTTTATCTGCAGGATGAACACCTCCTAATTTAAATGTTCTCATATTCTATCTCCTTATGTTTTAGTTGTTTAACATATTTACTTTTTCCTCCGCGACAGGTTTAGCAACAGGTTGTGCCGCTGGTTTTGGTGCAGGACGAGGCGGCATATTTGTTTCGTGAATTGCACCTGTCGGACAAGCTATTACACATTTACGGCACATTTTGCATTTATTGAAATCTATATATGCCAGGTTGTTCTCAGCGGTAATTGCCTCAAATGCACACTCCTTTGCACATTTGCTGCAACCAATACAAGCGGCAAGACACGCCTTTCTTGCAACCGCACCTTTATCCTTATTGCTGCAAGCAACATACACTCTACGCCCTTTAGGACCTTTATTGCGAAGTTCTATAATCAATTTAGGACATGCTTTTACACACGCACCGCAAGCGGTACATTTCTCTTCATCAACCTCTGCTATTCCTGTTTGAGGATTAACCTTAATTGCATCAAATTGACAAACCGCTTCACAATCCCCTCTTCCCAAACATCCAAAACTGCAATCTGTATCTCCACCATACAAAGAAGCTATAGTGGAACAAGTTGCAAGACCATCATAAACAGAGGTTTTTTTCCGCTTGTCGCAAGTGCCGCTGCAACGGACAACTGCAACCTGAGGAGCCTTCTGCTCAACGGTAAGTCCAAGTGTCTGAGCAACTTTCTGCATAGTATCGTTTCCACCAACAGGACAATATATAGAAGAGAGCCCCTCTTTGACCGCACACTCTGCAAAAGCCCTGCAACCGGCTAAACCGCAACCACCGCAGTTTGCCCCGGGCATAATGGCTTCAACCTCATCAATTCTGGGATCCTCTTCTACCTTAAATTTTTGTGCTATGATATAAAGCACAATTGCCAACAAAAGACCAAGGATTGCCAATGTGGCAATGGTAAAAATTATGATATTACTCATTTACTAAAATGTTAATTGTCTTTCACAGCAGAGCGAATAGTAAAATAGAATCTACGACCAATGCGAGCTTTAAAAATATACAGTATCAGATAATAGATAACTATACCCGCAATTGCCAGAAGCCCTACAACCCCTTCGCTCAATTTTAAGTGTTGCAAATATAGCAAAATTGCCACTAAAATAACTATTGGAGGAGCATAAACTATCCAAGCTGCACGCAATCCCAAAGACTCCTCCAACTCCACAATCACTCTCTGGCCAACCTTAAAACTCTCAGATTCCTCAGCAGTACGCTTTACAATTATCTCTTTCCGCTCCATCTCGAAAGCGGAACAAAGAGTTTTAGCATGACAAGTTGCACACGCAGAGCGGCTCTCTATCAGCACTTTATACGCATCGGGAGAGATAGAGATAACTATCCCTTCATGTTCCACTCTCCTTATTTTTGATTTTGTACGCATCCTCCTCAATTTCAGATAATCTCCCCTGCAATCTTCCTGCAAGAACAGGTACTTCAAACATTGACAATACTATTCCGGCATATATAAATCTTGCTCCGCCTGAGGATCAAAATTCTCATTTACATCAAAAGAGACTCCGCCACCCATTTGAGAAAGAGAGCGATACCCGTCTCCAAAAGGAACCCCGTTATCCATATCGTTCATTCTCGATTGGAATTGCCCCTGATAACTCTCCGGTCCTTTTGGGTTTAATCTGATTTTCTCCTCTCTGGTCAAATCTACAAATCGCATTTGCTCAGCAATATATTTTACATAAACACTCGTATTGCTCTCTCCGTTACGGTGCTTTGCAATTACAATTTCGCTGAGTCCTTGAATTGGTTGTGAGCCGTTTCCTAAATAGTACTCAGGACGATGGATAAACAATACAATATCTGCATCTTGCTCAATTGCTCCGGACTCTCTGAGTTGCGTAAGTTGAGGACGCTTGGTTACCCCCTCACGGCTTTGATCTGCCGCCGCTCTATTGAGCTGGGCAAGAGCAATTATCGGAACTCCCAACTCTTTTGCAACACCTTTAAGGGAGCGTGAAATCTCTGCAACCTCTTGTTCGCGATTCCCTTTCAACTCTCTGCTTCCTGTCATAAGCTGCAAATAATCTATGATTATTGCCTTCACACCTCCCGTCACTAAACGCCTCGCTTTTGCTCTAAAGTCTGAAATTGAAAGCCCCGGAGTTTCATCTATATAAATTGGAGCTTCTATAAGGTCGGCGATACGGTCTTGAAGCTGCATCCAATCTTGATCGCTCATTGTGCGGTCAGAACCTTTTATCTTTTTAGGACTAATGCCGCTCTCTGCAATCAGCAGACGCTCTACTAACTCCACCGAACTTTGCTCAAGTGAGAAAAATGCCACAGGGATTTTCATATTCACAGCCATATTGCGGGCCATAGAGACCACAAAGGCAGTTTTTCCCATACCAGGGCGTCCTGCAACTATCACTAAATTAGAAGGGTGCCAACCTGCAGTTATGACATCTAAATCTGAATAGCCACTCATCACACCTATTCTTGCCTCAGGATCTCTCTGTATCTCTTCGAGTTGACGGATTTTTTCAGCAATGATCTGTCCTACTTTCTGCTCTCTGTTGGACATATTACTCTGAGCCAGATCAAAATATTGCTGTTGAACAGAGTTCAGAAGTTCATCTACAGGCTCGGTATCGTCAAAAGATCTCCTTAAAGTGGAGTAAGAGATACCTATCATCTTTCTCTGTATAAACTTATCTATCAAGATCTTAGTGTAGTAATCTGTATGAGCCGGCACACCTATCTTTGAAGTGAGTGTACTAAGATATGCATTGCCTCCTACAGCATCTAAATCTCCATTCCGTCTGAGCTGTTGAGAAACCGTAATAATATCGACAGGTTGCTTATCTCTATTAAGTTGCTTGATGGCTCTGAAAATGAGAGAGTTCTCTTTCTTATAGAAATGATCTTCATCAATAGTTCCCATAAGGTCTATTACCGACTCTTCATCAAGCATCATTGCTCCAAGCACACTCTCTTCTATATCAATGGCTTGAGGAACTTTGGCTCCTGCTTCAAGCGATGCTAATTCCAAATTCTTTCCCTCTGCAGCCAAACTATCTTGTCTGTTATGTTTTTTATTGTCTGCCATAAAAGTGTGTTTTACATAAGTTTATCTAATGCGCTTAAAACTTTTTCAAGTCCAAACTCCAACTCTTCGTTGGTAATGCACAACGGAGGGGCTATTCTGAAAGATGTTTTCTGGAATAAAAACCAGTCTGTAATCACCCCCTCATCGAGAAGTAAATATAATATTTTTTTTGCTTTCTCCTCATCTGCCAAATCTACAGCCAGCAGAAGTCCCGCATTGCGAATCTCTTTTACCAAAGGGTGAGGAGCAAGTGTTTTAACTATCTTCTCCGATTTGCTCTCCACCTCACCAACCCAACTCTCAGAAAGAAGCAGTTTCAAAGCGGCAAGGGCTGCAGCACAACTTATGGGATGCCCTCCAAAAGTGGTAATATGTCCTAATGGAGGGTTTGTCTGCCAAGCGCTCATGAGCTTATTAGAGGTTACAAGAGCCCCGAGCGGCATACCGCCACCAAGAGCTTTTGCAAGTGTGAGCATATCGGGAGTAACACCATATTTCTCAAAAGCGAACATTTTTCCGGTTCTTCCAAAACCTGTTTGAACCTCATCAAAGATTAGAAGGGCTCCAACTTTGGAACATTTCTCTCTAAGTTTCTCAAGAAAACCACTCTGCGGAATCTGAACACCACCTTCTCCCTGAACAGGTTCTATGATTACAGCAGCCGTTTTGTCTGTAATAATATCTAAACTGTCGGGATTATTGAACTCTATGTGAGAAATCATTGGAATAAGGGGGCGGAAGGAGTTTTTGAAATACTCGCTGTCCATCAGACTCAAGCACCCTTGTGATGATCCGTGATAGCAGTTTTTGCAAGCAACAATCTCACGCCTGCCGGTAACCCTCTTTGCAAGCTTAATAGCTGCCTCATTTGCTTCGCTTCCGGAATTTAAATAATAAACCGTATCGAGAGAAGAGGGAAGTATAGATGTAAGAAGTTCTGCATGAAGAACTTGAGGAGATTCTATTAATTCGCCGTAAACCATCAGGTGAGCATAGTTGTCTGCCTGCTCTTTAATAGCATCTATGACCTCTTTTCTTGCGTGCCCCACATTACTTACGGAGACTCCGGAAATAAAATCCAAATATCTCTTTTGATGTGAGTATAAAAAAACACCCTCTGCCTTATAGATATCGATCCCTAACGGAGAAGAGGATGTTTGTCCTACATGTGAGAAGAAGAGGTCCCTAAGTATAGAGGGATCTTGCTTCATTTCTATGTATTTTTCTTTGTACTCTTTTTCTTCACTGTCTCTTTCTCTTGTGCCACCTCGGCTTCTGCCTCCTCAAATTTTGAACTTACCAGAATCCTGCCGCAATACTCACACACCACAATCTTCTTGCTCTCCTCTATATCTATCTCTCTCTGAGGGGTGATCTTATTGAAACAACCTCCGCAAGCTCCTCTGACAACGGTAACTACTGCAAGTTTATTTCTTGAATTGCTTCTCACTTTTTCATAAGCGGCAAGCATACGGTTATCTATTTTTTCCTGATAACCTTTTGCCTCTTGTTTAAGTGCTTCCTCCTCTTTCTCTGTCTCCTTAGCAATATTCTCCAACTCTTTCTGCTTTACCACAAGGTCTTCCTCTCTATACGAAAGTTCCTGTTTAAGAGCTTCAAAGTTCTCTTTTATTGTAACTAAAGCTTTAGTCGCCTCGGTGATGAGTTTCTCTGCATGCTGGCTCTCAAGTTCCTTATATTCAATCTCTTTGGAGAGAGAATCAAACTCGCGGTTATTCTTGACATTGTTTCTTTGCTGCTCGTACTTTTTAATTGCAGCACGAGTATCTATGATAGATTGCTTCTTATCTGAGATATAACGCTCTTTCTCCTTTATTTCCTGTTGAATGTTGGAGATTTTTGTTTTAATGCCAACAATCTCATCTTCAAGGTCTTGAACCTCAAGAGGAAGTTCTCCTCTAAGAAGATAGATGTCATCTATTTTTGAATCTATTTTCTGCAGCTTATAGAGAAGCTGCAATTTCTTTTCCATACTATCTCCATCCAAATTCTTTGCAATCTGGAGAGAGACAAAGGTTTCGCCACCCTTAGTGGCCTTGGTTATATTTTTTTTAGTTGCCATAGTCTTTTCCGGACCGCAAATTTAGGAATTTTTTTCATTTTGCAAAAGGGGAGAGATAGATTCCCTTATCTTCAAACTCCTGAAGGTTATGCATCTTCTGTAATATTATATTCGTAGGAACAGAAAAGGTAGTCTGACTTTGAACATTTTCTCCTTCCATAATCCATATTATCTCATTTTTGAGTTCCAGATTCCACTTTATACTTTCATTCCCCTTTTTTGCAGAACAGACAGACAATGTAAGTACTCCATTAATATTTCCGTTGGTTTTATCAGAGAAAAAGCCATCTTTCATATCATATTCCCAAGAATCTACATATATGGATGGTAAGAAATCTGTCGAATCAGATTTTAAAAGATTCATTTTAATCCTCTCATACTCCTCATAAGTATCTACATTCATGAATGGATCGAGTCTATGAATATTATTCTCAATTATAGTTTTATTGTAATATAGATATGTTCCCGAAAATGCATACAATTTTTGAGGTCTTTCTACAAACGTGGGGGTTCTTTCAAGAACTTTAAGTTTGATTATAAAAATAGTATCCCTCTCAGGAGAGTTGTACTTCCAATATCCTTCAAAAAAACCTATCTGCTGTTTTAATGGAAGATTATCAAAGTTCTGCGCGTGAGAGTTTTGAGAACTTGTAACAAATATACCAAACACTAACAATACATAAATAAATCTTTTCATATTGTATTTAGTAATTATATTGATATTCTTTGCTCCCATATCATACGCCACTTATTAAACCAACATGATCTATCACCTGCAGCCGTACAACAATCTATCGCCAGCACAGGCAAAGCTCCATTCTGTAATCAAAAATAACAGATGGGAGAGAGGTCACTCTTACTGATTTGAAGTGAAAATTCAGGAAACTTTCTCTTGATTAAGCTCTCTAAAAGTGTTGTTGCGCTCCATTCGCTTTCGTGATGCCCAATATCAATTACCATAAAACCATCGGGAGTATAGAAGCGATGATGAGTAACATCCCCTGTTATAAGTGCTTGCGCTCCTACATTAAGAGCATCTGAAATTGACCCCTGTCCCCCTCCGCTACTTACTGCAAGAATGGAAATTTTAGTTGCAAGCGGCTTTGAACACCTTATATTCTTAACATTGAATACTTTTTTTACCTCAGCGATAAGTTCCTTGCCTGTAAGGGATTTAGGAAGTTTGCCGTATGCGCCGAACCCACCTTTGACCAACTCCTTAGGTTTTTTTATACCCATTTTTTGCGCCATAATGGTATTAAGACCACCAATAGCCTTATCTAACGGAGTATGAGAAGAATATATTGTTATATCATTTTTAATTGCAAGGGCAACCGCCTCACTGCGAAGGTCTCCATCTAAAATATTCATCAATGGAGTGTGAACTATCAACGGGTGGTGAGTAATTATAATATCGCAGTTCTTCTCCACCGCCTCCTTAACAACTTCTAAAGTGCAGTTGAGTGCTATAAGCCCTTTTTTTACTCTGCGATTCGCTCCTCCTACACTAAAGCCGGAATTATCCCACTCCTCTTGGGTAAAAATTGGAGCAAACTCCTCTATGACAGCGGCTAATTGGCCAGCCTCAATGGTATTTCCTAAGTTATTCTGTGATTTCATCCGAATCTAATTCTATATCTTCACTCTTGATATCTTCTCCCAAACCATCAGAGATTTGAAGCAGCATCTTTTTTATCTGCAGAAGTTTACCTATTGCTTTATATTTTCTCTCCTCTCCCGATGCATTATCTTTCAATCTTTTCTCCGCCCCCTCTAAAGTCATACCGCTCTCTTTTACAAGATGATATATAAGCTTGAAGCTTTCCACGTCTTTTGCGGTAAAGTGTCTGTCTCCTTTTTTATTTCTCTCCGGCTTAATGAGAGAAGGAAACTTATTGCTCCAAAATCTTACTAAAGAGGCAGATTCTTCCAATATTTCTGCAACTTCGCTGACAGTATAGTAAATCTTCTTAGGATAGTTCTCTTTCATAGCAAGGCAAATTTAATACAGATTACCCCCTTCTCCAAAAAAAACTTAAAGTTAATCTAAACTTTGTCCAAGATTCTCAGAAAGAATTACAAGAGAGTTGTACTCATCGGGATTAAGGTCTGCAAAAAAGTAATTTACAGGGTCCATATATCTTCCGTTAAAAATCACCTCATAATGGAGATGTGGAGCTAACGACATTCCGGTAGAGCCCACAGTTGCTATCACTTGCCCGACATTAACTTTTTCTCCTTTACGAACATATATTTTATTCAAGTTTGCAAAGCGGGTTTTATATCCATTCAAGTGATTTATTGTCAAGCTTTTACCTCCGCTGCGCACCTCCTTTTCCACTACACTCTCAACCACCCCTTCTCCCGTAGCAATAACGCTTGTATTTGTTAATGCAATAATATCCAGCCCGTTATGCGCCGCAATACTCTTGTAGAAAGGATTCATTTTCCTCCCTTGCGATGCTCCCACCTGGGTTAAAGAGAAATTCATTACCGGAATCTTGGAAGGGATATTGTAAGAACTTGTCCCCAAATAATCTAATGAAGAGGCAATCGAATCGAGATAACTTCTCACCTGATCTGCATTTGCAATAATAGCATCTAAATTCTCAGAACTTTTTAAATTTGAGGAGGTTATATTATCTATAGGGTATGTCCCAAATATAGATTTATAAATCATTCTGTCACGATGCGCAAGTGAATTTGTTGCCCCCTCTAAAATATCCAATCTCTGCTGCGCCTCTGTAACATACAGAGCCATAGCATGATTCTCTTTTTTAAGCTGAGCATCTTTCCCAAAATAAAGCACACCGGAAAGGATGGAATAGTAGAGCAATGAGAGCAGTAAACTCGCTATGAACGAGGAGATTAAAGCAAACATTCTCTTTTTCTGAGTGCTCCAATTATTTAGTTTTAACAAGTCTCTTATACTCTTCATCGCTTAAACGTAAATCAAAGAAGTTTACCGGGTTCACACGATTACCTCTGTACATGACTTCATAATGAAGATGACTGCCGGTACTTTTGCCGCTCGTCCCCAGAATTCCTATCTGCTCACCCCTTGTAACATATTGCCCGACATGAACTACATATTGTTTCAAGTGGGCATACCTTGTAGTATATCCAAATCCATGGTCTATGATAACCTCATTGCCATAGCCATGAAAATTAATATTCGCCTCCACAACTTTGCCATCTCCTGTTGCGTATACGGGCTGACCGTTTGGACCGGCAAGATCTACCCCCATGTGAACTTTTGCAATTCCTGCCATAGGGTCGCTTCGAACACCAAAATGGCTGGTAAGTGTAACTTTTGTAGGATTCACAGGGGGAATTGAGGGAACACAAGATGTCATCTTGGTAATGTTTTCTGCAATAGGAGCTATGGTGTCGTAACTCATAGACTGTTCATAAGCCATTGTATATAAATAATTTATTGCAGAAAACGGAGAATATGAACTATCTCCGGTAACATCGTTCCTGAAAGCCATTCCAAAAATTGCCCTATAAACATTCTGGTCTCGCTCTTTGAGTTGGGTCAGCGTCTGCCCAACATCTGCCAAGCGCTTCTGAATTCGCTCTTTTTCTGAAAGCAACCGTTCATTTCTCTCTTCCAGATGAATTCTTCTTGGAGTCTTAAAACCAAGAACTTGCGTATATATAAGGTAATATATCACAAACATTACCAAACTCGCTAAAAAGAGCAGCATCCACTTGGGAAGAGGGTGAATATGTATCTTTTTAAGGGCCATCGGTTAGCAAAAATAAGTTAAAATGTTAAATTTGCAAATTGCAGTGCGCGTATTGTAAAATACGAAAGCGCACAAAATTGCACAAAAATTGTGCTTAAAATTAACAAGCTAATAGAAAACCAATTTACAATATGAAAGCTAAAGAGATACGAGAAGCATTCATAAACTACTTTAAAGAGAAAGAGCATGTCATTGTTCCATCGGCTCCAATGGTGATTAAAAACGATCCTACCTTAATGTTCACCAACGCCGGTATGAATCAGTTCAAAGATATATTTTTAGGGAATACACCCGCATTTGCAAAGAGGGCTGCCGATAGTCAGAAATGCCTCAGAGTGAGCGGAAAGCATAATGACTTAGAAGAGGTTGGTCACGATACATACCACCACACAATGTTTGAAATGCTCGGCAACTGGAGTTTTGGAGACTACTTCAAAGAGGAGGCCATCTCGTATGCTTGGGAACTCTTGACAAAAGTTTATAAGATTAATCCCGATAAACTCTATGCCACTGTATTTGAGGGATATGAGCCAGACGGTCTGGGTATGGATACAGAGGCTCAAGCAGCTTGGCTGAAATATCTCCCACAGGAGAGAGTGCTCCCCGGAAGTAAAAAAGATAATTTCTGGGAGATGGGAGAGATGGGACCATGCGGACCTTGCAGCGAGATTCATATCGATTTGAGAGATGATGAAGAACGTGCCAAAATACCTGGCCGTGAGCTTGTGAACAAAGATAATCCTTTAGTTATAGAGATTTGGAACCTTGTCTTTATGCAATACAACCGCAAAGCAGACCACTCTCTTGAGAAACTTCCTCATAACAATGTAGATACAGGGATGGGATTTGAGCGTTTATGTATGATTCTGCAGGGTGTGAAAAGCAATTACGACACAGATGTATTCGTTCCTATCATAGAAAAAATAGGAGAGATTTGTTCTCTGCAATACAAAAATTCAGATGAAAAAGTAAGAGTTGCAATGCGTGTGGTAGCAGATCATGTTAGAGCCATAACATTCTCTATCGCAGACGGACAACTGCCATCAAATGTCAAAGCCGGTTATGTGATTCGCAGAATTTTAAGACGCGCTGTACGCTATGCCTACACATTCCTCGGAATGAAAGATGCGCTTTTGTATCAGCTTGTTCCTGTGCTTGTTGAGCAAATGGGAGACGCCTATCCGGAGATAGCAAAACAAGAAGAATTAATCTCTAAAGTGATAAAAGAAGAGGAAGAATCTTTCCTTAAGACTTTGGAGAGAGGGATAAAATTAATGGACTCGCTCATAGCAAAATGCAAAGAGGAAAAAAGAGAGAAGATAAGTGGAGAAGATGCCTTTGTACTCTACGATACATTCGGATTCCCAATAGACTTGACTCAACTTATCGCCAAAGAAAATGGGCTGAGTGTAGATTTGGAGCAGTTTGAAAAAGAGCTGCAAAAGCAAAAGGAACGTAGCCGCGCTTCAGATAAAAAACAAGAGGGAGATTGGATTACCCTCACTCCCGATGCGGAGAGCACTTTTACCGGTTATGATAACACCTTGGAGCAAGGGGTGAAGATTCTTCGCTACCGAGAAGTTGTCACAAAAGGTAAAACCCTATATCACATTGTATTAGACAAGACACCTTTCTATGCAGAAAGCGGCGGACAAGTTGGAGACACCGGAGTTTTAGAGAGCGGAACGGAGGTTGTAAAAATTATCAATACTATTAAAGAAAACGGCCTTGCCATCCATGTTTGCGAAAAACTCCCAAACGATGTAAATGCCCAATTTACAGCACGAATTTCTGAGGATAAAAGAGATGCTGCAGCTGCCAATCATACAGCAACACATCTGCTCGATTATGCACTTAGAAAAATTTTAGGAACTCACATAGAACAAAAGGGTTCATTCGTCTCTCCAAATCTTCTCAGATTCGATTTTTCTCACTTTGAAAAAGTCTCGTTTGAAAAATTAAGAGAAGTAGAAAGGGTTGTAAATAAGCTTGTCAGAGAAAACATCCCTCTCAATGAAATGAGAAACATCCCAATAGAAGAGGCGAAAGCAAAAGGGGCAATTGCACTCTTTGGTGAGAAGTATGGAAACGAAGTCCGCGTCATTCAATTTGGAGAGAGCATAGAGCTTTGCGGAGGTACACATGTAAATGCAACCGGTAAGATAGGGTTATTTAAGATAGTTTCGGAAAGTGCTATAGCAGCTGGAGTTAGGAGAATAGAAGCAATTACGGGAGAGAATGCTCTGAATATGGTTTACGCAGCAGAAGATACATTCAACACTATCAGAGAACTTTTGAAGAATTCTCCAAATGTTGTAGAGACTTTGAAAAAAACCATCCTTGAAAATGACCAATTCAGGAAACAGGCAGAAGAGGCGATGAAAGAGAGAAGTCTCATTCTTAAAAAGAACGCACTCACTTTGGCAGAGGATATAGGGGGGATCAGTTTTATTGCACTCAAAGGGCCTTTCTTGCCGGAAGTACTTAAAAATGTGGCATTTATGCTCAAAGCAGAATGCACTAATACTGTCTTTATAGGAGCGGCATTAGATAACGATAAAGTTACTCTCAACCTCATGTACACAGATGATTTAGTGGCAAAAGGATTTAATGCAGGCAAAGATATTCGCGATGCTGCCAAGTTTGTAAATGGCGGAGGTGGAGGACAACCATTCTTTGCAAGTGCAGGAGGTAAAAATCCGGATGGAGCAGAGGCGGCATTCAACTGCATCCGCGCAAAACTAACTACTTAAAAACAAGCAACTTTCTAAAAATTGTATGAAAGATATAAGAGAAATAATAGCAAGTTGGCGCATCGGCGAAAGAATGAATAATTTCTTCAAAGGGCTGGGCATTAAGATTTTAGACTTGTATATGTTTAAGTCATTTTTAGGCCCTTTTATTGCCACTTTTGCTATTGTTACTTTTATTCTGATGCTCCATTTCCTTTGGCTGTACATAGATGAACTTGTTGGCAAAGGATTGAGTTTCAACATTATAATGCAGTTTATGGGGTGGGGAGCTTGCACTCTTATCCCTCTGGCATTGCCACTTGCAACACTTCTTGCTTCAATTATGACAATGGGTTCTTTGGGAGAAAACAATGAATTGCTGAGTATGAAATCTGCCGGCATTCCACTCCCAAGAATTATGTTGCCTCTTGCCTATATTGCTGTACTTATTGTAATTGCAGCTTTCTTTGCTTCAAATAATCTTATCCCCGTGGCATACAGCAAAATATACTCTCTCAGAGAAGACATTGGAAATACTAAAGAAGAGATTAAAATACCTGTCGGGATTTTCTACGACGGTATAGATGGATATACAATCAGAGTTGACAAGAGAGATAAAAATGACCTGATGCATGGTATTTTAGTTTATGACCACTCAAAGGATAACGGAAACACAGATGTTACCATTGCAGACAGTGGAAGATTCTCTCTCACTCCGAATAAACAGGGGCTGCTTATAACTCTCTATAACGGAACAAATTATCACGATTCATATACAATGGATTATCGTGATACCAGCATCGGAGTACAGAAGATAAAATTTGCTTACCAGCAAATTGCAATACCTCTGGAAAACTACGCATTCAAAAACAACAGTGAAGGAAAATTTGCCGGAGAGGTTATGGCAAAAAATCTTTCAAAGCTTAGAAAAGACCGAGATTCTCTCTCAAAGGAGTACAACAGCACCGTCTCCTATCTCTCAAAAAGAGCTTTGATTATAGATGATTTTGTACACATAGACCAACTCGATACTGCTCGTAATAAGGGGTATAGAAACACTATTGCCTACTCGGATCTTTGGAAGTGGAAAAGTTTTGATGATAAACTCCGAGCATATCAGGAGGCAGATATCAGAATAAAAGAGGTATGGAATACTTCTGCCTTTAACGAGTCTCAGGTCTATCAGATTGCATTCCCTTTAAGGCGTACTATTATAGAGACTTTCAGAAAATTTACCCTTTCTCTGGCATGCCTTATTTTCTTCTTCATAGGAGCGCCTATTGGTTCTATAGTAAGAAAAGGGGGACTTGGAACCCCTGCAATCATATCCATTCTCTTTTTCGTACTCTATTGGGTGATAGATATTTCCGGAAAGAAATTAGCGAACGACGGTGCAATATCTCCATTCTCCGGAGCATTCATTTCCACATTTGTTCTTGCACCTATCGGAGTTTTCCTCACATGGAAATCGACAAAAGATTCCGCTATCTTTAATCCGGAAAGTTTCTTCAAATCTATTGGAAATTTCTTCGCAAAACTTTTCAAACGGAAAAAGAAGAGCTTTAAGATCTTTAGTAAGGAAAGTAAAGCAAAACAGGAGATGAGTGTGAAAGGGTGAGCTTTGCCCCTTCTTCGGCTATGCAATTGAGAGTAGCCTTCCACCAACGGTCAAAGATTACTCCGGAGGTCTGATACTCAAGACCTTGAGATGTAATCCTGAGCGTATTATCGAATCCAAATAGAGAGAGAGGTCTGCCTTTTATATCTGCCATAATATCTTTAAGGAGTATAGGTTTATTCTCGGCAGAGTAATAAGGGATAAACACCCCGTAATCTGTATATGCTTTAATTGTTATCTTAATTCTCGCTTCTTTGGCATTAGAAAACTCCTCCGCTTGCATTTGGTAATCTGCAAGCAATGAGATATTTCCGATGGTATGGTCCTCTCTTTTCCCTGTTGCGCCCAAAACTATAATATCCAATCTGTCTGCGTCTGCTTCACCTATATATTCACTCACATTTTTGCCCGAGCTCACTTTTTTTAAACCCTCTTCGGGAGTATGAAGAGAACACAAATTGAGAGCAAACCTGAATGCCTTTGTCAAATCATTACTCTCTTGCTCAGCGATGCGGATAATTTTTTCTTGAAACTCATGCTGCTTTGGTTCAGAGAGGGTATCCATATCTCCCACAATGTAATCTGCCATAAAACCGGCAGCAACTAAAGAATCTGCGGCTCCATCACAGGCAATCACTATATCTGCCTCGGAAAGAAGCTTTAACGGAAGTGATGCTGTTGGAAAATCGCCATCGGCGACTATTGCAATTCTGTGTAATTTTCCCATACCCATTTTGCTCAATCTATGTAAGATGTTACAAAAAACAATGATCTTCAATTCCTCTGAAACCTCTCAGGAAATCTGCAGCCGACATCCGTTTCTTGCCGCTCATTTGAAGCTCAAGGATTTCGAGATAAGCATCTGAACAACGAACAAACATTCTTCCATCTTTTGTTGTGGTTATGCAGCCGCAATCTCCTGTAGCCGTGGTATTTTCTTGCGAAGTTAGCGCATTGTATTTATCGGGAGTACAAACAGAAGTATTATAGATTTTAAATGGTATAACAACTTCCGAATGTTCCTCCTTGCCGGTAGCAAAAACAGAGGTGCAATTATTTTTTGCCTTCATAGAAGTTATTGCTGCAGGGTATGGAGAAAGTCCGCGAACAAGCCGATCTACCTCTGCCGCAGGAGATTCCCAATTTATAGTACGATTTTTTTCATTAAGTTTTGGAGCGGCGAACTTTGTTTTAAGAACCTCTTCCAACAACATCTTATCCATAGGGCATTTTAAAACATCATCCTTATCAGATGTTTCACATAGAGTATCTAACAATGCCGTTTGTTTCACAGGGTTCAGACTCCCCTCTTCAATTCCCCTAACAGTCTCAACCACAAGGGAAGCCCCCATAGAGAGAAGTTTATCGTGAAGAGTTCCCACATTTTCCTCCGGCTCTATAGCACAACTTCTCTGAAGAAGAATTTCTCCTGTATCTATCTTATTATCAATTAAAAAAGTAGTAACACCTGTTTGTTTTTCCCCTTTGATTATAGCCCAGTTTATAGGAGCGGCACCTCTGAATTTAGGGAGCAACGAAGCGTGAAGGTTAAAAGTTCCAAGTGGCGGCATCTGCCATACACACTCTGGCAACATTCTGAAAGCCACTACAATAAAGAGGTCTGCCCTCAAAGATTTCAGTTCTGACAAGAAATTTTCATCGCGAAGTTTCTCCGGCTGTAAAATAGGAATAGGAGCATTTGTCGAATCGGGAGAAAGAGAAGAGTTATACTCTAAAACAAACTTCTTTACATCGCTAGCCTCAAAATGAAGACCGCGCCCTTTCTGCCTATCCGGAACTGTCACTACCCCAACCACTTCATAGCCAGCCATCAGCAACGCTTTAAGAGGCGCCACAGCAAACTCCGGCGTACCCATATATACTATTTTCACAGACATATTTTCAGCAAAAAAACTAAGCCAGGAACATTCCTACCATTGCAGCAGAAACCAATGCTACAAGAGCGGCACCCAATAACGCTTTGAGTCCAAAATGTCCCAATGTTGATTGTTTGTTCGGAGCCATTCCACCTACTCCACCAATGATGATACCGATTGATGCAAAATTTGCAAAACCGCAAAGAACGTATGTGCTCATCACAATTGATTTAGGTGAAGAGAATACTGAATTTTGTAAAAAGTCGGTCAAGGAACCATAACCGATGAACTCAGTTAAAATCAGTTTTTCTCCGAGCAGACGGGCAACAAACGGAATATCTGCAGAAGGAACACCTATCAGCCAAATTATAGGGCTGAACAGGTAAGAGAGAATGAATTGCAGATTTAAATCTGTGTACCTTCCTGAAGTGATAGAGCAAATCCAACGGTCAACTGCAGGGAAAGAGATTATATTGAGAATATAATTGATACCTGCTATTAAAGCATAGAATACCAACAACATAGCAGCCACATTAGCAGCAAGTTTAAGCCCTTGGGTAGTTCCGATTGAGATTGCATCGAGAATATTTTTACCAAGCTTCTCCTTAGATACCTCCACGGTATTGTCTATAGGATCTGTCTCTGGACGAAGGACTTTTGCAAGAGCAATAGCACCCGGAGCAGCCATAACACTCGCACTCAAAAGGTGTTTTGCAAACTCTACTGTCATGACAGGATCTCCGCAACCAAGCATTCCGATATAAGCTGCCAAAACTCCACCGCTCATTGTTGCCATTCCGGAAACCATAATGAGGAAGAGTTCACTGTTTGTCATCTTAGGAATATACTCTTTGACCATTAAAGGCGCCTCTGTCTGACCGAGAAAAACATTACCTGCGCAAGACAAACTCTCTGCACCGGAAACATTCATAAGTTTGGTCATTATCCATCCCATAACCCAGACAATTTTCTGAAGAATTCCCAAATAGAAGAACAAACTGGTTAGGGCAGAGAAAAATACAATTGTAGGAAGTATCTGGAAAACAAAAATATACCCTATTTTAGTCTGATCCAACAGAGGACCGAACAAGAAATCTGAGCCTGCCTTTGTCCAATCCAGAACCGCCACAAAGCACTTTCCAAAAATCTCAAAAAACTTCTGCACAGGGGGGAACATCAATACAGAAAAAGCTACTACAAATTGGAGAAGAAGGGCCATTCCAACTGTTTTCCAATTAATTTTCTTTCTGTTAGACGAAAAGAGCCATGCTATAAAGACAATGACCAAAATTCCCAAAATACCTCGTGCAATAGAACCGAACCTAAAGACCATCTTCTTTTCTTGTAAAATGCGAGAGAACATCTCCTTCCTTTTCTCCAGTCTCTCCGCCTCGCTAATCTCCTCTTCTATAGACTCTTCTACCGCTTCTTTAAGAGTTTCTGCTATTTTTTCTGCCGCCTCTGCCTCAGCGATGGTTTCTGCTGTCGTTTGAGCAACAGAGCCCGATTGAACAGAGACATCCTGCACAATCTCCTGACTCTGAGGAGCAGCTTTAGCACCGGTTGTCTTGCTTATGACACCACAAACAAAACCTACTGCAATAATACAAAGTACAACTTTGAGAGTTTTAGGCCCCATAAATCCTAAACGGATGCCATTTTTTTCTTTTAAGTTTTTCATATAGATTTTTTAGATTTCCAACAAATGTTTACAAAGATACTATTTTTTGTAAATTTGCACGCATGCTTTTTGAACTAATTAAAAAAGATAATAACACCTATGCCCGATGTGGCATTCTGCATACCGACCACGGAGATATACAAACTCCGATCTTTATGCCCGTTGGTACGGTAGGCAGTGTTAAAGGTGTATTTCACAAAGACTTAGCAGAAGATACTAAAGCACAGATTATTCTGGGCAACACATATCACCTCTACCTCAGACCAGGAACCAAAATAATTAACAAGGGAGGGGGGCTTCATAAGTTCGTTGGTTGGGATAGACCTATCCTCACAGACAGCGGTGGTTTTCAGGTCTTTTCTCTCGCTTCAAGGAGAAAAATTACAGAGGAAGGGTGTAAGTTTCAATCTCATATAGATGGTTCCTACCACTTGTTTACTCCGGAGAATAATGTTGATATTCAGCGTCTTATTGGCGCAGACATTATTATGGCATTAGATGAATGCACTCCGGGGAACGCAGACTACGACTATGCAAAAAAATCTATGGAGCGCACACACAGGTGGTTGCAAAGATGTATAAAGCAGTTCAAAAACACCCAACCCCACTACGGCTATCGTCAGCTTTTCTTCCCTATCATACAAGGGTGCATCTACCCCGATCTTAGAAAAATCTCTACAGAAGTTATTGCAGAGTCAGATATGGACGGCTGTGCCATAGGGGGGCTCTCTGTAGGAGAACCTATCGAGAAGATGTATGAGATGTTGGAATTGATGGCTCCGCTATTGCCTGAAAATAAGCCACATTACCTGATGGGAGTTGGAACTCCGGCAAACATTCTGGAGGGTATAGCCAATGGAGTAGATATGTTCGACTGTGTTATGCCTACCCGTAACGGCAGAAATGGAATGTTATTCACATGGCAAGGGACAATCAACATAAAAAACAAATGTTGGGAAGATGATTTTTCTCCTCTCGATGCGCATGGCACTTCCTTTGTAGATAGTTCATACTCAAAGGCATACCTGCGGCATCTGTTTGTTGCGGGGGAGATGCTGGCGGCACAGATTGCCTCTTATCACAACATTGCATTCTACTTGGAGCTTGTAAAACAGGCAAGAGAGCATATCTTTGCCGGAGATTTTAAAGAGTGGAAAGATAGAATTGTGCCAATATTAGAACAAAGAATTGTCAGATAAACGAATCGTCGATGAATTTTAAAGGGCTTAAAAATACCATAGAACAAAAGATTAAGGATTTCAATCCCTCTGTCACCACAATAGACAAGTACATTATCAAAAAGTTCATAAGTACTTATTTTGTCGCACTTGCAGTAATTATTGGCATTGTAATTATCTTTGACATAAGTGAGAAGATAGATGATTTTGTGGATAAAAAGGCTCCGCTGATGCAAATTATCTTTAAGTATTACGCCAATTTTATCCCCTACTTTGTGAATATGTTCAGCCCTATGTTCGTATTCATTACCGTTATCTTCTTCACCTCCAAGATGGCGGCTAACACAGAGATCATTGCAATTCTTGCGGGAGGAATAAGCTTTAAACGATTGATGTGGCCATACTTTCTGACCTCTCTGTTTATTTTTGTATTTACCTTAATTCTAAATCTTTATATCATTCCTCCATGTAATAAGGGGAGACTCGAGTTTGAAAGCCAGTATGTAAAGAGGCCTTTCGAGAACACAAACAGAAACATGCACTATCAAATAGAAAAAGGAACCTATCTGTATGTGAAGAGCTTCAGCACCTTTAACAATACAGCTTTCGACTTTGCCTTAGAGACAATTGAGGGACAGGATATCACATCAAAACTTACCGCCCGCAATGCCATGTGGGATTCCACTCATGGTGTATGGATGTTAAATGACTATGTCCAAAGAATAAATGACAATGGTGTAGAAACTATTAAAACAGGGAAGCGTCTCGATACGCTCCTTGCAATTGATGTTG
The DNA here is from genome assembly GCA_902797115.1 of uncultured Bacteroidia bacterium. Taxonomy (GTDB): domain Bacteria; phylum Bacteroidota; class Bacteroidia; order Bacteroidales; family UBA932; genus Egerieousia. The sequence goes on from CADBRQ010000096.1 coordinate 26,239, forward strand.
GTTATTTTTACCGTAGAAACAACAGCGACGAAGCCCTCTCGATTGGAGAGTTGAACCGATTGATAGCAGCTCAAAAACTACGTGGAGATAAGACAGTACAACAAGCTCAAATTGAGAAGAATACAAGATACGCTCTACCATTTTCCGCATTTATTTTAACACTGATAGGTGTTTCCCTCTCTTCTCAAAAACGTCGCGGCGGAATTGGTATGAACATTGGTATTGGAATAGCCCTCAGCTTTACTTACATCCTATTCTTGCAGTTTGCAAGGATGTTCGTGTACGCAGGAACTTTTCCACCTCTGATAGCTATGTGGATTCCAAATTTGGTTTATCTGATAATTGCCTTCTTCCTCTACAAACTCGCACCAAAATAGTTCTGCCGAGATTACTTTGATGCAACGCACTCTATCTCAACAAGAGCCCCTTTAGGAAGTTCTTTGACGGCGAACGCACAGCGTGCAGGAAATGGAGATGAAAAGAACTCTTTATAGACCTCATTCATTGCTCCAAAATCTCCCATATCTGCCAAAAAAACTGTTGTTTTTACAACATTTCCCAAAGATAATCCCGCCTCTTTCAGAATTGCCTCCATATTCTTCAGCGATTGGCGTGTCTGTTCAGCAATGCCACCCTGTGGAAAAGCACCGCTTGATGGATCTATTGGCAGTTGTCCTGAGACGAACACCATACCGCTTTCTGTCATAATTGCCTGACTGTACGGCCCGATTGCCGCCGGAGCATTGTTTGTTGCTATTTGTTTAAGATTGCTCATAATGATTTATTTACAATTTACTTATTCTTCAATCAAATTCACTCAAAGATAATCAAAAACTCTCACTTTTTTTAGATTATTGACAACGATTTATTAAATTCGCAAACTGCTTTGACAAAGCACAATTATTGAAAACAATAATTAAAGAGACAAATAACAATACAAAGAAAAGATATGAAACGCATATTGATAGTCGGGGCCGGCGGACAAATTGGGACAGAATTAGTGCCTCATCTTCAGAAATTATATGGTACAGAGAATGTTATAGCAGGAGAGGTTAGGGAAGAAGTGGTAGAAAAGCTGAACGAAACATGCAACGCAGTTCAGATGAATGCTCTCGATTTTGAGAGTTACAGAGCACTCGTAGAGAAGTTGGAAATAGATGCTATCTACAACCTTGTAGCACTTTTAAGCGCAAAAGGAGAAGCAAACCCGCTGCTTGCATGGGATATAAACATGGGAGCCCTTATGAATTCTTTGAAAATTGCAAAAGAGTTTAACTGTAAGGTATTTACCCCATCATCAATTGGAGCTTTCGGACCTAATACGCCTCATAAAAATACACCTCAAGATACTGTAATGCGCCCTAATACCATTTATGGCGTGTGCAAAGTGAGCGGAGAGCTTTTGAGCGATTATTTCTTTTCAAAGTTTGGTGTAGATTCTCGCAGCGTCCGTTTCCCTGGAATAATTTCCAACGGATGTCTCCCTGGTGGCGGCACTACAGATTATGCTGTAGAAGTCTTTTATGAAGTGTTCAAGAGTGGAAAATATACTTGCACCGTTCCTCACGATGCGTATATGGATATGCTCTACATGCCCGATGCACTTGAGGCAACAACTCAACTTATGGAGGCACCGGCAGAGAAACTTATTCATCGCAACAGCTTTAACATTGCAAGCATGAGCTTTACTCCGGAAGAGCTCTTTACAGAGATTAAAAAGAGAATTCCTTCTTTCACATGGAATTATGATATAGATCCTATAAAAGCCGCTATTTCAAGCAGTTGGCCAGACAATATGGATGACAGTTGCGCCAGAAAAGAGTGGGGATGGAATCCAAAATGGGGTCTGCAGGAGATGATAGACGATATGCTCAAAGCTTGCGAGCAAAAAGTAGCACAAGGTCTTTATTAAAGCCGTAATCCTCTCTCTATTTTTTATCTTTCAGTAATTTGTGATTAAGGAATTGATTCTCCTTAAACGCTTTTGTCATAGCCGCATACGCTGAAGGATCAATACATGCCTCCTTGAATTTCTCAAAAATATATTTAACCGCTGCCGGTGTAGGATGAGATAGATCCTCTCCCACCCATCTGTAATCTCTGAGTTCGTCCATAAAGATTTCGTATGAAGGAAAATAGAAAAGATTTTCATTCAACAGATTGCCTCCATACGACGCTCCATACATAACTCTCTGAATAGCAAGTAGTAAAGTACTCTTACTTATCTGATTCAGATGCGCTCCCTCTCCAAGATGACGGATGGGACTCACGGTAAAAATTATCTTTTTATCGGGAAAAAGATCTACTATTTCTTGAAGCGTCTCTGCACATTGTGCTGTATGGACATATCTCTTAACAAACTCTTTTGCAGGGAGTTTATGACAATTAGAAACAACATTTGAGCAAGGTAAAGAATTAAAAACAGAGTCAGAGCCGGTAGCAGATTTTAAATAGACAAATGACGAGCCAAGGGTAATGATTAAAAATTTGGCAGATTTCAACTTTTCTGCACTCTCAATCAATTCTTTGTTAGCACTTTTCAAGAAAAGATTTTTATCTATGTTTCCGCATCGGGAGTGGTGAAAAAAAGTAACATATAGCGAGTCGGGACGTTGAAAAACATCTTGCTCGGTAAAAAACGGATACCCTTCTGTAGAAACAGATGACTCGTCTGAATCGGGAAGAAAATTGATTGCTTTGGCAAGACGCTTTAAAGAGTTAAAGATAGAGAGAACATTGTATTGAGTGCCAAAAGGATTAGTGCAACAATCTAATCCATAGCTTTTTAGTAGGGTGCCAACTTCATCTGCAAAACAGCTCCCTATCATAAAGATTTTATCTTCCCAATTAATTTGAGAGATTAATTTGTCTACCGAAACTTCTGTAATTATCTTCATATCTGCTTCAAAGGTACACTTTATATCGTTCTGAAAAAACACTTTTCTAAAAGTTACTCATACCTCTTCAGATTGTGAACTATTTTTGTCAGACCTGCACGTTGTAATGGACTGTTCTTAAAATAATTGTCAAATTCATCATGGGTCAGGTTCTCCCACCATTCAGGAGTTTCTCCCGGGGCAGGTTTAGTACTGCCAACAACGCTGCGGAGTAAAGCTGCGTTTGTGTGAAACTCCTCCCAACCCCTGAGGTTCAGACGATTCCATGGACAAGCATTCATGCAGTCATCACATCCGAATATCCATTTGTTCTCAACATTACTGTTTGCTTCTTCAGTTGATTTCTTGCTCAATTCTTCATTTATCTTTTCAGCAGAAGGGTTTTCCTCCGTAATAGGCATTTCTATTGTTTTGTAAGAGAGGCATTTGCGAGCATCTATCCTGCGCGGTGCAAAGAGAGCTTTTTGAGTGCAGGCCTCCAAACATCTGGTACATTTTCCACAAACGTCGTAGAATTTATCCTCAGATTTTTCAGCACTGCTATCCTCTGCCAAGGAATTTACTGTTTCACACCGTGTAAGTGCAGTATTGGTAAAAAGCTCATAATAAGGAAGTTCTACTGTTGTAAGAATAACTCCTATAAAATTCTTGACACCGCATTTTCTGCTAATCAAAAAATTGTTCTTCCCGATAAAACCGAGTCCCGCCCTAACTGCCCAAGCTCTCTCCATAATGGGAGCAGAGTCTGTAAAAACTCTGCAAGTTAGAGATTTGTATTTTTTAAAACTACGGGAATCTTCCATTTCCATGGGGAATCTGTCTATCAGGTTCGCGATACGGTTCAGCCGCTCTTTAATAACTGTATGATAGTCAGAACCTAATGCAAATTCAGAAACTTTTAGTTTTTCCTTTTTAACAAGAGTAGAAGATGCTAATGGAGCAGCACGGGGAGAGTCGTCTGAAGCATTCAATGTATCGCCGAAGAAAGAGAATGGAACTAAAAAAACCAGAACACTTTTTGCGCCAGGGAGGAGTAAAGTCGGATTGTCCCTTTTGTCGGTATTGCGTGCAAGATACTCCATCCGACCAAAAAAACCGCTGGAGAGCGCCTCCCTGTAGTGAGAGGTTTCCAGGTGGCTAAGTGCTTGAGCACGAGCACATCCCACATCGGCAAATCCCAGTTCAAAGGCTAATTTCCTTATTTTATCGTAAAGTTCCACCTAATCGAACAACAATTTCATATCATCTGCAATTCGTCTTTCCGCCTCTTTTTGAGGAACAAAATGCCACTCCCCGATAAGATTCTTATCACCTATACTCTCCGGAGAGAGTACTTCATGCTTTTTGAGGTATTGATAGAGAATCTCTCTGTATTCGGGATATCGTGCAACAATGCGCTCATCTATCTGCTCTGTATCAACTCCTGCATTCTCTAATAAGCCACCTCCCCCACTCGCTCTGTATGAGGTAATTGCAACTGTATAAATTTTATTGGGGTCAAAACTCTCGCCAGACGCCATAGAGAGGATTGTAACCCTTTCTCCAAAAGGTTTGTGAATATCTACAGTATAATTGATACCTGCAGCAGAGTCAAAATTGTACGAACGGTTTACAAAGGACCATTTATGTTGCGAATATCTCAAATCGTCCTGCGGATGAATTTTAAGCAAATGAGAAGGGTTGTCTGTAACAATCCACCCATCGTATGAATATTCAAGATAATTTTTTATTTCCTCTCCGCTCATTTTTATTACAAAAAGCTGATTTTCATAAGGATATAGAGTGAAAAGATCATTGAACACAAGTTGGCCGGCAGAGATTTTTTTATTGTACGACAAAGGTGCTGCAATAGATAACTCTGCGCCTGTTTCGGTAAGTCCGAGTGTATGAACAAGATTGATGTACGGACTCATTCCCTTAAACGCATCGCGAGTATAAAGGTCTGTTGTTAGCTCTCCCACAGGGGTTAAGGTAAAGGCCTTCACTTTCTCAAAATCTTTTTGAAAGGCAGAGCGCATTGCAGTGTCCGGCTCAAATGTGTTCTCTATCAACTCTGTCTTAAAAACTTTTGAGATAACTTTTCCATCTTTAATTTTTATGGTAATCTCTCCATGAGCTATGTTACGTGCATGACTGCCTGAATTCAAGAAAGCAATTGTCTCATTCTGAGCAATATAAGCTCTATGATTATGAGAACAGACCAAGAAATCTGCACCGGTAAGGGTGTTGTAAAGGTCTAAGCCCTGGTTTTCTAATTGTGTTCCATCTCCTTCTCCGGTTCCCGAATGAACAACAACAATAAGAATATTTGGTTTCTCCTTTTTCGCGATGCGGTCAATGTCGTTCTGTACAATAGGTATGAGAGATTCAAAGGTCATTCCGCTCCAGAGTTCTTCGGATAGCCACGCTTTTATATTTGCATTTGTATAACCGAGTATGGCAACTTTTAACCCTGCACGCTCTACTATTGTATATGTCTGAAAATAAGGTCGTTTATTGTCTTTTCTTATGGCATTGCCGGCAAGAAATGGAATGCCTCTTTCATCCAAATCTTTCTTAACTTTATCATATACAGGATGTCCCGTCTCTATATCGTGGTTGCCAACTATTACCGCATCGTACTTCATATAATCCACCATTTTTGCAAACAGGTGAGAATCAACAGTATCTATGTAATTGAAAAAGTATGGGGCGTTATCTCCCTGAAGGCAGTCTCCGGCATCTACAAGTATAACATTCTCTTCCCCAACGCTATCTCTGAAGTTTTTTACAAATGTGTTTATGCTGAACAAAGAGCGTCTGGTCTGAAGCGTCGCAGAACCATCATCTGCAGGAGTTACATATAAAGAATCGAACCAGTGTCCATGTATATCGTTGGTGGAGAGTAGATGCAGGGTATATTCCCCATCTGCAAGGGGAGCGCATCGAGAGCAAGATAAATACAAACTTCCTAAAACCAAGAGTGTTGCTAAAATCGCAACACTCTTAAAACATCTATTCTTTTTCATTCAATATTTACTTTTAGTTTCCCTCTACCTCTACCAATTGTGGCGGTGGAAGCAATCCAACAGGATAAACCTTCAGTACTCCAAGTCCTTGAGTCGGAGAGCCGCCCGAATCGCGATTAGGATCATCGGATTTATCGTTTGCCAACCATGAATCGAACGTTAAAGTTGCAACATCTCCCGAGAGAGTTAATATCCTCTTGACTATCAGATATCTTTGCCATGCAGAGAAATAGAATCTGTTATCTATCATACAGCTTATCTCTTCATTTCTCCAACGTCCATACATGCAGACATCTCCTCCCTGATATTTCCCAATTCTGCTATAATGAGGGTCAGGAGATGCCAGACCATCTATATATGCTTTGAAAGCATCCCATGGAGTTGTCGTATATGAGCCACTTAAATTCATACTGAACGGTACCGGCCAAGTCTGAGAGCTGATTGTAGAAGATGATGCTTTATTATTTGAATACCAATACTCATCTCCAAGTCTTGAAAAACAGTGACCTCCGAATTCGTGAACCAAAGTATTTTTCCACGTTCCGACATTTGGTGTGCCGAGTGCCGCTCTCTCTGAACTTGTTACACTTCTATATCCTTCTGAATCATCTACCATGCTCACTGAGACTGTGCTTGGATAGCTCCAAGAAAGTGATGAACCACCATACGAGTATGGAGCCATACAATATCCTTTTCCATTAGAATAACTCCAACAAATGCCGCCATAGCGTGTATCGTTAATAATCATCAGAATTGGTACTTCTGTAATGGTATGAGTACCGCTTACAATATCTGGACATTTATCGGTAACAAAATCAAAGATAAGATCATCGTCCGCCTTCATATCTGAATAACTGGTCTCTCCCCATCTTGAACCAAAGTAACAAGCCACAGGGGTTGTGATTGTACCGCTACCATCTGTTATGCTTGCTCCCGATTGTGCTGAAGCAACTCTAAGAATCCACACATTAAAATATTCTGAATACGATTTGAACGGCTCGGTAGCGAACAATGCATCTATGCCGGATTGCGCCAGTGCCACATAATCACTCATTTCTGATGCTACAAACCCCTCCGGAATTACTGCTATTGAAACCGGTTTAGTTCCTTTGGTTGCTGCTTTATACAAGATAGGCGACATATCTCCTTCATGTCCTTCCCACGCATCTCCAAGATTTATTGTACCAAAATCTATTATACGAGAGCGTGTCAGAGCTACATGAACGGTAGATATTTTTGTTGTATAGTACCCGCTGCCATCTTCGAATTTGAGGGTAAAACCATTCATTGTTCCACCGGGGCATACGACAAACATATATTCGTTGTCTTGTGCAAATGTTCCCTCTAAAATGGCATTTTTATATCTCTTATCCGATGTAAATACTACACTCGATGGTTCCATAATACCACCAACAACATGAAGAGCTATGTCTCCAGTTAAGTCACAATCCGAATTACTGAGTGTTATGGAGGAAATACTCGGAACTATAGAACCTTTTAACTTGAACTTTATAATAGTAGGAATGTTATAAAATACAAGGTCGTTACTCAAAGAGGTGGTGTATGCTGCAGATTTGTGCAAACCAGATGCAAGCCCATTTGGAACTGCTGTTTGCGTTTGAGGAAACTCCGTTCCAAGGATGATATCACTCCCGCTCTTCCCAAATTTCGTTATGGCACCGGATGGATAGAGACACATAAACGGAGCTTTTTCATCACCAGGATCGCTTCCCGTAAATACTGCCTTACCCACTCCATCTTCCGTGGTTGTAAATGTGCTCCAGTAAAGTGAACCTCCTGATAAAAAGAAAGCATCGAAACTATCTCCGGAGTTCCACAAAACTTTTGCAGAATTTGTTCCAAGCTGCAATGTTGTAAGGGTTTGCGGTCCGTTAGATATGCCTGCATTTATACTCCGTGGAGTTGAAGGACCTGTCCACTTCTTTATCATATATGTATCTTTATTCTGCGATTGAGGCTTGTCATCAGAAACCTCTTCTTTCACAGAAACTTTCTCTTCTTTAGAACACCCTAATACAGAGATTGCTAAAATAACAGCCATTAGCCGTAATATTGTTGAGAATCTTATCTTTTTCATAGCTGTCATCTTTTAATCTTCATCATCTTCAAAAATTAGTAAGGATGTTGCAGAAGGTGCAAATCCCGGATTAATCGGATCATACGGATAGTATTCCGTTGAGGCGGCAAGCAACTTCACAAAAGATGTGAGTTTAATCATTGTGAGAATAGGGGGATCATAAAAATTGCTCATAATTTAAAATGTTTTTTATTTATCTCTTTATTCTATGTTTACCAACTAAAAGTTTACAAATATAAAAAAAAACGAACGAAATGCTTCACAAAATTCACTCCCCTCTTAGCCAATAAATAAATGGCTCCAATACCTCCGACGCCGGTTCTGCTGTTCTGATTGCAAAAGCAATATGCTCTCCCATCCCTCCGAGAATTTCAAACTTAAAATCTTCATTCTCTTTATAATCTACAGGAGAAGGTTTTGTTCCCTGCAAAAGTCCGAGAGCTTCGCAGCTCATAGATTCCAATTTGAGAAGCCATGGACGCAAATCGTTGTAAAACAGCACATCACTTTTATTCTTAGACTCTTTCATCGCGATAAGTCTCTTGCATGCTTTGTTAATTTTCTGAAGTTCTTCTATCAGAGCTTCCGGTGCCGGCTTTTTCCTCTCTACAGATTGTTTATACCTGCTCACAAGATAACCTAATGCATCTGAATCATAATATCTTAAACAAGGTGCAATGGTTCTGAAATCAGAGGCCCACTCTTTTCCTAACACACCTTTTATTGCTGCTTCCCAACTCTTATCGTTGTTGAAAGCTGCATTGTTCCAAGTATAGTCCGCCACACTGAAAAGACCTATTTTTGAGAGTTCTCCCTGCTGCATAGGATTAAGTATCAGCGTATTGATTTTTTCCAAAGTCTCATCGGGACGAAGATTACTGATAATATGACTTTCATCTCTGAAGTTCGTGTACATATCTGCAACGAAAATCTTTGTCATATCTTGGTCATTGCAGACATAATTCCACCACCAGCTCACATTTCTGCCTCCAAGCCAAGAAGTTACCAACTTCAAATCTTCATTGTTAGGAACACTCCATACGTTTTTGCCTGTAATATAGATATTTACCTTTTCCGGCACATTTGCCAAAGAGTTAAAGAATATCTCCCCCTTTTCCAAAGAGGTCCAACCATACGCATAGAGCTGAGGCACATACTGCAGCGGCCTAACCATATCTTTACTCTGTAGTGCATCTGCATTCCATTTTGCATCTATCTCCTCTTGAAGTTTTGTCAGGTTATCGGCACACAACTTCATAATACTCTTCTCACTTGGGACTCCCACATCATCTACAAAAACTCCGAACTCTCTCACTCCAAGAGAATACATGCTCTCAAATTTTGTCATTATCTGACTGATAATCTGTGTATTTTGCGGATCTGCAAAAGCTTTTCCGGGATGGATTGCCCAAATAAAATTCACCTTGCACTGTGCCGCAACACTTGTAATATCTCTCATCATATCTTGGGTAAGGTACCCTATTTTTTCCTCTTGTTCAGATATTTGAGTTGGATAAGGGGCACTCCAGAAGCGGGAGTGATAAGGGTCCGATTTCGCTCCGTACATGTATGTATTCATTTTGTAGCGCGCCATAAATCGGAAAAGATCTTTTGTAACCTCAGCAGAATATGGCACTCCGTAATATCCCTCAATTATTCCACGCTCTTTAATGTCTGCATAGTCATAAATGCTAACACATTGCATTCGTCCGTTATCAACGCACTGCTCTAAAATCTGCTCAAGAGAGGCCAAGGCATAAAAGGCGGCATCTGTGTCCTCACCAAGAATGATTATCTCTCCATTTGCCCTTATCGATAAGATATGCTTGTCATATTTCTCTTTAAATGCTGGATTTTCAAAAATCTTTCTCTCTATTTTCAGGCTCTCCGCATATAAATCTACGGCCCCTTTAGAACCGGCTACTCCTAAAAACAGATTTATTCCCTCAATACTCTCTTTTTTATTTTCTTCGCCAATTTCTATCCCCTGCTCTCTGATAATCTGTTTAGCACGCTCAATTGTTACCTCATCTATTCCCTCCTCTGCAATTATATTTATTTTTCTTGGCAATGCAATCTCTTTCTCCTCAAACACTTGCTTTTGTGGAACAGGATAAATTCTATACCCTTTAAAATCTTGTAGATTTGTTGCACTTAGGCTCAAGATGTTAAAAAATGTAAACATCGCGATAAATGGAGTTGTAAAAAAAAGCTTTCTTCTCATAGCCAATAAATTTGAACATTTAAAACTGAAGAGTCAAAGGACAAAGATAATTTTATTCTTTCTCTATAACAAGAAAAAGAGAGCAACACCGGTGATGCTTATAGCTAGCCCTATGAGTTCTTTCAGAGTTATTTTTTTCTTGTTTATAAAAATTTCTGGTGCTAAAATAATTACCGGAGTGAGCGCCATGAGGGTAGAGGCGATACCAGCAGGTGCAAAGCGCACTGCCATAAGAGAGAGGGATACCCCCACTGCAGGACCGAATAGAGTGATGATAGAGGCATACTTCATTGTTATGGAATCTTTAACCGCTGTTTTAAGAGTACCGAGACCTTTCTGCAGACTCAAAAGCAATAGGAAGCCGGCTCCTCCCACAATGGCTCTGATCATTGTAGAGGCAAAAGGGAGCATAGCTTTCATGGAAGAGGGCGCATCGGGAGGAATAACTTCCAAATAACAATCCATACCCACTTTACTTAACACAAGACCAACGCCCTGTCCCACACCGGCACCAATACCAAGAAGAATTCCTTTTAAGGGAAGATCGAATTTAAAGTGCATCCCACTATCTCTACTTAAAATAGATATTGCTATACCTAAGAGGGTTACCGCCATTGCTAATATAGATTTCCACGAGAGGTTTTCTCCAAGCATTATCCAACCGGCAATAGCAGCCATAGGAGGAGCTAAAGTCATAAAGAGTTGACCGAATCGGGGACCAATATGAATATAGGAGTTAAACAGGCACCAATCTCCAAAAATATACCCTACAAGAGCAGAGAGAGCAAGCCATAACCAGGTGGCGGAGTTGGCATATACAGGATAAGGATGGCTCACTGTAACCCAAAGCAGCAGGGCAAGAAAAAGAGTTGCGAGTACCAACCTCAAAACATTGGTTACCATAGAACCCACCCTGCGACTCGCCTTGTCGGCATACCATGCAGTAACGGTCCAAGATATTGCTACTGATAAAGAAATAATTTCACCTATATGATTCACAATGCAATATTATCTGTAAACAAATTTAGAAAAAGATTTGATACTATGAGGTAAAACTCATTATACTTCACAAAAAATCTGTCCGAAGTGTGCCAAGTGCATCAATAGGAAAAAACATTATATATTTGTTAAAAGAATTTATTTGCTAAAGGAGTATATTCACTCTTTCGGCAACACATTGTTAAATTTTATAATACAATTGCTATATGTTTAAATTACAGCCGCTTCCGTACGATATAAACTCATTGGAGCATGTTATCAGCCATACCACTTTAGAGTTTCACCATGGTAAACATTTAAATGGCTATGTAGATAACCTAAATAAGTTAATTGCCGGTAAGGAGTTGGAAAACAAAGATTTAGAAGAGATTATTTGCTTATCTGACAGTATCATTAACAATAGAGAGGCAAGCAAAGAAGAACAAAGTTTTGCCACTTCGGTGTTCAATAATGCAGGACAGATTTTTAACCACAATTATTATTTCTATCAATTCTGCACTCCAAGCCAGGCTTCACAATTGAAAGAAGATTCGGCACTGTATAAACAAATTGTGGCTCAATGGGGTTCTCTCGATGCATTCAAGCAAGAGTTTGTTGCTAAGGGAGTTTCACTTTTCGGATCGGGATGGGTATGGCTCTCTGCACTTTCCGATGGCACGCTTGTAATTACTCAAGAACCAGGGAGCTCCACTCCATTAACTCACAACGGAAAGAGAACAGAGTCTACACCACTATTGACCTTTGATGTGTGGGAACACGCTTATTATCTTGATTATCAGAACCGTAGAGCAGACCATCTTGCTGCGCTGTGGCAAATATTAGATTGGAAAAAAATCGAAGAGCGCTATAACAGAGCTTAAAAAGTACACGATAGTATAAAAAAAGACATCGCCCTAAATTAAGGGCGACGTCTAATATAATGATATATGTGTTCCCGATGTTATTCAGCTGCAGGTGTTTCAGGAGCTGTTTCAGCTGCAGGTGCTTCAGCAACTTTCTTTGAACGACTACGACGAGTTGTACTCTTCTTAGTCTCTTTCTTCTCTGGAAGAGCTGCCTCATTGAAATCTACAAGCTCCATATAAGCCATGTCAGCCGCATCGCCGACCCTGAAGTTAGTCTTAACTATTCTCGTATATCCTCCGGGACGATTTGCAATCTTTGGCGCAACAACTCTAAAAAGCTCTGTAACTGCTTCTTTTTGTTTAATATAGCTAAATACAAGACGACGGTTTGCTGTAGTGTCATCTTTACTCTTTGTAATCAGCGGTTCTACATAACTCCTCAATGCTTTTGCTTTTGCAAGGGTTGTATTGATATGTTTATGAAGAATCAGCGATGATGCCATATTTGCAAGCATAGCTTTACGGTGTCCGCTTTTACGTCCGAGGTGATTGAATTTTTTTCTATGTCTCATCTCTTTAAGTTTTTACTTTTAATTATAATCCGTACTCAGAAACATCCATACCGAAGCTCAACTTTTTCTCATCAAGCTTTTGTTTAATCTCAACAAGAGATTTGTTTCCAAAGTTTCTTAATTTCTTGAGTTCGTTCTCGCTATGCGATACAAGGTCTGCAAGTGTCTCAACATCTGCAGATTTCAGGCAATTGATTGCTCTTACAGAGAGGTTCAGATCGGTTAGAGGGGTAAGAAGAAGCTTTCTCATTTTGAGTTTACCTTCGTCTAATTTGCCTCCGTCTAACTCATTATCATTCTCCATTGTAATGTTCGCATCTGAGAATAGTGCAAAATGATATATCAAAATCTTTGCTGCCTCTTCCAGAGCTTTCTGAGGATGAATAGAACCATCTGTTGTGATCTCCAAGTCTAAACTCTCGTAGTCTGTCTTTTGTTCAATACGACAAGGGTTAACATTGTATTTCACATTCACAATAGGTGTATAAATAGAATCTATTGCAATAGTTCCAAGTGGCATATCGCCGAGCTTTGCCTTATTCTCTTCTGCTGGAACCCAACCTCTACCTTTTCCTATTGTTAAGGTAAGTTTGAGTTTCACCTTATCCTCCATAAAGCAGATATGCTCGTTAGGATTAAGGATGCTGAAAGATGATAAGTTTTTAGCAATATCAGCAGCAGTCATCTCTTTTTGGCCGCTAATGCTTACAACTACTGTTTCACCCTCTTCACTCTCAACCTCTCTCTTAAAACGAATCTTCTTGAGGTTAAGGATTATATCTATCACTCCCTCAATAACTCCCTTAATGGTAGCAAATTCGTGATCTACGCCCTCTATTTTAACAGAGGTGATGGCAAAGCCTTCAAGTGATGAAAGCAGAACTCTTCTGAGTGCATTTCCTATGGTAATTCCGTATCTTGGCTCAAGCGGTCTGAACTCGAACTTACCAAAGGTATCAGAAGATTGCAGCATTATAACCTTATCTGGTTTTTGAAACTCTAAAATTGCCATATTAATATTAGTGTTATTATTTAGAATAAAGCTCAACGATAAGTTGCTCATTAATATTCTCAGGAATCTCTGTTCTGTCTGGTAAGTTGATGAACTTGCCCTCTAACTTCTGAGAATTCCACTCTAACCATGGATAGCCGGTTGCTGCGCTGAGAGATGATTGGATGGTCTCCAAACTCTTTGATCTCTCTCTAACTCCCACGATATCACCTGGTTTGATGTGTGCAGAAGGGATGCTTAAAACCTCTCCGTTAACAACAATGTGTTTATGAGAAACTAACTGACGGGCAGCCGCTCTGGTTGGAGCAATTCCTAATCTGTAAACTATATTGTCTAATCTCGATTCGAGCAACATAAGGAGGTTCACACCCTTAATACCCTTCATCTTAGATGCTTGAGTGTACAGGTTACGGAACTGACGCTCTAAAACTCCGTATGTATATTTAACTTTCTCTTTCTCTTTCAACTGAATACCGTACTCAGAGATTTTCTTTCTCTTTTTAGCGGCACCGTGCTGTCCTGCAGGATAATTCTTGTTATCTCTGACTCTCTTCTCGTAAGCTTTATCTGCTCCGTAGATTGGCTCTCCAAATTTACGTGCAATTTTTGTTTTTGGTCCAGTATATCTTGCCATAACTTTAATCTTTTTAAGTGTTAAACTCTACGACGCCCTTTTGGACGGCAACCGTTATGAGGAAGTGGTGTAACATCAACAATCTCTGTTACCTCTATTCCTGCATTGTGAATTGTTCTGATTGCAGACTCTCTACCTGCACCGGGACCTTTTACAAATGCCTTAACTTTTCTAAGGCCTGCATCGTATGCCACCTTTGCACAATCCTCTGCTGCAACTTGAGCGGCATACGGAGTGTTCTTCTTAGAACCTCTGAAGCCCATCTTACCTGCAGAAGACCAGCTGATTACTTGTCCCTTATTGTTTGTAAGGGTTACAATAACGTTGTTGAATGTAGATGAGATATGAGCCTGGCCCACTGCCTCTACTTTAACAACTCTTTTTCTATTTGATGATACTTTCTTTGCCATAACTATCTGCTGTTATTTAGTAGCCTTCTTCTTATTTGCTACAGTTTTCTTTTTACCCTTTCTTGTACGGGCATTGTTCTTAGTACTTTGCCCTCTTACAGGCAGACCTAGTCTATGGCGGATACCTCTGTAACATCCGATATCCATAAGACGTTTAATGTTTAATTGAGTAGCAGTTCTTAACTCACCCTCAATCTTATACTCCTCTGCAATCGTCTTTCTTATTGCAGCAATTTGGTCATCTGTCCAATCTTGTACCTTGATATTAACATCTATTCCGTTCTGATCAAGAATCTTTTTGGCAGAATTACGACCAATTCCGAAGATATAGGTAAGACCTATCTCTCCCCTTTTGTTTTTTGGTAAATCTACACCGGCTATACGTGCCATATTCT
>CADBRQ010000097.1 GCA_902797115.1 uncultured Bacteroidia bacterium
AGGAAATGGTAGAGTTTTAGGATATTTGGTAGATAAAGAGGGGTGTATAGAGTTTCCTGTTTTAGGGCGGCTTAAAGTTTCAGGATTAACAAGGAAAGAACTCTCCAATCTAATAAAAGAAAAATTATCAGCGAATGATCAGCTTAAGGATGCTGTTGTAACTGTACAATTTCAGAATTTCCACATATCAATTTTGGGTGAAGTTTTGAGACCTAACAAATATTCTATTGAGACAGATAGAGTTTCTATTTTAGATGCAATTGCCATGGCTGGAGACCTTACGATTTATGGGAGAAGGGATAGCGTACTTATCTTGAGAGAAACAGATGAGGGGAGAACAATGCTCTATGCAAACTTGCTCTCTAAAGATCTAATCAACTCACCCGTTTATTATTTGCAACAAAACGATGTTGTCTATGTTAAGCCCAACAATATAAAAGCTCAACAGAGTGGAATAAACCAAAATAATAATGTAAGTGTTTGGCTCTCTGTGGCATCACTATTAACCACAATTGCAGTTTTAATTTGGAGATAAAATGGAAGAGATTCAAAATGTTCATATAGCTCAAGATGAGCAAACCAAAGAGAGGGTTATCAAGTTAAGGGATATCTTAATTATTTTTTGGTTTAACAAATGGTGGTTTGTTTTAAGTGTTATTATAGCCCTTTCATTGGCTTCTTTGTATATTCTTAAAAAACCTAAGACATACAGTCGCTCGGCAACAGTTTTGGTTAAAAATCAAAGAAGAGGAGGTGGGGCATCTCAAGCAGCAATGTTCCAAGATGTTGTTGGATTGGGACTTGCCAACGGAGATGTTAATAATGAGTTATATGTCTTTCAATCAACGAAATTAATGCGTAAGGTAGTTGAAAAGCTAAACCTTACAACAAGTTACTCAATGAAGGAGAGGTTGAAGTACATTCCTCTTTATAAAACTTCACCTGTTAATGTGACTTTTTTGGATGCGGGACAAGAGAGGGCCTTTAGGTTTGATTTAAATATAAAAAGAGATCATGTTATTCTTAACAATTTTGAGGGAGATGTGAATGGGGGCTTTGATAAAAAAATAGTAGTGAAATTAAATGAAGAGGTAAATACTCCTGTAGGAAAGTTGATTATAGAGCCGACAGATCACTATATGAAACATATTGATAGTGAGATAAAAGTGAGCAAAACCAACTTTGAAAGAACAGCCCAATCGTATCAATCTCGAGTTTCGACAAATATTGTTGATAGGATGGCAACGGTATTGCAGCTTTCTATTGCCGACGGCTCTATAGCAAGAGCTGAGGATGTTTTGAACACTCTTATAGATGCATATAACGAAGATGCAATTGAGGATAAAAATCAAGTTGCATTGGCGACAGATAAATTTATAGAGGGGAGAATAAATCTAATCGGAGAGGATTTGGGTTCGGTAGATTCTGATATTGCGGGATTAAAATCTTCTAAGGGCTTTACCGATGCAAATGTTCAAACCCAAGGTCTTGTTCAAGAGGATGTAAATTATAAGCAAAAGGCGGTAGAGTTAGAAAATCAGCTCAGTCTTGCAACATATATAAAAGAGTTTTTAGAGTCTCCTAATAATAGAGATGCTCTAATTCCAGCTAATATGGGATTAGGAACCTCTATAGAATCACAGATAACAGCTTATAATACAGCAAAATTAAATAGAGATAAATTATTACAATCGGCGGGAGACAATAACCCTTTGGTTCAAGATCTTAATACTCAATTGGGTCCAATGAGACAAAGTGTTGTTACCGCTCTTAACAATTCAATTGCAACCCTTTCTCAGCAAGTTGCAAATGTTAGAAGAAGGGCAGGTATTGCATCAGGTCAAATTGCAAATATTCCTGGGGTGCAAAAAACATTGCTATCGGCAGAGAGACAGCAAAAAATCAAGGAACAATTGTATCTATACTTATTAAATAAGAGAGAGGAAAATGCTTTAACACTGGCAGTTACAGAGAGTAATATTAGGGTGATAGATGAGGCAAAGGGGACAATGCGACCAATTTCGCCAAAGAAAAAGCAAATATTTCTTGCTGCATTATTATTGGGATTAATTGTTCCTGCAGTAATTTTCTGGTTGTTAGATGTATTAGATGTTTATGTTAGAAGTAGAAAAGAGATAGAAGAGGTTACCCAAGCTCCATTCCTTGGAGAGATTCCTAAAAAGGAGAAAATGACAAAACGACAAGTTGTTGTGAGGGCAGATGGTAGAGACTCTGTCTCTGAGGCGTTCCGTATTGTGAGAACCAATATGGACTTTATGAATGTTGGCAATAAGAAAGATAAGCAAGTCGTAATGTTTACATCTACAAATCCTGGAAACGGTAAAACATTTGTCTCTACAAACCTTGCTGTCTCTTTTGCACAAGCAGGTAAGAAGATTATCTTGATAGATACCGATATTCGTAAAGCTACCATTGAAAAATTGGTTAATGATGAGTCAGATAAGAAAATTACAGGAACAGGTCTAACCTCTTATCTGAGTGGAAAAGTTACTGACATAAATCAAATTATAAGAAGGGGGGCACTTTCTAATCTGCTGGATGTTATTTTTGCGGGTCCTATTCCACCAAATCCGACAGAGCTTTTGATGACAGATAAGCTCGGCAACCTAATTGAAGAACTTAAAAAGAGTTATGATTATATATTCTTGGACAATGTGCCAATAGGTATAGTTGCCGATGCTAACATTGTAAATAAACTTTGTGATATTACAATCTTTGTTATTAGAGCGGGGGTTATGGATCGCAGACAATTGCCAGATGTAGATAAGATCTATAAAGAGCACAAACTCAATGGTATGTGTATAATTCTCAACTCTGTAGAATATAGAAAGAAGGGCTACGGATATGGCTATGGGTACGGTTATGGATATGGCTATGGGTACGGTTATGGATATGGCTACGGTTATGGATATGGCTACGGCTATGGTTATGGCAGAGAAGAGTATGAAGGGAAAAAGAATGACAAGGGAGTTATAAGAAAGGCAATAGAAAGAATTCCTATTTTCAAAAAGAAAAATTAGAAAATGAAGGTTAGACATCCCTTTCAGTATGAACCAGAAATTTCTCTAAACTATACAGAACATGGTGTGGAGAAAGGTGCTCATTTTAAGGATGCTAACATAGAGAATAAAGATGTCGTTAATGTTTTTAATTCTACAAAAGATTTAACGATTGATGAGATTTTAGTCTGGCTGGAGAACAATAAAAGTTCTTTTGACCCAACTACCCTACTTATAAACACAGATGCGGGGAACCCACTTCTGAAATATAAAGATAGTAAGATACAGTTCTGTATTCAAGAAATGGCTCTCAATAATATACGCCATTTGAACACACTTCTAAATAGGGTTAGCGAAATATTGCCTCAAGGTGGATATTTTTGGTGCCACAGTAAAACA
>CADBRQ010000098.1 GCA_902797115.1 uncultured Bacteroidia bacterium
CTTCCGGTACATCTCGAACATATACTTTAACAATTGACAGGGCTATGCCGAATCAAACAGTAATCATTAAAGGATGGGGAGATGGCGGCAACTATACTGCAGACTACCAATTCCTGGCAGACTTTGACCCAGGTACAGGCGCACTTAAGTTGAGAAATTACCCTATAAGAAATTCCAACTTCACCGGTTATTCGTCAGATACTTATGCAGTGGTTCTGGCTGGCTCTACAAATAACAGCGGATATGCTTATTACAACAATAATTACATTGCTACATTAACTAAATCAGGATCGTCTGCAATAATAACACCTACAACTTCTTACTCTGGTTCTTACAACGCTACGAGCATGGGATTCTATTTTAAATACCATAACAGCACATCTATGCCGGCTGTTATTAGAAGTGGTAACAACTCTATTCAGTTTGCAACCGCAACTATGACAAAGAATTAATTGAATTAAGAAGTTTCATTATTAAATTAAGAATTGTGGTAAACAACAAGAGCGGGGAGTAAAAACTTCCCGCTCTGTTTTTCCCGCAATCAGATATATATTCTACTCTTCAGGAAGAATTATCTGTTTGTACTGATTCTGCCTTTTTCTCCACCTCTCCCGTGCATACTGTTGCATGTCTGTTACAGTATCTGACTCGTCTATTATCTCCATCCCAAGTATGGTCTCTATAATATCTTCTAAAGTGATTATTCCTTGAAAGCATCCGTAATCATCTATAATTAAGGCAATTTGATCTTTTGTTTTAAGAAGCGACTGCCAAATATCTCCAACAGATGTCTCCTCGTGAAACGCTGCTATTTTACGTTTGATAACTTCCAGACGGGTATCAAAATTATCTTCAGCCAAACTCTCAAGAACATCATAACGAAGTACATAACCGGTTATAAACTCCTGAGAATCTGCATATACCGGAATTCTTGAATAATGAGATAGCTCTTCTTTTTTATAAAATTGACGAAGTGTCATATTTTCAGAAGCAATCGCAGCAACTACTCTTGGTGTCATAACATCGTATGCCTTAATCTCATCCAATTTTATGATATTCTGAATAACCTTGTTCTCAGAGTTATCTATAACTCCCTCTTCCTCACCCATATTTGCCATTGCAGAAACCTCTTCACGAGATATTGAAGTATCTGCTCCCTCCTCTGAAATAGAGTGACTCAATTTCTCTATCAGCCATACTATCGGGAAAAGGATCCAGACCAAAACTTTCATAATCTGTGACAACCAGAGCAGATTCTTCCAATGCGATGTTCCAATACTCTTTGGAACTATCTCGGAAAAAATGAGAATCAACAAAGTCATTACAGCACTCACAATACCAAAAAAACCACTGCCGGAAATAGTTGTGGCCTGATGACCAACTGCGGCGGCACCTAAGGTATTTGCTATTGTATTCAGAGACAGAATAGCAGAAAGAGGACGCTCAGGCTCAGTCTTATACTTTAAAAACAATGCAGCATTTTTATCTCCCTCGTCTTCCCGCATCGAGATATAAGAAAGAGGAGTAGACATAAGTACAGACTCCAACAATGAACAGAGGAAAGAGATTCCCATTGTCAAAAAAAGATATAGCAGTAATAACCCCATCTCTATCTAATAATCTATTCTATTCAAAATTGATTCTGCCCATTTCATTACATTCTTTTCAGAATCATTATATTCTTTTTAGAACCAATACATTCTGTTCAGAACCAATCTATTTCAAATTATAATGGTGCAAATGTACAATATTTATCGTACATTTGCTATGAGATGGAAGAGATTAAACTATCGATATAGATTTAAATCCTAAGAAGAGATATAAAGATTTGAAACAATTTAAAAACAAATAGAAATGGAAAAGTTAAACAAACCTGCAATCCTTGTAGTGGATATGCTAAACGACTTTGTAACAGGTGCTTTAGGATGCGAACGAGGACGAGCTATTGTTCCTGCAACCGCAGAACTTATAGATGCAGCCCGCTCTAAAGGCATTCCTGTAATCTTCTGCAACGATGCTCATATTCCAGGAATAGACAGAGAATTAAAGCTTTGGGGAGACCATGCAATTGCGGGCACAAAGGGTGCAGAGGTTATTCCGGAACTCAAACTCAGCGATGCGGACTATGTTGTTCCCAAACGTCGTTACAGTGGATTCTTCCAGACAGATCTCGATATTCTTTTAAAAGAGCTTGGAGTTCAGACAGTTGTAATGACAGGTCTGCACGCTCACATGTGTGTCCGTCATACCTCTGCCGATGCGTATTGTCTTGGTTATGACGTAGTTGTTGCTAAAGAATCTACTGATTCCTTTACAGAAGAAGACTACAAAATAGGATTGGCATACCTTAAAACATGCTATGGTGCAGAAGCATATACAAATGCAGAATTAATAGAAGCTATGTGATATGAAGAAAATTTTATTGATTATTCTTGCAATTGCTTTTTGCTTAAATGCAGTTGCACAAAAGAAAGTTTTGGTAATTGGTGCCCATCCCGATGATCCGGAGTCTGGCTGCGGTGGTACCATTGCAGTTCTTAAAGAGAAAGGGTACGATGTTGTGTGCGTCTATCTCACCAGAGGCGAGCGTGGTATCCCTGGTAAAAGTTTAGAAGAGGCGGCTGCCATTAGGACCAAAGAGAGTGAAGAGTCTTGTAAAATCCTTGGAGTCAGGCATATATTTCTTTCTCAAATAGACGGAGCTACAGAAATTACTCCTCAGCGATACGACGAAATGCTTAATCTCATTCAATCTGAAAAGCCGGATATCGTATTTACCCACTGGCCTATAGATGGACATAGAGATCATCGTATTTGCAGCCTTCTCACCTACGATGCCTGGCGCAGAAGCGGCTACACCTTTGACCTTTACTATTATGAAGTTATGAGTGGTACTCAAACTCAGAATTTCAATCCTACTGTTTATGTAGATATCAGTAGTGTCAGGGAGCTTAAACTGCAATCTTGTTACGCCCACAAAAGCCAATTCATAGATCAGGACGGAGATGTGATTAAAGAGTGGCATCTTCCAATGGAGGTTTTTAGAGGGCTTGAGAGCAAGACTACCGCCGCAGAGGCCTTTATTAAACAAATTCGCCCTACTTCTGAATTTTAAGATAGAGAAGTGCGCTCAATTCAAAAATTTTTCTATCTTTGCAACCCCTTTGCGCTATTGGGTGCCAAGTAGTGAGTAGTTCTTTAGCGGCAAGCGGACAAATATTATTAATAACTTAAACAAAAAGAGATGTTAAAAAATTACGAAACCGTTTTCATTGCAACTCCCGTTTTGTCTGAGGCTCAGATGAAGGAAACGGCGGCTAAGTACATTTCTCTTATCAAGGAGAATAATGGTACTGTTGTAAATGAAGAGGATTGGGGGCTTAAGAAGCTTGCTTACCCTATCCAGAAAAAGACTTCGGGATTCTATCATCTGATTGAATTCCAAGCAGAGCCAACATTTATTGAAACTCTTGAGACTCAGTACAGAAGAGATGAGAGAGTTATACGTTTTCTCACTTTTGCAATGGATAAAGATGCTGTTGCATACGCTCAAAGAAGACGCGAAAAATTAGGAAACAAATCTAATCAGTAAGGAGGAAATAACATGGCAACAAGAGAAGATAATGCAGATATCCGTTATTTGAATCCGGTTACTGTAGATGTAAAAAAGAAAAAATACTGTCGTTTTAAA
This sequence comes from uncultured Bacteroidia bacterium, assembly GCA_902797115.1. Lineage (GTDB taxonomy): Bacteria > Bacteroidota > Bacteroidia > Bacteroidales > UBA932 > Egerieousia. The sequence continues at coordinate 3,692 of CADBRQ010000098.1, forward strand.
AAGGCCGGTATTAAATATATCGATTATAAAGATCCAGAGTTCTTGAAGAAATTCCTCAACGAGCAGGGTAAGATTCTTCCACGCCGTCTGACCGGAACTTCTTTGAAATTTCAAAAGAAAGTGGCTCAAGCAATCAAGCGTGCTCGTCACCTTGCCTTACTGCCATACGTAACAGACCTATTAAAATAAGGAGGAGGAGATTATGGAAGTTATTCTTAAAGAAGATGTTCTTAAATTAGGACTTGCAGGCGAAATCGTTAATGTAAAAAATGGTTACGCTAATAATTATCTAATCCCTAAAGGTCTTGCTATCAGAGCTTCTGAGAGCGCTAAGAAAGTTCTCGCAGAGAATATCAGACAAAGGGCTCACAAAGAGGCAAAGTTAGAGGCAGATGCTAAAGCACTTGCAGAGCGTTTGAATGGTGTTGCAGTTACAATTGCAACAAAGGTTAGCGCAAGTGGAAAAATCTACGGAAGCGTTAATAACATTCAAGTTGCAGAGGCACTTGCTACTCAAGGATTTGAGATTGACAGAAGAAAGATTGAGCTTAAAGATGCCGAGAAAATTTCTCAGATTGGAACTTACGAGGCAAATGTTAACCTATACAAAGGGGTTAATGCTACTGTAAAAGTTTCTGTAGTTGACGAGGAAGGAAAAGTTACAGAAGCAAATAAAGAGGTAGAAGCTTAAAGCTTACGGCAATCGGGCCTGTCCCGATGCACAAATTAAAAAAAAGAGTGGCTCAAACGAGTCACTCTTTTTTTTCAATAAAGTTTACCTTTTAGGGTAATCTATTTAGCAGCTTTTTTGCAAGCTGTTTTTTTGCAGCAAGCTTTCTTTGCAGCTGGCTTTTTAGCAGCAACTTTCTTTGCTACAGTTTTCTTAACAGCAGCTTTTTTAGTAGCAACGGCTTTCTTTACAGCAGCTTTCTTTGCTACAACAGCTTTCTTTACAGCAGCTTTCTTTGCTACAACAGCTTTCTTTACAGTAGCCTTCTTAGCAGCAACAGCTTTCTTTACAGCAGTTTTCTTTGCTGCAACAGCTTTCTTTACAGTAGCTTTTTTAGCAGCAACAGCCTTCTTTACAGCAGCTTTTTTAGGAGCAGCTTTCTTTGCAGGAGCAGCCTTCTTTACAACTTTCTTTGCAGCTGGCTTTTTAGCAGCTGTTTTCTTTGCAGCAACTTTCTTTGCTACAGGAGCTTTTTTTGTTACCATAATAATTTTGTTTTAGGTTAATAAATATGTGTGAATAAATTATTTCTTTTTAGGAGCATTTTTAATCAGCTCAACAACAAAGTCATAACACTTTCCAACGCTTGGAATTAAAGTTCTCTCATCCGGAGAGTGAGGGCTCATAATAGTAGGTCCTACAGATACCATATCCCAATTCTTATATGTTGCACCGAGGATTCCGCACTCCAAACCTGCATGTACCTTATAGATTCTCGGAGTTTTTCCATAAAGTTTTTTGTAAGTATCTACCGCAACTTTTAGGATAGGAGAGTTAGGATCTAATTCCCAACCAGAATAACCTCCTGAGTATGAGCACTTAGCACCAGCAAGTTCAAATACGGCAGTAATCGCATTTGCAAGATCATATTTATTGGAATCGGTAAAACTACGTAGTAAAGAGTGAACTTTAATAGTATTTTTACCTTGTTGGATAATAGCCATATTTGTAGAAGTCTCTACCTCAGAAGGAATACCAGGAAGTTCATCTGTTTTTCTGTAAATACCGTTAGGACACGCACATAAAGCCCTTACAAGATTCAATGCTGTAGTTTTGTCTATTGCAGGGCAATTACATTTTACTGTCTTTGTTGTTACTGCAAAATCTTTATCTGAATAGCGATGTTCATACTTTGCCTCTTTTGCAATCTTATTTATAAGAGCTTGAGCTTTCTTTTCATTTGCTTTAGAAACAGCAATAACTGCGTGCGCATCGCGAGGAATAGCATTACGCTTGCTGCCACCGGCAATCTCTACCAATCTGACATTCAGATCTTTGAGAAGAGGTAAAAGAATTCTTGCAAGCACTTTGTTTGCATTTGCTCTGTAGAGATAAATTTCCATTCCAGAGTGACCACCCATTAAACCCTTAACAGTTATGGTTTTATAAACATAACCTGCAGGAACTTTCTCTGTGTCGTATTTGAAAATTGCCTCACCATCTAATCCACCTGCGCAACCTATGCAAATTTCTCCCTCTGTCTCTGAATCTAAATTCAAAAGAATGTCACCTTTTAAAAGACCTGCTTTAAGTTCCTTAGCACCAGTCATTCCTGTCTCTTCATCAACTGTGAAAAGTGCCTCTATAGGACCGTGTTGTAACTTTTTATCTGCAAGAATTGCCATCGCGATAGCTACACCAAGTCCATTGTCTGCTCCTAATGTAGTGCCTGTTGCATACATCATATCTCCAACTATTCTGGTCTTGATAGGATCTTTTTCAAAATCGTGCTTTACATCCGGATTCTTCTCAGGAACCATATCTAAGTGTGCCTCAAAGATTATCCCTGCTCTGTTCTCCATCCCCTTGGTTGCAGGTTTACGAATAATTACGTTTCCTACCTTATCTTTAATTGTCTCTAATCCTAATTTTTTTCCATAGTTGTATGCCCACTCAACTGCCTTATGCTCTTTCTTTGATGGACGTGGAATTTGTGTAAGCTCGTGAAAAATGCCCCACACCTGTTTTGGTTGTAAATCGTGTATTGTCTTCATAATCTGTATATTATAATTATTTATTATCGTTCTGTAAGTTGTTTATTATCCGTTTATTATAACCATCTTCCAGAAGTTTCCAACGGGAAGAACAACATTTTACCAAACTGATAAATAGGAACTCTTATTTCCCCTATTACTTCAGAGCCCAACATAATTCTTCCATTTACAAATACTGGCGTTCTGTAAACAATTTTTCCTTTAGAAGATGCTATGCTCGCTGGCGATGGTTCATTATAAATCTCTACATCAGAGTTTAAAACAAGGGCAAGTTCTATACCTGAAAAATTACCGAGCAGATATTTTTGAGAAGATTTATCTGCTACAGGGAGAACTTCAAAACTCATTGTCTGAGTACTCTTCTCTGTTGTTCCATAGAAAAGTTCTAAAAATTGTTTGTCCAATTTATCAAACTCTTTCATCGCCTCTCCAAGAGCTGCACCTTCATAATTTGCATCGGTATCTCCAACAAGTATTGCAACTTTTTTTTCTCGCAAAGAGAAGATAAGTTCCGCCGTCTCTTTTGCTCTTTGTTCCAAACTTCTCGATACATCTTGCGTTATTTTCTGTGCAACTTGCTTTGTCTCACCATCTTCCGTTTCCTCTTCTTTATACACAAGTGTTGTTTTCTTTCCGTTTTGTCCTATCTGCTCCTGCTGCGGAATATCTGATATTTTAGATTTATTTTTTGAACCATATATGGTTTGTTTATCGCTTTGTCCAAAAGCAACCGGTGAAATAATTAACCCTTGCGAACAAAAATTCAAGAAGTTTGCACTTGCATTTTTTGAAGAACCAAGATTTACGGCAACAGATATTTTTGGATCTGCTTCTACAGAATAATCGTAGGATACTCTCTTAATCTTTACAGAATTCTGCGATTTTGTTTGAGCAGATTGACCTAAAAACTTCTGAGCATATTGTGCATAAATTCCAGGAATAAAAGATTCTTTGACAATCGTAACACTCACTCTTATAGCAGTTTGAGGAAGCGAATAAATTACTGCACTTTGTGGGACAGCATCTCCCTCTCTAAGAATTTGAGAGTAAAGAGGTGATAAATGTATCGCGAATAATAATAGTAAAATTATATTCTTTTTTAGTAGCATTTTTGCACCGTAAAAAATTCACTATGCAATATTAAAAAAAATTTCTTTTACATGTACTCTATATCTCTCTATTTTTTAAAGAATTACACGATGAATTTTTTATGAACTTTTGTACTTCTTGATTTATTGTTGGTTAGTAGGGATATCTCTTTTCCATCTCTTATGACTCCATAACCAATTGATTCTATTGGAGTTAATATCTCTCTCCAATAGCTCTGCAAACCTTTTTGTAACAAATCCCGGCTCTTCATTTGCTGCATTGAGTGTAATAAGTTCGCATGAACATTTAAATTTTCCTCTACCGATTCTATCCATATACATATAGACAACTGCCATCTTATTCTTGGCAGAGAGAAATTCCGGTCCGCGAAGCATCATAGTCGGCTGATTCAAAAAGGTTACAACCTGCGGATGTGGACCCGTTGGATTTTGGTCTGCTATAAGCATATAGACACTTTGTTCCTCTTTGTGAGTGAGTGTATGTCTTGCAACTTCGTTAGACTCAAGCAAACTCCCCTCCATTTTGAATTTTTTATAATCGCTCTCTCTCATTGCTTTTACAATCCGGTCAAAGAACTTATTCTCTGCTGCTTTGTAAATTGTATAGACAGGATTGCGAGAAAAACCATCTTTGTCTTTATCTGAACATGCACCAATGAATGCACCTACATATTCACAGTTTCCACAATGTCCCAACACTATCATAACACGCCCCACCGATTTTTGAGCTTCTGTTATAATATCCTCTCCTTCAACCGATAATCTTTTTCTTAAAGCATTACGAGAATGACCGTAATCCCAAAGTGTCTCTGCAAAAAGATCGCACATATAAACATAGTAGCGGTCTGTAAGTTTCTTAATGTCGTTGTACTTGAGTTCCGGAAAACTTCTGCTCAGATTAGTCACTATGGTTGAATAGCGATACTTTAATATATCTTTGAGTATAAAGCGAATAATTCCGGAAAAGAAATAGTGAACCTTTAGGGGAAGAAGAGAAAAGAGATAGATAACTGCCAATGTTATTTTTACAAAAATATTTCTCATTGCTTTAAAGATTTATAATTGAATATAGTGGCGGCGACCGGTAAAAAACTTTAATATAATGCTGTGAGGGTAAACACCATATACTCCGTAAGTTTCATCTTTGGAAGAAGTGCGGTTTGCCTCATCTGATCTTGGAGATGGTTTAATTGTATGTTTTCTTTTGTTATAATCTCGATGCGCTTTTAAAACTGCTCCTGCAAATTTGAATTTGAATTTAAAGCAGTAAGCGAGTGCACTAAGCCCATCTATAATCTTGCGAAGAAATATTTTCCCAGAAACAGAGCATGGCGGCAAATTCTTTCTGAGCATCAGAAGATTATTGCGATAATTATAGAAGAGTTTTTGAGGTGAATTATTTGGAAGTGTTCCCCCTCCAACGTGATAAACAGCACTTTGTGGAATAGTCCAAATCTGATGACCTAACAAAGCTGCCCTCCAGCAAAAATCTATCTCCTCCATGTGGGCAAAGAACTCTTCATCAAAACCCTCAAGTTCCTCCCATAAACTTGAACGAACAACCATACAGGCACCTGTTGCCCAAAAGGTTCTGATTGGAGTGTCGTATTGCCCTCTGTCCTTTTCTATCTCGCTTAAAATTCTTCCTCTGCAAAATGGGAATCCATATTTATCTATAAATCCTCCCGATGCGCCTGCATACTCAAAAACATCTGATGAAACAGCTGCTAGAACACTATCATCATGTGCTGCCACATACTCTACCTCACCATCTTCCGAATGGTCATAACGCGAACCGGAGTATGCCAACACTTTCGGCTGACACACACACACTTGAGGATGAGTTTCCATAAAAGAGATTAAAGGAGCAAGCCACCCTTTCGGGGTATAAACATCAGAATTCAAAAGAATATAATAATCGTATTTATACTCAATATTCTCTTTCAGTTTATCAAGAGCACGATTATACCCCCCTGTAAATCCGTAATTTTTATTTAATTGTATCCACCGGACTTTACTCCGTGAAGTGCTTTCTGCCCTTTTACCGCAAGATTGCAATAGTTTTGAGGAGGATAAAAAATTAGCGGTAATCTCATTGAATATATCTAAAGAAGCGTCCGAAGAGCCGTTATCTGCAACAATAACATCTGTTTCTGCTTCAATAGTATATGCAACATCTACATCAGCATTGCAGCTGCTCAAAACAGAAGGCAAGAACTTCTTTAAAAAGTCCTTGCCATTCCAATTGAGTATTACAACTGCAATTCTCTTCATTACAGTAATCTGTTACCCTTCTTAACAACAGTTTGTTATTCAGAAGTAACTTTCTCCAACCACTTAACCATACCGAGCATAACACCCATCGAGATTAAGCAGAACGCAGCAAATACTGCCCAGCATTGCCACTGTTGAGGGAAAGTTCTTAACATAGTTACACCTATCGCGATAAACAAGTTACCAACTGCTGTTGCTGTAAGCCATAAACCTTGGCAAATACCTTGCAAATGTTTAGGGGCAACTTTAGATACGAATGACAATCCGAGAGGTGAGATAAACAACTCTGCCACAGTCAAGAAGAAATATGTTAAAATAAGAACCGCAGGATTTGCTCTCATGGCAGACTTTATAGTCTCAGCCAATCCATCAAATGTGTCTGCAGAAGGATAGTTCTTCATAGTGGCAATTATCATCAAGAAGATATACGCACAAGCGGCAATGAACATACCAAGCGCAATTTTTCTTGGAGTAGAAATCTGTTTTCCTCTATTGCCCAACCATCCGAACAACCACATAATTATTGGAGTCAGAATGATAACAAAGAATGGATTGATACATTGCCAAATCTCTGGCGGAACTGCAGATGTGTTCACAAAGTCTCTTGCAAATACAGATAATGACTGTCCGTTTTGGTGGAATGAGAACCAGAAGAAAACTGCAACCGCTAAAACTGCAAACAAGGCATACAATCTCTGTCTGATCTCTTTAGCATTTGCTGCTCTCTCTTCCGGAGTATATGACTCAACCACTTTCTTCTCTTTCTTTGCAGGGTTAGGGAATTTCTTTTTAGTTGCAACGAAGATAGTGAGAGATATAATCATTGCTATCACCGATGCGATAAATGAAAAGTGAACTCCGGTGTTAAACACCTCAAGGTATTGTGAGCAGAAATCAGCAGAAACAGGAACTGCCTCTGAACCAACCTGCACAGCTTGAGAGAGTTGAGTTAGGTTGTCTACTTCCGTTGCACTCATCTCTGAGCTGTTGTTTATAAATTGATGACAAAGTTTTGGAAGTGATGAGTTGTATAATAATCCTTGTGATTTCAACCACCAGCTTCTGAGAAGAGGAGCTACAAACGGAGCAATCACACCACCTATGTTTATAAATACATAGAATATTTGGAAACCTGAATCTCTTTTGCTTTTTGCTTTGGCAAGCGCCTCAGGACCCTGTTTTGCTGCCTCTGCTTCAAAGTTGTCGTACATCTGACCTACAATTGCCTGTAAGTTTCCTTTGAACAAGCCATTACCGGAAGCAATCAGAAGAAGCGCAAAGCAGGTGAAAATAAGAACGCCACTGACTTTAGCTGTAGATTCGCTGAAGACCGGAATTGAGAGAAGACCATAACCCACTGCCATAACCAACAGTCCGGCAATGATTGTCCCCTTGTAGTTTTGTAACTTATCTGCAATTAAACCTCCAGGAAGTGCGAGCACATAAATCAGGAAATAAAAAACTGCATAAATCCATCCGGCAAAATGATCGCTGATTCCAAATTTTGATGCCAAAAAGAGCAATAGGACTGCGTTCATAATGTAGTAGCCAAAACGCTCACCCATGTTACTTAAAGCTGCAGGAATCAGACCTTTAGGGTGTTCTTTTTTTGCTTTTACAATGTAAAAAATTAAAAGAGGCAAAACAACAATAATGATAGCAATCAAGATTACCAATGCTGCATTGTTGTGCCAAAGTTGTGCTAGATTCATATAAAATATTTTTAGGTTTATAAATTCAATGTTGCAAAGACAAATATAAGAAATTTTTTAATCTATATTCCAAGTAAAGATTCTCAACCCTAATGCGGGATTCTCCAAATCTAACAGCTCCACCCTTTTCTTTAACTCTTCTGCTCTCTCCATATCTGCAAAGACTAAAATTGCAGAGTTCATAGTGGGCCATGCGTGGCTCCCAAGATGCGGTTCTCCATTCTGAGAGCCGGCACCGGTAATGCCCTGCCAAGCTGTATATCCTTTCAACAGACTCAAATGCAACTGTTCAATAACCTCTTCGTGAAGTGCTTCGTTATATGCTATAAATAATGCTTTCTGTGCCATATATCTAATTTTCAATGTTGTCACTATTCTCTTTTGCTGCTTTCTCACGCTTTTGTGCCTCTGCTTTCTCTGCAAGCTCTTTTTGTTGAGCTAAAGCACGCGCAATTTTCTCCTCACGCCTCTCTCTCTCTTTTACCAAAACTCTTCTCTCTCTCTTAATTCCTCTCCCTGCAAACATAGCATATAGAACCGGAACGAATATGAGAGTTACAAGTGTAGAAACACTTAATCCCCAAACAATTGCCATACCCATTCCTCTCCAAAGCTCACTTCCCTCGCCTCTTCCCAAAGCAAGTGGAAGCATACCAAAAACTGTTGTGAGAGTGGTCATAAGAACCGGACGCAAACGAGAACGACCGGAATCTACAACCGCGCGAGTAATTCCCATCCCCCTCTCTCTGTTGAGGTTGGCATAATCCAAAAGTACAATTCCATTATTTACCACAATACCGCTGGTCATAATCATACCAATCATTGCCATAATGCTAAGAGGAGTTACTGTAATTGTAAGTCCCATCAACACACCGGCAAATGCAAACGGAATGGCAAACATTATTACAAAAGGATATGTAAGAGATTCAAATTGAGCAGCCATCACAATGAAGATCAAAAGTACAATCATGATCATAAGGGTTACCAGATCTTTAAATGTATCTTTTTGGTCATCGTAAGAACCACCAATTTTCCACGCTATATCACTTGGTTTTTCTAAGTTTTCATTTATTCTCGATACAATTGCATCGTTCAAATCGCTGGCAGCCATACCTTTAGGAAGCGGTGCAGTAACAGAGACATAACGCTCTCTGTCTTTACGGGTGATAGATGGAGGAGTCATACCTTCCTCAACAGTTCCAATCTCCCTTATCCTGATTGGCTGACCTGCAGCATTATAAACTATGATATTCTCTATGTCTGTGATAGACTGACGGTATTCCGGAGCATAACGAACTCTTATATCATACTCCTGACCATCCTCTCTGAATTTAGATGCTACACTGCCATTAATCCTATCGCGAAGATAGGTAGCAACTGTAGTAGTGTTTAATCCGTTAAGGGCAACTTTCTCTCTGTCTAAATTAACCCTATATTCCGGAATGTATTCCTCCCTACTTATAACTACCTGATTTACACCCTCTATCTGACGGAACTGAGCGGCAACTTGAGCGGCAAATTTATCTGTACTCTCAAAACTGTAGCCATAAATCTCAATAACGGTAGCTTGTTGTCCTCCCATTCCTCCCTGACCGCCGCTGGTCACATTAAACTTCTTAATCTCCGGATAGGTTTTAAGAAGAGCCATCATCTCGTCTGCAATCTCATCCTGACTCTTGGACCTTTCGCTCATAGGTACAAGTCTCATATTAAAGTTTATGATGTTAGAGCCGTTTGTTTGCATAGAGGCGAACATATTATCGCTATCTGCCACACCTTCAGAGTATCCTGCCTTTTGTATCTCAGGAAAAGTACTTATGAATTTCTCATAAATCTGACGGGCAAAATCTCTTGTAATCTCCTGACGGGTTCCTGTAGGAAGTTGTATCTGAACGCTTATTCTCGATTGGTC
>CADBRQ010000099.1 GCA_902797115.1 uncultured Bacteroidia bacterium
ACCTCAAGGAACTCGGCATCATCTAATCCCTAATCAAGAATTTGACTGACAGACAATTGTTATGAGTGATACTCAGAAACATACAAAGCCCAATGTTCCGAATTTGAGATTCCCGGGATTCGAGGGAGAGTGGGAGTCTCGAAGGATTGGCGAAGACTGCGCTGTTAATATGTGCAAGCGTATTTTTGCCAATCAAACTTCCGAGCAGGGCGATGTGCCATTCTTTAAAATTGGAACTATTGGAGGGACCCCTGATGCCTATATTTCCAGAGACCTTTTTGAAGAGTATAAGGCAAAGTATAACTATCCACGCAAGGGAGAAGTGATGATTACTTGCGCCGGAACCGTCGGAAAAACCATAGTATTCGACGGAGAGGATGCCTATTTCCAGGATTCCAATATTGTTTGGCTCTCAAATCCGAAGCAGTTGTACATCAACTCATTCCTCAATTACGTCTTGTCAAGGGTGAACTGGAATAAATTGAACTCGACTACGATAACGAGAATTTACAACGACAATCTTCGTGAACTGGTCATCAGTTATCCAGCTGTCAAAGAGCAAGAAAAGATAGTTGCCTTATTATCACTCCTTGATCAGCGCATTGCAATCCAAAAAAAGGTAATTGAGAAGTATGAATCGCTAATTAAGGCACTTGCTTACGAAACCATAGGGAAATACACGCCCAACATTATGCTATCAGAATGTGTCCGATGCTCATCTTCCGCATTGAAAGAGAGTGAACTTGCGGAGGAGGGAGCGGTCCCAGCATACGGCGCAGCAGGAATCTCCGGGTTTACTGAGAGTACTCTTTCTGATGGAGATTCGATATTGATTACAAAGGACGGTTCTGGTGTTGGGTCTTTACGATATGTAAATGGCCCTCATTCATTTGTGGGAACTCTTAATTCGATGACGCCCAAAGAAGGAGTCTATCTTCCATACATCTACTACGCTTTACAGAATGTGTGTTTTGAGAGCTATCGAACCGGTCAGGCCATTCCGCATATTTATTTCAAGGAGTATGGAAGAGTATTAATATATCTTCCATCTTATGCAATCCAAGAGAGAGTGGCCCGCGGTTTGGAGCGCATTGATAATATGGTAGATAATGAAAGAAGGATACTCCAAAACTTACAAACAGCTAAGGCGTATTTTCTGGTGGCGTTGATTATATAAAAAGCTCTTTTAGAAGAAATGCCTTTTGGGTTGAATAATAGGATAATGCCTGTTCTTGATTAGCCCTCATTGTTTCCAAAATACTTAATAGTTGAGCTATTCTTTTCTGAGTAGCATTGTCGTGAACTCTTATCTCAATGTTCTTTATATCATTGTAATGTAGATGGATAATTGTGCTACCCTGTGCATAACCAGCAAATTTTTCTCTGTAGCAGTAGTAAAGTAGGTAGCTCAAATAGCGGTTATCCAGATTGGGCTGAATTCGTATGCCAAACATATCTCCACCAAGAATAACTCCTTCTTTAGTGATTGCAGCCGGAGAGATAAGTGATAGTGCATCCACAGTTGTAGACGCGGGGAATAACAAGTCAGTATTGTGGCTCCTAACGGCCCCTATCCGTTTATTAGTCCTACTTTTGATTTCAGTTATAATCCTGCCATAGGTCGTGAACAATTCTCCGTAAAGGATGCAATCTTCGCCACTAAAAGAAAGGTCATTTTTTGATAAATTCATAGTGGAGAAGTATTCTCCAAGGTCAGAGATTCTTTTTACATCATCTCGGCCAACGCTGAATAGATGATGGCAAAGTGCCTTAATTAGCGATTCATACTTCTCAATTACCTTGTTTTGGATGGCGATGCGAGCGTCAATAAGGGTCATGAGATCAGCTATCCTTTTTTGCTCTTCCTTTTTGGGGACAAATGCATTAAGCCTTACTAATTTATTGACAGCCAAACCAGGCTGTGCGGATTGGTCAGAGTACTGTCCCAAGTCCATTTTGATAAATAACCAGTTCAAGAACTCTGTAACATTAGCCTGATTAGCTTTCACAGCAACAGCATGTTCTGTGATATATGTTCTTCCGGAAACTAGCCGTACATTCCCGCACTTTGCTCCTTGACGACCGATAAGAGTATAAACTCCTTCATGGTTATAAGAATCCGTATATCCCCTTAAACCATTTCCTCCATAGACAGGATAAGAGCCCAAATCTTTTATCTGATCAGATTTGATTCCTTTGCCACTTTGAAATTCCTCACAAAGCTGACCTAAGGCAAAAGACACCCACTCTCCCTCAAACCCCGGGAATCTCAAATTCGGAACATTGGGGATAAGAAGATAGTTAATAAACTTTGTGGATTAAACTTTAAGCATTATGAAACAGAGTATTTTATTTAAGGAAATTGTTAATCTTTGGAAGATTGACAAAAGGCAGTATGTTAAAAAATCAACTTATGCTGCATATTCTTTACTGATTCAAAATCATATCGTTCCCAAGTTTGGGAGTATGACAGAAATCAAAGAATCTGATTTACAGGAGTTTGTTAATGAAAAATTACGCTTAGGTCTTAGCGTAAAAAGCGTAAAAGATATTTTGATAGTTTGTAAAATGATTATTCGATTTGGAGTGAAACACAATTATTTGACTCATAATCAGTATGATATTCATTTTCCGACAACTAAAGTAAAGCAAGAGATAGAAGTGTTATCTATAGTAAATCAAAGAGCGTTAATGAAATATGTAAAGGAACACTTTACTTTTCTTAATTTGGGTATTCTTATTTGCTTATGTTCAGGGATTAGGATAGGGGAGCTATGTGCTTTAAAGTGGGAGGATTTAGATATTCAAACGGAAATTATCACAATCAATAAAACTATTCAAAGAATATATATAGTAGATGACGGAGAAAAGCATACGGAATTGTTAATAGACTTTCCCAAAACAAAAAATTCTAACAGACAAATTCCTTTGACAAAGGAACTTATAGCGATGCTTAAGCCATTGAGAAAAATAGTTAGAAGTGATTACTATGTGCTTACGAATAATATAAATCCTTGTGAGCCAAGAACCTATCGTACTTATTTTAATAAATTATTAAAGAGTCTTGGATTACCACAAATGAAATTTCATGGTTTACGGCATAGTTTCGCTACTAGATGTATTGAAAGTAAATGTGATTATAAAACTGTGAGTGTCTTACTTGGACATTCTAATATTGGTACTACGCTTAATTTGTATGTGCATCCTAATTTAGAGCAAAAAAAGAAATGTGTTGCTCAAATGAGCAAGATGTTAAAATAAAATTTATAAATTTGTGAGGAACTAATACCATAGATTTATTATGAAAGATACCGGTTGTATATACATTTTAACGAATCCATCTTTCCCAGAATATGTTAAAATTGGTTATGCGTCCCATCTTGAGACAAGATTAAAGTCTTTGAATAGGAGCGAAACAATTCCGTATGCTTTTCGAGCTTATGCGATATATGAGACAGATAAAGCTATAACGGATAAAGAGTTACATAAGTTGATAGATCAGCTTAATCCTGAATTGAGAACTATTGAGAATTTTGATGGTAAGAAGAGGGTTAAAGAGTTTTATGATATGTCGGCAGAGGATGCCTATAGCCTTTTAGAGTGCATTGCTAAAATTAGTGGAACGACTCATCGTTTGCATAAAGTAAAACCAGAAGGTCATGAAATATTGGATGAGAAAAATGCAAAAGAAATAAGAGATTTAGCAAGACGAGGTCCTTTGAATTTTTTTAAATGTGGAATTAAATCTGGTGAAAAACTCACTTTTATTGGTGATCCTCAAATAGTTGTAACAGTTGTTGATGAAAGGCGCATTGAATATAACGGAAAGACTACCTCACTTTCGGCCCTTGCAAAAGACCTTA
>CADBRQ010000100.1 GCA_902797115.1 uncultured Bacteroidia bacterium
AACGCAACCTGTAACAACATATAGTGTATCTGATTTAGACGCCCATGTTCTGACTTGACCCTCTACAGATGCCCACAAATTACTATTGAGAGAGCTGAGCTGAGGGGTCATATTTGAGAAATAGAAAGTCTTTACATTATCATTGTATGAGAGTCTGTCTGCAGATGGGAGTTGGTGCCCCCTGTCATAACCGGAAGTGTAACCGCTGTAAAGAATTGGTTGTTCCTCTGAAGAGAGTTTAGGATCCATTCCCCAGTAGTTTGTTCTGCTTCCGCTCGCGATAAGGGCATTGTTGAGCGGGTACGCCACCCATAATGCAACCAAATCTGCTTTACTCCAGAGCAAAGAGAAACTCCTTCCGGAACGGCCGCTTGAAGCAAATTCGTGAGTTACAAACTTATAAGTACCGGATTTAAATGCGGGCAACTCTAACCATCCATACGTAAGGTGTGTTTTATCATTGTCCGGATCGTCGGGATCTATAATACCTCCTCCGACACCTGCCTGTACTATTGTAACGTCCACATTAGTCCCAGCTGCAGAGAGAGTTATAATTGCTGTACGACTTTCGTCACTTGTGTTTTCCTCACACGACAGAACAATTTTAGAGTAGCTCCCGATACCTGTGCTTGGCTCAACAGAAGCCCACCCTTGATTAGAAGAAATTTTCCACTCCCCAGGGGTGTTAACAACTATGAACTGACTTGTAGCATTAGACGTTACAACAGGGGTTTTGATATTAAGTTTAACCTCAACCTCTTTCTGTTCTTTATCATCGTGGTGGCAACTCAGCACCAACAAACTCATTGTCAGTGCTAAGCTCCACATTACGATATTGTTAAATAATCTCATAAGTCGTGATTAGTGATTAATCTGCGTATTTAATGGATATTGTTTTAATTCTAACTTGAGCATTGACTGCGTGTCCGATCCATTGAGATACTCCGGCAGTGCTGCTCCAAGTGATTGTTGTGCCACTTGCTGTTGCGGTGGAACTATCTGAAAGAACATTCATATTAGAACAGTAGTTAGCACCGGTTGTCTCTATCTTAACGCCCTTGATTTTCTTGGCCGAATTATTAGGCGTTATTACAAGAACAGAATTTTTGTAAACTCTTATGTGATCGGCATTTGCTGTAACAGCATTGGTTGTACTGGTGTGTTTGTAGTAAGCAATTTTAACATCACTTGCAGTTGCCGCAAATCCTGCACCGTATGTAGGATCTGTTTCGCCACTCCAGGTTTGATTCCCGGAACCTAATGTAATCACAACGTCGTAATCGCCGGTGTCTCCACCGCCGCCACCGCCTCCGCCGCCACCGCCGGAGCCGCCATCACCCTCTTTCTCATAGAGAACAGGGAGTGCGCTATTGGTCTGAGTAGAGTTGTATGAACCGTATGATGAATAGTTGCCGGACCATTGAATCCACTTGCTCATTTCAACATTTGTTATGGTAGCTTCTCCGCTTGCAGCAATCTCAACTTTCCAAATTTGTCCACCGGTTGGCGATGCGGCAACATTGAAATTGTTGTAAGTTCCTGACATATAGAGTAATTTACCATCGCTTTGAGCAATTGTATATTCATTGGTTGAGCCGGGAACAATAGTGAATACAAACTCATCTGTATTTGTGTTCATTGTAATTTGGTCACCACTTACAGTAACATCATCTCCATTTAAGTAACCGTAGCCAGATGAACTTGTAACAGGTTTTGCAGCTTTTGAACTATTCGCCACCATTAAGTAGGCCTTACCGCTGGTAATTGCTGTAACTTTCTTGTAGGTGTAAGTTGTACCGTCACCTCCGCCGCTTCCGCCACCGCCATCTAAGCTGGTGCCTTTTGAGAAATCTATCTCTGTAGCAGTAACGCTCGCATCTGCTTTAGCAAGAGTGAAATCGTCTAACCTATAAGCACTTGCTACATCTGCCTTAATATAGAAGCTAAGTTTTGTAGTTGCGTCAGGTAATTTGAAGCTGGTAGTTGCAAGATCCCATCTTCCCTCTTTAAATCCGTTAGGGAAAGTGTAACTGAGTTCTACCCATTTTGTCTTATCCTCACTCACATAAATATGGAACTCGCTTGCTTTGAAGAGTGCATCGCTCTGAGTATATTTCTCGGCCCCGAATGTGAGGGTTAATTTCTTATCTTCTCCAAGTGTAATATCTGCAATCTTCAGGAAGTTATCTGTACCAAAGAACATGTTGTTCATTCCACTTCCACTATAATCTGAATAAGATCCGTCCGATGTGCTGTTAGATCTAACAGTTACACCTTTAGATTCGTATGTTACCGTAGATATTCCGCTTCCTTTCTCATTTTTCCAAATTTCAGAAGAGTGGGCAAAAGGCCATCCGGCACCACTGACATTCACTGCTTGCTCTTTGTCAAAGTTGTTTGAGTATATTGCGTCTGCCGGATCTGTTCCACCGCCTCCGCCGCCACCGCTTCCGCCGCCGTCTAATTCAATACCGGTAGAGAAATCGATAGCTGTTCCGCTTGTAAGTGCTGCCTCAAGTTTAACATCGTCTAAACGGTGACCGCTTGCAATATCAGACTTGAAGTAGATGCTCAGATTAGTTGTACCATTTGGAACTGTGAATGTTGTAGAGGCAAGATCCCATCTTCCATTCTTATATCCATTAGGGAATGAGTAAGTAAGTTCAACCCACTTATCATTGTCTTCAGAGATGTAAACGTGGAACTCACTAGGTTTAAATGTATTGTCAGATTCGCCGGTAATATATCTCTCTGTACCGAATGATAGTTTATAATCGCTGTTGCCTTCAGTAAGTTTTATATCTTTAACAATAAAGTATCCTCCCGATGCGAACAGCAAGTTATTGGTTCCACTGCCAGGGTAATCTGAGTAACTGCCGTTAGAATTAGAATTATTACGGCAAGACATGCTCTTATAACCATAAGTAACTCCCTCTATACCAACTCCTGATTCATTTATCCAACCATCAAACTGATCGAGATAAGGCCAAGAAGAACCGCTTGTTCCGTAAGATTGGGTAGCAGCTTGTTTGTCAAAGTTATTAAAGAATAGAATCTGCTCTGTTGCGCCGCCCCTCTCTCCTGTTTGGTTGACCTCAATTGTTTTGTAATCATACGTCATAGTTATCTTAACATTGCCGGTTCTGTCGTAGCCCGCATTGTTTAAGACGCTGATAGTGATAGTCTGCAATTTGTCAGAGGCTTCTCCGCTAATTGGCTCAACAGCAATCCAGTCTGAATCCCAAGTTGCAGTCCAAGCTCTATTTGCCATGAATTCAACAGTCTGGGTAGCAGCTGTTGTACCAAAGGCAACTTCATAAGTCTCCAATCTGATAGAAGGAATACTCATATCCTCCTCCTTACTACAGCTTACGGTCAAAAGGATAACCGATAAGACTGATAATAATAAGTACTTTAATTTCATTGGGTTATAAATTTATGTTATTTGTTTATATTTAATTTCTCAAACAATAATCTCATTCCTATAGTAGCTTTCTCCTTAATGTGTTCAAAAGGAACATTCGCGCTAACATCTTTAGGATCAATAAGATAAATCTTGCAATCTCTCTTTGTGCAATTAATTAGGCCTGCAGCAGGATAGACCACCAACGAGGTGCCGATAACTATTAAAATATCTGCTTTCCCAACAATATCGGCAGCTTTTCCTAATTCCGGCACTGCTTCTCCAAACCAAACGATGTGTGGACGAAGCTGACCACCGCTCTTAGATTTATCCTCCAAAGATAATGGTTTATATCCAATTTCAAAATTTTTGTAGTAGTCATCATTTTCTCCCCTCGCTTTTGTCAACTCCCCATGGAGATGAATAACCCTCTTACTCCCTGCTCTTTCATGCAAATCATCTACATTTTGAGTAACTACAGTAACATCGAAAAAAATTTCTAAATCTGCCACCAATCTGTGTGCCAGATTTGGTTCTACCTTTTTTAGTTGCTCCCTTCTTTGATTATAGAACTCCAAGACTAAAGCTTTGTTTTTCCACCACGCCTCTATGGTTGCAACATCCTCAACTCTATAGTTTTCCCAAAGCCCATCGGAGTCTCTGAATGTGCTGATACCGCTCTCTGCGCTAATACCGGCTCCACTCAAGACCACAATTTTTTTTCTATCCATAACTGCTTAATTATTAAAGAAATAATTTTCTAACCAGAATTTTAAGAGAGAATCGTTAAATTCTATCTTATTTTTATTGACAAAAGTTACAATCTCCTTTTTAGTAAGTGCTTCACGCATTCTGTTCACATTAGCAGAGGAGTTCAATTTGTACTTTTTCAATACTTCGCTTTTACTAAAGCGCCGCTCACCATCGAGTATGGCCTTAATTAGCATAAGCTGGTGATTACTAAGTCCATAAACAGTATTATGAAGTTCATAATCATGTATCGCGATGAGATTAGTCAAACTCTCCTTAACTATTTGAAGAGTAAGGGTATGCTCTGTTTTAAGAAAACAAATCTCAGATAAATGCTGAATGTACCAAGGGTCCCCCTCCAAAACTTCGTAAATATAAGAACTCTCTTTGATTGTGGCACTTTTCCCGTTTTTAGCAAACTCCTCTATTATAAATTGAGAAAATACCTTTTTGTTGATAGGATGCAAAGGGATAAAAGTCACAAGGTTGCGGAAAAAGTTTTTCTCTGTGAAGATAAAGTCCATAGCGTTCCTCTTGTCTCCAACTATAATGTATGAGGTGTTTTTTGCCGATGCTACCATCTCTTCTAAAGTAGCCAATACTTTTAAGGGCTTATCGAAGAGAAGAACATCTTGAAACTGCTCAAAGTAGATGATAATGTGTTCATCTGAAATGCCGGAACTTTTTTGTTTTTTTGCAGGGAGTATTTTTGAAACAGCAAGAAGAAGAGCATCTAAAGAGCGGATATTAAAGAGGTCTATTTCACAAAGCTTAAAGTTTACATTTTCGGCACGTAATTCCTCCAGTGCATTAAAGACAACAGAGCGCTTCCCAATTTTTGGCGGGCCGTAGAGTAGGGCGTTTTTCTTGTTTTTAACAAGGTTTTTAAGCTTCTGAACCTCTTTTTCCCTTCCGATAAATTGTTCGCCTGTTACAATTCTGTTGTATTCGAATGGTGATACTCCTCTCATATCCAGAATTTGACGCCAAAAGTACAAAAAAACTTTAAATATGTTCGATTATTTATTTGTGTGTAAAAAATAAATGTTTTATTTTTGAAGGGTCGGAAAACAAAAAATATGAAAACAATAGATTTTATTTGCAGATATTTATTTTTTTTGTTTTTGGCTCTCTTTGCACCAACACTTTCCTATGCCCAATTAGAAATCAAAAGCGAGGTTTCTCGTCCCAGCGCATCGGTGAGTGAATATACCAGATATGGGAAGTATGACCCTTCAAATACTCTTCCAGGTGGTGAGATAATGAACAATCGGGATATAACCTCTATAGTTCCTGTTTGGAAGGTCTTTGATCATTTGGGAAGCGTGCGGGTTGTCTTGGACAGAAATGCTAACATTTTACAGCAGAACGACTATTATCCATTTGGTTTGCGTACCGACAG
>CADBRQ010000101.1 GCA_902797115.1 uncultured Bacteroidia bacterium
ACGGAAATGACTCTGAATATGAGTATCTGATCATGACGGTAGATAATATTAAAAGTCTGAGAGCTTTTATTATTCCGCTTTTTGGGCGCAATACGGTAGAGAAAGATTGAACGAAGCTAATAAACTTATTTAATTAAATCCTCAAAATTTTGCCACAAAAAGTCGTTGAAAGGATAGCGGCCTTTTATTGTTTCGCTTACCATTTTATATAGATCGTTGCGCAGTTTGTCTATCCCCATTTTTTCTTTAGCGGAGATAAATATTGCAGGAACCGCACGACCATTAACCTCTCGCCCTTTCCATCTTTCTTCCAGTTCTGCGATAGACGCGTTGCCATGTTTTTCCGGCTCTATATCCCACTCACTTTTAGGTCTATAGAGATAAGCATCTATTTTATTGAACACCATAAAGACAGGTTTGCTGCCAGCTCCAATCTCTTCCAAGGTGTTATTTACCACTCTCACCTGATCTTCGTAATTAGGATGAGAAACATCTACAACATGAATTAAAAAATCGCTCTCACGCACTTCATCCAAGGTGCTTTTGAAAGATTCTACCAATTGAGTCGGAAGCTTGCGGATAAAACCTACCGTATCGCTGAGAAGAAAAGGAATATTTTCTATAACTACCTTACGCACAGTGGTATCTAAGGTTGCAAAAAGCTTGTTTTCGGCAAAGACATCGCTCTTGGAGAGGAGATTCATGATTGTGCTTTTACCAACATTTGTGTAACCCACTAAAGAGATTCTCACCATTCTTCCGCGATTCCCCCTTTGAACACTCATCTGCTTGTCTATTTTTTTAAGCTGCTCTTTTAGCAAAGATATTTTATCCATAACTATACGGCGGTCTGTCTCAAGTTGTTTCTCTCCACTTCCGCCACGAGTTCCACGACCTCCACGCTGCCTTTCGAGGTGGGTCCACATTCCTGTTAAACGAGGCAACATGTATTGATACTGAGCAAGTTGCACTTGTGTCTTTGCGTATGCAGTTTTGGCTCTCTGATTAAAAATATCGAGAATGAGAGATGTTCTATCTAGTATTGGAACTTTTAACTCCTTCTCTAAATTTCTCACTTGCGCCCCCGTTAATTCATCATCAAAAATTGCCAAATTAATCTCATTATCTGCAATATATTGGGCAATCTCCTCTAATTTTCCGCTCCCCACATAAGAACGAGAAATTGGTTTTTCCAACCTTTGAGAAAACCTTCCAACCGCCTTAATACCATCTGTAAGAGCCAGAAACTCAAGCTCATCTAAATACTCATCTGCAATTCTTTCATTAATATCGGGAGTAACAACACTCACTAAAACAGCCCTTTCAGACTCTATTTTTACATTATTCTCTATCATCTTTTTTTGAAAATCGGATGCAAGTTAGTTAAATTTGTGCTAAGTGTTAAAATCGTTTAATTATAGTTTTGAGATTATGAGATTTACTCTTTTTATCGCGATAAGTTTAGTTGCTGTTTTCATTACAGTTTCTTCTCAAAGTGTAAAAGCCCAAAGTGCAACCTTAAAAATCCTTGATAAAAAGGATGTTACAGAGAAAAAAAGAATGCGTGATTATGGCATTGAGTATGGTATTTTTAAAACGGGAACTCGTAATGCTATTACAGATGTTGTTGGTGTTAAAGTTGGGCATGTTACTCTATATGACGGGAAAGATATGAGAACCGGAGTAACTGCTGTGCTTCCTCACAGCGATAATTTATTCCGCCTAAAGACTCCGGCAGCAATATATATAGGCAACGGATTTGGTAAACTTGCCGGAATATCTCAGGTGCAGGAACTTGGAAATATTGAAACACCAATTGTTTTAACTAACACCTTGAGTATTGCCGCCGGATTGGATGGTATAATTACCTATACACTAAAGAATAATGATAAAGTTTACTCTATAAATGGGGTGGTTGGAGAGACTAACGACAGCGGACTCAATAATATTCTCGCCCGTTACGTAACACCGGAACACGTAGTTCTGGCCATTGAGAGTGCAACAGATGGTCCTGTAGAAGAGGGTGTTATAGGTGCCGGAACAGGAACAGTGGCTTTTGGATGGAAAGGGGGAATAGGGACTTCATCGAGAGTTCTCCCTAAAGATTTAGGCGGCTACACCGTGGGAGTTTTAGTACAATCTAATTATGGTGGTGCATTGGAGATAAACGGGGTGGAAGTTGGCAGATTACTGGGACACTATTCTTTCCAAAAATCTGTTGAAGCAGAGGCTGTTACAGAAGAAGAGCAAAATGGTAACGGAAGCTGTATGATAATTGTTGCAACAGATGCTCCTCTCGATTCGCGTCAGTTAGAGAGGGTTGCAAAGCGAGCATTTATGGCCCTTGCAAAAACCGGAAGCAGTGCGGCAAATGGGAGCGGAGACTATGTCATAGCATTCTCAAATTTCAGAGAAAATCTTATAAATTCCAAAGAAAAAGTTCGTACAACTAAAGTGCTCAGTAATGATGAGATTTCTCCTATTTTTACTGCCACCGTTGAGGCAACAGCAGAGGCTCTATGGAACTCTCTTTTTGCAGCGAACACCGTTTCTGGAGAACGCGCAGGTGTTCCGCGCACGGTAGAGCAAATACCCGTAGAAAAAATTGTAGAACTTTTGCAAAAATCTAATACTCAGCGATAGATTCACTAACCTTCTGATTTATGATTTAATTCATTCCAACCTCACAATAGTTGCATAAAAAGAGGAGTTACAACCCAATTGTAACTCCTCTTTTTCATAAAAACTCAAAACTTATTTCTTGAGCCAGCCTTTTAAGAACTCACGGTTAAGACGTGCTATATGACTGATAGATACATGTTTAGGGCATTCCATTTCGCATGCGCGAGTATTTGTACAAGCACCAAAACCTAAATCCTCCATCTTTGCAATCATATTTTGCGCACGACGCAAACTCTCAACTTTTCCTTGAGGAAGAAGAGCGAGTGAAGAGACT
The DNA here is from genome assembly GCA_902797115.1 of uncultured Bacteroidia bacterium. Lineage (GTDB taxonomy): Bacteria > Bacteroidota > Bacteroidia > Bacteroidales > UBA932 > Egerieousia. The sequence goes on from CADBRQ010000101.1 coordinate 2,957, forward strand.
CTTGCCCCCACAAACAACATAGCAGAACCGTTCTTACATGTTGCAACACAAGCACCGCATCCAATGCAACTTGCAGCATCCATACTCTCATCTGCCTGCTCTTTTGGAATAGGAATATTATTGGCATCTTGTGTGGCACCTGTTCTGACATTTACAAAACCACCCGCTTGCATAAGCTGGTCTAAAGCACTGCGATCTACAACCAAATCTTTAATTACAGGAAATGCTGCACTACGCCAAGGTTCTATTGTAATGGTAGAACCATCTTTGAATTTCCTCATAAAGAGTTGGCATGTAGTAACTTCATTCTCCGGACCGTGTGCGCGTCCGTTAATGTAAAGCGAGCAAGCTCCGCAAATACCCTCACGGCAATCGTGGTCAAAACTGATTGGCAGAGCTTGACCTGCAGCGCGTGCCTGTGCAAGCTTTTCACCTGAACAAGTTTCACCATCTTTACAGCCTTTGCTAAAAGCAATAGGGTCTGAGTTTGCGTGAACCAACTGGTCGTTAAGAATATCCAGCATCTCAAGGAAAGACGAATCGGGACTGATATTATCTACCTTGTATGTTTCAAAATGCCCCTTACTTTGAGCATTTTTTTGTCTCCAAACTTTTATAGTAAATTTCATACGATTAATCTTTATAGTTTCTTGTTGCTACTTTAATTCCCTCATATACAAGAGGTTCCTTATGAAGCTCAGGCTCTGAGTTTTCTCCTTTGTACTCCCAGGCACTTACATACATGAAGTTTTCATCATCACGCTTTGCTTCACCCTCTTCTGTTTGCATCTCTTCACGGAAATGGCCTCCGCAAGATTCTCTTCTTGAGAGCGCATCGCGAGCCATAAGATCTCCTATTTCAAAGAAGTCTGCAAGACGCATGGCCTTCTCAAGCTCTTGATTAAACTCTCCGTTTTCGCCTGTTACATAGACATTTTGCCAGAACTCTTCTTTAAGTTTTGCAATCTCTTCTATAGCTTTCTTTAAGCCCTCTTCTGTTCTTCCCATACCAACATATTCCCACATAATATTACCGAGTTCTTTATGAAGCTCATCTGGAGATTTCTTTCCTTTAATTGAGAATAGTTTAGCAATTCTCTCTTTAACCGCTTTTTCTGCAGCTTCAAATTCAGGGGCATTGATATCTGTCTTTGGCTCTTGAATTTTCTTTGAAAGATAGTTGCCGATAGTATATGGTAGAATAAAATATCCGTCTGCAAGACCTTGCATTAACGCGCTGGCTCCTAAGCGGTTACCTCCATGATCAGAAAAGTTTGCCTCGCCAATGGCATACAAACCCGGAATTGTTGTCTGAAGATCATAATCTACCCAAAGACCTCCCATTGTATAGTGAATGGCTGGATAAATCATCATTGGTTCTTTATAGGCATCTACATCTGTAATCTCCTCATACATTTGGAACAAGTTGCCATAGCGCTCACGAATTGCCTTTTCGCCAAGACGCTCAATTGCGCTCTTGAAATCGAGGAAAACGGCACGACCTGTTTCATTTACACCAAAGCCGGCATCGCAACGCTCTTTAGCTGCTCTCGATGCAATATCTCTTGGGACCAAGTTTCCAAACGCAGGATAACGTCTCTCCAAGTAATAATCTCTTCTATCTTCCGGAATTTGAGAAGCTTTAATCTCGCCTTTGCGAAGTTTTTCAACATCCTCTTTAAATTTTGGAACCCAAATTCTTCCATCATTTCTCAGCGATTCGCTCATGAGGGTAAGTTTGCATTGTTGTGTTCCGTGAACCGGAATACAGGTTGGGTGAATCTGTGCAAAACATGGGTTTCCAAAGAAAGCTCCTTTCTTGTAACATTGCCAAGCAGCACTTCCGTTGGAGTTCATTGCGTTAGTGGAGAGGAAGTAAACATTTCCATAGCCACCTGTTGCAATCACAACTGCATGAGCACCAAAGCGTTCTATCTTTCCTGTCTTAATATCTCTGGCAATTATACCCTTTGCCTGACCGTTGATGATAACCAAATCCAACATCTCGTGACGAGGATATGATTTTACTGTTCCTGCAGCAATTTCTTTATTAAGAGAAGCATACGCTCCCAATAAAAGTTGTTGTCCGGTCTGACCGCGCGCATAGAATGTACGACTTACCTGCGCACCACCAAAAGAACGATTTGCAAGTAATCCGCCATACTCTCTGGCAAAAGGAACGCCTTGTGCAACGCACTGGTCTATAATAAGATTACTAACCTCTGCCAAACGATAAACATTGCCTTCGCGGCTACGGAAATCTCCACCTTTTACAGTATCTACAAACAAACGGTAAATACTGTCGTTATCGTTCTGATAATTTTTAGCAGCATTTATACCTCCTTGTGCTGCAATAGAATGCGCGCGCCTTGGCGAGTCTGAAATGCAAAAGATCTTAACATTGTAACCCATCTCTCCAAGTGAGGCGGCAGCCGATGCTCCGGCAAGACCTGTTCCAACAACTATTATCTCTAATTTTCTTTTGTTGGCAGGACTTACAACCTTAATTTCTGCTTTACGTTTACTCCATTTTTCCGCAAGAGGACCCTCGGGAACATTGGATATTAATCTTGTATCTGTCATTGATTTTTGTTATTAAATTTTATCCAAATCTAAATTATCCACAATTTTAACCAATTTTTATGGCTTTACAAAAGTTTTATGCATTATATTTGCAAAGAAAAGAGAATTTAGAGTAAAAAGGAAACAAATAAATATCAAAAGATAATGAAAAAGTTATTATTCGCAATTTGCCTGTTGTTTTCGCTTCTGATGGTTATGCCAATAGAAGCCAACGCTCAAAAGAAAAAGAAAGAGACTAAAAAAGAGAAAAAAGAGAGAATTGCAAGGTGGGTAGATGAACAATGCAAGAATAAGACATTCTTTGTTGGAATAACTCGTATTGCCCCAAAGAATGGCGTGGCACAAAATGTTGTATATGACAAAAGCGGCTATTATGCAGATTTTAACGGCGGAACATTCTCATGTAACATGCCTTACATCGCAATGAAAGAGAAAACCGGACAGCTTGCATACAACACAGAAGACAATCTTTATCTGATGGTAAAAGATTATCCTATAAATCTATATGGAGGATGGCAGGAGAGCGCCGGGTACTACGCATATCAAATAACATTCATGAATGAAACCAAATCTCTCAATGCAAGCAGTGTTCAGATTTCATTAACAATTGTTATATACCAAACGGGAGAATGTATAATAAACACACAATGGCCAGGAATGGACAATATGACCTATATGGGAGAGATTATGGAGAGACCAGAAAAAAACGAAGAATACATGAATTAACAATATAAAGGGCTTATTATAAATGTGTTATAAAAATATAAAGGTGTGGGGACTTGGTGTAGTTCTCACACTTTTTTGTTCTGTTTTAAAGGGACAAAACAATTACAGCGCCAACTCGCTCAGTTCTATTGCAGAGAACATCATTCCACAAGTATCTGTTGTAGAGGATTTTATCGTTGAAGAAAATTATACTGGTGAAAAATATTTTTCTCTCGATAAGAAAGTTTATATTTTTTCTACAAATGTGTTTCTTTCTAACTATCTGAATCAGAGAATAAAAAACCTTATTGGAAAACAGCTTGTGAATGCCAGAGTAAAGGGAGATATGAGGGCAATTGTTCTGAATTTAAAACGGGGCACACCAAAAAGTTTTGCAGAACAGGAGCAATATACCATAGAGATAAACTCGCAATATTTAACCATAACAGGATATTATGCTGGAGTATTCAATGGTATTCAGACTCTCCTTCAGCTTCTTCCTCCACAGGTGTATAATAATGATAATAAGGAATTTATAGAGAGCTATAAACTTCCTATGGGTAAAATAAAAGATATTCCCCAATTTGCGTACAGAGGATTTATGTTAGACGTATCGAGAACTTTTGTCCCTATTAAGAAAGTTTATGAAATAGTAGATTTCATGGCATATCATAAAATTAACAAATTCCACTGGCACCTAAGTGACGATCAAGGATGGAGACCGGAAATTAAATCGTACCCGTTACTCACAGAAGTTGGGGCTTACAGAGGGGAAAATCTCCCTTTACAAAATGTGCTTCAAAGCGGAAAAGAGCCATACGGAGGATTCTATACTCAACAGGAAATGAGAGAGTTGGTAGAATATGCCTATGAAAGAAATATAGAGGTTATTCCGGAAATAGATATACCCGGTCACAGTATGAGTGAAGCAGTTGCATATCCTAATATTATCTGCTCTCCGTTCAGAGATTCTACAAATTCTCAAACAGAATATTCAAGAGAAATATGGTGCGTTGCGAATGAGAAGAACTATGCAATGTTAGATTCAATCATAAGAGAACTCTCTTCTATCTTTACAACTACCGAATATTTTAATATCGGAGGAGATGAAGTAAACCATGAAAATTGGAAAAAATGTCCTGAATGTCAGGCTCTTATGCAAAAAGAAAATTTAAAGGATGAGTATGAGCTTCATAACTATTTTGTTCGCCGATGCGATGCCATTGCCCATAAACACGGCAAAAAACTTATGGGGTGGGAAGAGCTTATGGCGGCAGGAAGTATAGACCCTCAGACACTTGTAGTTGTGTGGAAAAATCAGAAACCTATCAAGACGGCATTAATTGGGCATCATCCTTTTATTCTGCAAGTTGCAGAGTTCAGTTATTTTGACATGAAGCAGTCTCCTCTTGAAAGAGGGCACGATTGGGCTGGACTTGTTCCACTTGAAAAAGCACACGAATTAGACCCTGTTGCGCTATGCAATAAAGCTCTTGAAGATACAGATTTTGGCGAGCAGAATAAAACAGAATTGAGAGAAAATTCACTGCTTGGAATACAGGGAGGATTGTGGCAAGAATTAGGAATAAGACCAGATAATTATGTTGAATATCAGTACTTTCCAAGAATGTGTACCGTTGCGGAAATTGGATGGAGCAATCCTGTAAAAGATTATGAAAAGTTTTACCAAAAACTAACAAATTATCATTTTGACAGAATGCAGAATATGGGCATCCGTTTCAGAGTGCCGCCGCCAACTGTCAATGCAGAAAAAATAGGGAAGAAAAAGTATAGAATTACTGTAACGCCACCACATAAGGGAGCTGTAGTAAAATATGCCATTACTCCAGATTACGCCCCAACGGACGCCCGCCGCGGTCAGCCAGATAATAACAACTATAATTATATCTATACCAAACCTATAAAGACTCGCAATATTGCACAATATAGATTTGCAACATTTACTAAAGATGAAAAATTGCACTCATTCGGCATGGCTGTGGAGAACTTGCCATTGTATGAATATATTAAACCAAGTTTTAAAATAGAGACAAGTTTAGATACAGTAAAGAACACCGCCGCTGCGTTGCAAGACTATGATTACAAGACACTTGGAAGGGTAAAAGGACGCATCGCCGAGGGAGGAGATTTGACAATTATCTTAGATGAGCCTATTGAATGCTCTGTAATTGAAATAGTTACCGGGCGTCCTGCCGTAGATTTCTACGGAATACAATATGGGCATGTGCAATATTCATTAGATGGAACAAATTACACACGCGGAGGAGATTTTGAATACAACCGTTCGATTACTCTCCCAAAAGGCAAATTTAAATATGTAAAGATTTGTATTACAGGTGGTACAGATTGTCGCTTCCTTTACCTGTGCGATCCATTGTTTTATTGATTCGCATTTTGCGTTTTAATTTTCATAAATGTTAATAACTTTGTTAATAAGTGTGTAGATAAGGAGCGTATCGGGGAGGAAAAAATGGATAATTGTGGAAAATAGAGTAGTTATTACTATTTTTTAAAGTGATAATTAACATTGTCACGATTGTTAATAACTCTGATAATAATTATCAACAATTTTAAAATTCACATATCTGAATAGGTTAATCTTTTTATTTATAGGGTTTTTCACAAATGTGAAATTAACATTCCTATTGAGTACAACTTGTTTACATTGTATAATAACTTTTTTATCAACAAATTAACACTGTTTATTCTTCTTTCTTGATATTTTAAATTTTAAAAAATAAAAATAAAAGGGGGAAGGGAAGTGTTGATAACTTTTTAAGTAGTATATTTGTGTCAAATGAGAGAGTTAGACGAAAATATACAAAGTTTCAATCCAAGGGAGCTGGAGAGCGATAAAGAGATGGAACAATTGGTCCGCCCGCAGGGATTTGCAGATTTTGCCGGGCAGGAGAAAGTTGTAGAAAATCTTAAAGTATTTGTTCAAGCAGCTAAATTAAGGGGTGAGAGTTTGGACCACACACTTCTTTTTGGTCCCCCTGGACTTGGAAAAACTACCCTTGCAAACATTATTGCAAACGAACTCGGTGTAGATATGAAAATTACTTCAGGTCCTATTTTAGATAAACCTGGAGATTTAGCAGGTCTGCTTACCTCTTTAGAGACAGGAGATGTTCTGTTTATAGATGAGATACATCGTCTTCCTAAAATTGTAGAAGAATATCTTTACTCGGCGATGGAAGATTATCGTATTGATATTATGATAGATAAAGGACCTGGTGCCAGAAGTATTCAAATTTCTCTAAATCCTTTTACCCTTATTGGTGCCACAACACGCAGCGGACTGCTTTCATCTCCTCTTAGGGCTCGTTTTGGAATTAACTCTCATTTAGAGTATTACAATAGTTCAACACTTCAAAGAATTGTTAAACGTTCTGCAGGGATTTTAAATATTGAAATAGATGATCGGGCTTCTTGTGAGATTGCTTTAAGAAGCAGAGGAACTCCACGAATTGCAAACTCGTTGTTAAGGCGTGTTCGAGATTTTGCACAAGTTAAAGGGAGCGGAAAAGTAGATATTGAAATTACCCGTTATGCATTAGATGCCCTCAATATAGACAAGCGTGGGTTAGATATGATGGATAATAAAATTCTTAATACCATAATAAATAAATTTAAAGGGGGACCTGTTGGTTTAGGAACCATTGCAACTGCTGTTGGAGAAGATAGCGGAACTATAGAGGAGGTTTATGAGCCATTCTTAATTCAAGAGGGTTTTCTTAGGAGAACTCCTCGTGGACGAGAGGCTACAGAGCTGGCATACAAGCATTTAGGAATAGATATTTATCGAGACCCATTTTTATTTTAGATTATAATAATTCTATAATCCTTAAAAATATTTACAGAAACTCAACAGAGAACAAATATTATGATTATCACTAAAACTTTTTACAGAAAACAATTATTATTTGGTTTAATAACCACCCTTCTGTCTTTTATCTTTCTCAGCGATGCGGATGCCTGTACATCTGCCATATTTACAGGAAAAGCAACAAAAGACGGCCGTCCTTTAATGTGGAAAAACAGAGATACAGGAGAACTTAATAACCGTCTTGAATACTTCAGAGGCCCGGTATATGGTTTTGTAGCTCTGGTCAATTCTCCTTCGGAAGGTGGAGAGGCATGGGCAGGAAATAATGAGGTGGGCTTCTGCATTATGAATACAGCTTCTTATAATATTGATTTAAAAGAAGATAGAAAATATCCAAAGGATGGAGAAGGGGTACTCATGTATAGGGCGCTTGGTGTCTGTAAAACTCTTAAAGATTTTGAATATTTTTTAGATACCATGACAAAACCTGCTCCTATTGAGGCAAATTTTGGAGTTATAGATGCTTTTGGAGGAGCTGCTTATTATGAAGTTAACAGCAGAACTTGGATAAAAAGAGATGCTAATGATCCTGCCCTTGCTCCAAACGGATATCTTATAGTTACTAATTTTTCTTTTACCGGAAGAGAGGATGAAGGAATGGGATATATTCGTCATACAACAGCGGAATATCTTATAAATAAGGCAAATAGCGAGGGAGTTAAATTTACTCCACAATGGATAATGAACAATCTTTCCCGTAGTTTTTATCACTCATTGCTTGGAATAGATGTGGTTGAATCGGGATTATTAAAGCAAACAAACGGATGGTTTATAGACCAAGATTTTATCTCAAGAAAATCTACAAGTGCCATCTCAATTTTTCAGGGTGTAAATAATGGAGAAGATGCAGGCAACACAGTTTTCTGGTGTGCTTTGGGATATGGTCCTCTTGCTGTTTGTATACCTGTGATTACTAAGTTTTTACCAAATATACCAAAGGATATGCTCTCCGTCAGCCAATCGGGAAAAACGGATGAAATAAATAAAAATTATCCCGATATTAAACCAAACTATTCGGTTTTGAATTATTTGAGTTTAGAGGTTAAAAAGGGAATTTTTCCTATAATAAGAGGTAACGGGGGAAGATATGTTAATGTTGGAAAACTCTATAATGAGCAGGGAACAGGTTATACTCAACAAATTATAAAGTTTGAAAACGATTATTTAGCACAAGCCGAAGAAGTAATAGATAAGCTTCGTAAAGGTACTGTTACTCAGCAAGATATAGACAAAATCTACAATACGGATAATATTGTTAATCTCTATTGCAAGCTATTGTCAGAAGATAAATAAGCAAATTATATAATCTATTTGCTTGAATAGAATTTTCAAAATTAGCTTGTTCTCTTTTAGGAATAAGAGAGGCACCACAACTGAGCTCTCATTATTTAAGAGGTAGTCTTTTTTTAAGATGGTGATGATACCTTGAGGAAAGTTTTAATGATACATATATATTGAGCAAGTGTTTAATATAAAGTACATACTGAATTTCATAAATAGTTCTTCTACACCTCATTGTGTGATTAAAGGACTTTATGGCTCTGCTAAAGCAATGGTGTTGGCAGATGTTTGCAACTCTTTTAGTAAACAGAATGAAACAGGTTATAAACAGAATGAGAATGGGCAAAATCTTGTAATACAGGCAGATGAAAACGAAAGCACTATTGAGGAAAGGGGTAATAAAATTCATTTTGTGATAGAAGAGAGTCGCGATGCAGCCGAATATTTTTGTGCAGACCTCTATTCTCTGTATGATAGCGAGAATATCTATTTCTTCCCAACATCTTCTGCCACAGGTAAAAGCGTTTCTATAAAAGATTCTTCCGATAAAGTTTTAAGAAGTATTGCACTCAACGCAATTTCTAATTTTAATGATGCCGTAAATTCAGGAAAGAAGGGAGAAAATATTATAATTGTCTCTTATCCCGATGCGGTTAAAGAGGGAATACCCTCTGTTGCCGAGCTTAAAAAGAATACACTGCATTTAGTTAAAAATGAGGAAGTTCTGTTTGACAGCATAAAAGAGTTTTTGATAGAAAACAATTTTGAAAGGGTAGATTATGTTGAGCAGCCGGGACAGTTTGCAATTCGCGGAAGTATTATTGATTTATTCTCTTATTCAAATGACAAACCTTATAGATTAGATTTTTTCGGAGATACAATAGAGAGTATCAAGATATTTGATATAAATACTCAACGCTCTGTTAATGAAATAGATAGTTTAGATATTCTTCCAGACAGCTTTTCAGGTAACCACAATTCTCATGAACTCTCTCAGATAGATTCCGATATCTCAATATTTGAATTATTACAGAGTGATAGTTGTATTATCTGGAACAATAGTTTTGAAAATTTATACTCTTTTTTGGGCAACAAAAAAATTATCAATCTGCAGGGTAAGAATTGGGAGGGAATAGATGATAGTGCAGCTCATATAGAGTATCGCTGCTCTCCACAACCAACCTTCAATAAAAATTTCCTCCTTTTAGCAGAAGATATAATAAGAAGAAATTCAGAAGGTTACAGAGTTTATATCTCTTCCTCGTCTAAAGAACAAATAGAGAGACTCACCTCTATCTTCTCCGATGCGTCTCTTTCACAAAAGTTTCTGCAAGAGAACACGCCGCATTTTGAGCCTTTGTACTATCCTCTACATGAGGGATTTGTGAGTTCAGATGAAGGGTGTAAAATATGTGTTTATACAGACCATCAAATTTTCGAGAGATATCACAGAGTTAAAATAAAAAGGGAGATTGCCAGAAGCGAGAAACTAACGATTGAGGATTTAAATTCTTATCATGTAGGAGATTACATTGTTCATATAGATCATGGAGTAGGGGTGTTCGGTGGTCTTGCAAAAACGCAAGTGAACGGAAAATTACAGGAGGTTGTAAAACTTATGTATAAAGATGGAGATGTAATATTCCTATCTGTACATTCATTGCATAAAATTGCAAAATATAAAAGCGCAGACGGTGTTCCTCCAAAAATATACAAACTCGGGAGCGGTGCTTGGAATCGTCTGAAACAGAATACTAAATCTAAGATAAAAGATATTGCCAAGGATCTGATAGCACTCTATTCAAAAAGAAGACAAGCACAGGGGTTTGCCTTTGCTCCCGATAGTTATATGCAGAAGGAATTAGAGGCTTCGTTTATGTGGGAAGATACTCCGGATCAATTAAAAGCAACAGAGGATGTTAAGGCGGATATGGAGAGAAGTTTTCCGATGGACAGATTAATATGCGGCGATGTTGGGTTTGGTAAAACAGAGGTTGCTATAAGGGGGGCATTTAAAGCAGTTTGCGACAGTAAACAAGTATGTATATTAGTTCCCACAACAATTCTTGCCCTTCAGCATTACAAAACTTTTACAGAGAGATTAGAAAAATTTCCTGTAACAATAGACTATGTCAGCCGTCTTAGAACAACTAAGGAAATTGCTGAAGTTCAGAAGAATATAAAAAGCGGAAAAATAGATATTGTTATTGGGACGCATCGTCTTTTGAACAAGAAAATAGAGTTTAAAGATCTTGGTCTGCTTATTATAGATGAAGAACAAAAATTTGGAGTTTCTGCCAAAGAGAGATTGCGCGAACTTAAAGTAGAGGTAGATACCCTAACCCTTACTGCAACCCCTATTCCTAGAACCCTTCAGTTCTCGCTGCTGGGAGCAAGAGATTTATCTATTATTAACACCCCTCCTCCAAACCGTCTTCCTGTTCAGACAGAAATCATAGATTTTAAAGAGGAATATATTAAACAAGCAATTGAAAATGAACTGAACAGAGGCGGTCAAGTCTTCTTTGTTCACAACAGGGTAGAGGATATTCTGTCGGTTGAACAGATGATAAACAGAATTTGTCCACGTGCAAAGACAATCACAGGACATGGTAAGATGGAGCCAAAAACGTTGGAAAACAGAATATTAGAGTTTATACGAGGAGATTACGACATATTGATATCTACTACAATCATAGAGAACGGAATAGATATTCCAAATGCCAACACTATGATTATTAATCAAGCACAAATGTTTGGTCTGAGCGATCTGCACCAGCTGAGAGGCCGTGTGGGGAGAAGCAATGTTAAGGCGTTCTGTTATTTGATAGTTCCCCCAATTACATCAATTACAGAAGATGCAAAACGCCGCCTTAAAGCAATAGAGGCGTTCAGCGAACTTGGGAGCGGTTTTAATATAGCAATGCAAGATTTAGATATTAGAGGTGCGGGAAATTTGCTTGGAGGAGAACAAAGCGGTTTTATTGCCGATATGGGATTTGAAACATATCAACGCATTCTTAATGAAGCATTTGTAGAAATCAATGCAGAACTTTCATTGGGAGAGGATAAATTAATGGACGAATCGCAGAGGAAACTTCCAAAAAATTTACCATTTGTTTCAGATGTTCTTGTAGATACAGATCTCGAACTATTTATTCCTGAGGAGTATGTGGTGCAGCCTCAAGTCAGGATAAAGCTTTATAGAGAATTAGACACTATAAGCAGCGAAGAGCAAATCAAAGAGTTTATCGAGAGTATAGAAGATAAATACGGAAAAGCTCCAAATGAAGTTTTAGAACTTATTAATGTGGTGAGAATTAGGAGGTTGGCTCTTAAACTCGGATTTGAGAAAGTGGTTATCAAACAAAAAACCATGCTGCTCTATTTTGTAAACAACAGCTCCTCTTCTTATTTCCGTTCAGAAGTGTTTGCCGGTGTAATTGAGTGGATAAAAGAGAGGAGAGACTGCAGATGGAGAGAGGAAGGTGGAAAGAGTTGGATTAAAATCCCGATGGTTACCACAATAGAACAAGGGGTAAACATATTGAAGAATATCTATTCAACTTTTGAATCTTCATAAATCATATCTCATTAATATAATTTAGCAGAAAGATTATTTCAGAAACTATTTAACTTTGCATACACAAAATTATTTACAAATGAAAAAGTATATATTAATAGTTGTAATAGCAGTTTTTTGTACAAATGTGTCTTACGGACAAAGAATTAAAAAATTTAATTTTGAACCGTTTATAGGGATTAATCTCCCAATAAAACATATAGAGGACTGTTCAAATAAAATAGGACCAACATTAGGTTTTGAGTTCAGATATAATTTTGAAAATCAACCGTTTTCTATTGGTGGTGAGATAAACTGTTCTGTTGCGGTTAGAGAATTTTCATATCTATCAAATGTAACGGGTGAGTATGAGGATGACAATCTTGCTTTAAGAAATATATCTCTTTCTTTTACAGCAGATTATAAATGGAATCAACTATCTAAAATTTCTCCTTTTATGGGAGCGTCTTTGGGATTGTCTGTAAGAGATATGACCAGCCCACATTCTGGAAAAGATTATTGGGGAACGAATCGCATAGGTCCTAATTTAACATTAAGAGGAGGAATCGAGTTTTTTCATAGATTTAGAACATCTATGGTTTTTGTTATTACAAACAAACGCTATAATGTTATCTCTGGGCGTATAGGCTATGTTTTTTAAATAGAATATCGAAAGTACTCTTCTCTGTTTTGTCCATTTGGATTTTATAACTATCTTTGAAGGTTGTACACTTAAATGGAAATAATGGAGACCAATTTGCTTATAGACATAGGGAATACTAACGCAAAGGTTGTTTTTTATTATAACGGAACTATGGGGAAACTTCAGAGAAGTGCTGAAAGAGACGCCATAGGGTTTATTAAGAAGATAATAGAATTTTCCAAGTATAAAATAAACACAATTGTCGTGAGTAATGTTAGAACCTCTAATGAACCTGTAAAAGAGGCTCTTACACCACTTTGTAAAAACCTTATAGTGTTAGACAACAAAACACCTCTGCCAATAGATTTGCAGTACGGATTCGATGCTACCGAACTGGGTGCAGACAGAATAGCTTCAGCTCTTGCGGTTGCCTGTATGTTTAAAGGGCAGGATTGTATAAAATTTGATTTTGGTACAGCTATAACAATAGATTTTATAGATAAAGAGGGGCGTTATTTGGGAGGAAATATCTCTTTGGGAATGAGAAGCAGATTCAGAGCTTTAAAGGACTATACAGGACTTCTTCCATACATAGAACCGGACAGGGATTTTCCTCCGGTTGGGGTTACAACCACCGGAGCAATGAGTGCCGGCGTTGTATGCGGAATACTTTTTGAGATAGAGGGTTATATAAAACGTTATCCGCAGCATACAGTGATTTTCTCGGGAGGAGATGCTTTCTACCTTGCAAAGAAAATAAAGAACTCGGTATTTGCTACTCAAGATATGGTTTTACAAGGATTGGCATTTATCGCCGATTATTATATGAATAGAAATGAAAATTAAAATTTACATAATAGCCGCTGCAGCACTTCTATTTTCTCAAAGTGCCATAGCTCAAGATGTTGATGCTCTTGGGGCATACACTCCATACTCTCTCTACGGAATAGGAGAACTTGCAAATTCTTCTTCAGCTACAAATAGGTCTATGGGGGGAATAGGAATAGGTGTGAGAGATAAAAACTTTCTTAACATTCTTAATGTTGCCTCTATTACACAAAGAGATACTCTCTCTTTTATGCTCAATATAGGAGTGGTGAACAAGAATTCATTTTTAAAAGATGCGGGGCACTCTTCGGGCTTTAATACCTTCAATATAAACAACTTAGCAATGTCGTTTCCTATTAAGAACAAATTTGCTATGATGGTAGGTTTAACACCCTTCTCGAGCATGGGTTACAAATTTAAATCTCGCGAGGCAGAGAGCAGCCTTACAGCTCGTTACGGAGACATTGAATACAAGAAATATGGTGAGGGTGATATAAACCAAATCTTTTTTGGCGTGGCTCTCCCGATATTTAAAAACCTCTCTGTGGGGGTAGAAGGAATATACTATTTTGGTACCCTCAATTACCACAGCGATGTTTATTATAATTCAGCCGCATCAATAAGAACCCTTTTGACCGGATGGAAGAGAAAGGCAAGCGGATGGAGTGCAGAAGCAGGAATACAGTATTCTCAACCGCTTCATAAAGACTATGTTTTGACTTTTGGTGCAACATACAGAATGAGAAGCACCATAAAAGGTTCTCTTATGCGTTACGCTTATGCAAAAGGAGATGCAATTACAGATACCATTTCACAGAGTCGCATGAGCAATCATGTTGTTATTCCTAATAAATTTGCAGTAGGCGTAACTCTCAGGAAAACAGATAAATGGATGTTTGGTGTAGATTATGAGCTACAGGATTGGAGTAATACAAAATTTATGAATACTGTAGGTGTCTCTTTCGTTCCTCAGGCAGCTCAAAGCATTCGTGCCGGAATAGAGTACACACCAAATAAATACGACGTCAGGTACTACTTGAAAAGAATCACATACAGAGCAGGGTTTCATTACGAACAATCATACGTGAAATTAAATGGTTCAAGTATTAACGGATTCGGAGTTACATTTGGTATGGAGTTTCCTATTTCTCGATATAACACTACACTTAATTTTAGTATAGATGCAGGGCAAAGAGGCAGAACAAAGGGATATTTAATAAGAGAAAGATATATAAACATTACTGTTGGACTGAATTTGCACGATATTTGGTTCATCAAGAGAAAATACGAATAATATAAACATTAAAAACAGATAACCATGAAAAGAATCAAAGTTTTTTTACTCATTGCAATGGGCTTATTGTTAATAAGTTCTGCAGATGTTTTTGCACAGGGAAGATTTGGAAAGGATAGTGCAGACTGCGTTAGCAACCTCAATTTCTATAGAGATTTTTATCGCAGCAACAATATGGCAGATGCCGCTAACTATTGGAAGAAAGCACTCGAATTGTGCCCTCCTACTGCAAGTCAGAACCTGTTCATTCACGGTAAAAAAATAGCAAATTATCTTATCGAGAATGCAGCAACAGAAGAGGAGAAGATAAAAATGATAAATGTTCTTTTGGAACTTAATGAGACAAGAGCACAATATTATCCAAAATCTGCCCTTACTGCAAAAGAGGACAAGATCAGAGATTTGATGAGATTTTTTGACCAAGATCAATCAAAATCAAAAGAGATTTACGAATATATTAAGCTCTATACACAAGAGTATGGTACATCTTCCGACCTGACTTTCTTGGTTAATGGTATGATTAAAGCAAGCGAGGCATATAATAACAATGAACTCTCTTCGGACGATGTTATGGAAGCCTATACTATGTTTAATGGTGTAATGGAACAAAAAAAGGCAGCAACACAAGATACTACAATTAACGAAAAAGAGAAGATGCTTCAAAACGCATTCATTAAAAGCGGTGTAGCAAATTGTGACAATCTTATCAAAGTGTTTACTCCTCGATACGAGGATGCTAAAAATGATGCTACTGCACTTAGAGCCATTGCAAGTTTGCTTAACTCTAACGAGTGTGTAGATAGCGATCTTTTCTCAAAAGTTATCAGCCAATTATACTCGTTACAACACGACCCTCAAACAGCATACGACTTATATAATTTCTATACAAAAAAGGGCGACAATACTACAGCATTTAAATATTTGGAAGAGGCGGCTCGCGTAGCAAGCGGCATTGTTAAAGGAACTTATCTATATGAGATAGCAACTATTCACTATAAGAACAGATCTTTTGGACAAGCTGCAAATATTGCTCGTCAGGCGGCAGAATTAAATCCTAATTATGCAGGCAAGGCATATATGTTGATTGGTAACATTTGGGCAGGAGCAGGCTGCGGAGGAAACGAAATGAACAAACGCGCAAAATTCTGGGTAGCAACAGATTATATGATGAAAGCAAAAGCAGCCGATTCTAATCTTGCCGCAGAAGCAGATAAAAATATAGGACGTTACAGATCATATTTCCCAACAGCAGCAGATGCATTTATGTATGATCTTACAGATGGTAAAGCATACACCGTTTCTTGCGGTGGAATGACAGCTACCACCACAGTAAGAACAAATAAATAATCTATAAACTCTGAATGCTGAGGGGTTTAAATAAATACGGATTTAGGGCGAAGGGGGTTCTTCTACTCTTTGCCCTAATTTTATTTTTTAATTGCACCCGTAAGGCAGAAATTGCAGAAAATCTCGATATATCTTCTCTTCCGCGTCAAGTTGGAGATACTATTTTTGCCACACAGTCCGACAATGGTTCTGTTGTTATGAGAATGGAAGCTCCGCGCATGGAGAAATATGAAGAAGAGTCTCTCTCTTATGAGTTGTTTCCTGCAGGCTTCGATGTCTTCTCTTATAATGATGGATTGCTTGAAACACAGATACATGCAAAACAAGCAAAACATACTACATGGAAAAACGGCAAAGAGCAGTGGGCTGTCTATGGAGATGTGGAAATAAACAACTTTATAAAGGGAGAAAAAATGCTCACCGACACCCTCTATTGGGATAGGTTTGAACATAAAATCTATACAGATTGTTTTGTAAAAATGAGCGCTCCGAGAGGTTATCTTCAGGGATATGGAATGGAGAGCGATGAGATGGCAAGGAATGCTATAATCCTCCGTCCGTTCGACTCGTTTACTCGCGTTGGAAGCGACTCTTTAATAGGTATTTATGTAGATACAGTAAACATAATAGGTCCACCTAAACCTAAAACTCCTGCCGCTACAGATCTAAAAATAAAAGACAAGGAGTAGTAATGAAAAACATTAGAAATTTTTGCATAATAGCTCATATAGATCACGGAAAAAGCACTCTGGCAGATAGAATGTTGGAATTGACCGGCACTGTAACATCCAGAGAGATGGAGGCGCAAGTGCTTGATTCCATGGATCTTGAAAAGGAGAAGGGGATAACAATCAAGAGCCACGCCGTTCAGATGAAATATAAAAAAGATGGCGAGGAATATACTTTAAATCTTTTGGACACTCCGGGACACGTAGATTTTTCATACGAGGTGAGCCGTTCTATTGCATCGAGCGAAGGTGCTCTGCTTGTGGTAGATGCAACTCAAGGAATTCAAGCGCAAACAATTTCTAATCTCTATTTAGCGTTGGATCATGACTTGGAAATAATTCCCGTGCTTAATAAAATAGATATGGAAGCAGCCGAACCGGAGGTTGTCAGGGACCAGGTTTGTGAGATGATAGGTTGCGCTCCGGAAGATGTTTTAATGTGCAGCGCAAAAACAGGAAAGGGAGTTAAAGAGGTGTTAGATGCTATAGTAGAGAGAGTTCCTTCTCCCAAAGGAGATGTAAATGCTCCGCTCCAGGCTCTTATTTTTGACTCTGTATTTAATCCATTCAGGGGAATAATTGCTTACTATAAAGTTTTTGCGGGGAGCATCCACAAAGGGGAGAAGGTAAAGTTCGTAAACACAGATATGGAGTATGTGGCAGATGAAGTGGGAGTTATAGGGATGCGGCTTCAGCCCAAAGAGAAGGTGGAATGTGGTAACGTGGGTTATATAATCAGTGGAATAAAAAGTGCAGTTGAAGTTAAGGTCGGAGATACAATAACATCTCAACAAAATCCTTGTTTAGAGGCAATTGCAGGTTTTGAAGAGGTTAAACCGATGGTGTTTGCAGGAGTTTATCCTGTAGAGACAGATGAGTATGACCAGCTCAAAGTCTCTTTAGAAAAACTTCAACTCAACGACGCCTCTTTAGTTTTTGAACCGGAGAGCTCTCTCGCCTTGGGCTTCGGTTTCCGTTGTGGCTTTTTAGGTCTTCTCCATTTGGAAATAGTTCAGGAAAGGCTCTATAGGGAGTTTAATATGGATTGCATTACAACTGTTCCAAATGTCTCATTTAAAGTATATACCACAGACGGGGAGGTTTTAGATGTGCACAATCCATCCGGTCTTCCGGAACAAACAATGATAGATCATATTGAGGAGCCATACATAAGGGCACAAGTGATTTCTAAATCAGATTTCTTTGGCCCTATCATGAAACTCTGTTTAGATAAAAGGGGCATACTTATAAGCCAGCACTATATTACCACAGACAGGGTTGAACTAAACTTTGATCTACCTCTGTCTGAGATAGTTTTCGACTTTTACGACAAACTTAAATCAATCTCCAAAGGGTATGCTTCGTTTGATTATCATATTACAGATTATCGCGATGCAGACCTTGTTAAGTTGGATATTTTGTTAAACGGAGAACAAGTAGATGCCCTTTCGAGTCTTATTCACAGAGACCACGCTTATGATTTTGGAAGGCGTATGTGTGAGAAACTCAAAGAGTTAATACCAAGACAACAATTTGATATTGCAATTCAGGCGGCAATTGGTGCTAAAATTATTGCAAGAGAGACAGTTCGCCAAGTAAGAAAAGATGTTACTGCAAAATGTTACGGTGGAGATATTTCGCGTAAGAGAAAACTTTTGGAGAAACAGAAAAAAGGAAAGAAGAGAATGAGGCAAGTTGGTCAGGTACAAGTTCCTCAAAGCGCCTTTATGGCGGTGTTGAAGTTATAATAAATTTAAACTTATTTTTATGAGTGTAAAGTGTGGAATTGTAGGACTTCCCAATGTTGGGAAAAGCACCCTTTTTAATTGTATCAGTTCTGCTAAAGCGGAGGCTGCAAACTTTCCGTTTTGCACAATAAATCCACAAGTCGGATCGACGAGCGTTCCCGATAAAAGATTAGAAAAACTTGTGGAGATGGTACACCCGCGCAGTATAGTTCCCGCAACGGTTGAGATAGTAGATATAGCTGGTCTTGTAAAAGGTGCAAGTAAAGGGGAAGGGCTTGGAAATCAATTCCTTGCAAATATACGCGAAACAGATGCCATCTTACATGTATTAAGGTGTTTTGAAGATCCAAATATAGCGCACGTAGATGGAAGTGTAGATCCTGTAAGAGATAAGGAGATAATAGACACTGAATTACAACTTAAAGATTTAGAGACAGTAGAAAACAGATTATCAAAAGTTGAAAAACAGGCAAAAATGGGTGGCGATAAAACAGCCCAGAAACTTTGCAATGTTCTTGAACGGTTTAAAGAGGCCCTATCGCAGGGTAAGAATGCGAGAAGTGTGGAGTTTGACAATAAAGAGGATATTAAACTTGCCAAAGAACTCTACCTGCTGACAAATAAGCCGGTTATGTATGTCTGTAATGTAGATGAAAAAAGTGCCGCATTGGGAAATAACTATGTAGAGCAGGTAAAGAGTGCTGTAAAAGATGAAAATGCACAAATTCTCACAATTTGCGCCAGAACAGAGGCAGATATCGCCGAGATGGAATCTTACGAAGATAAAGCGCTGTTTTTAGAAGAAATGGGACTGAAAGAGAGTGGAGTTGTGAGAATAATTCAATGTGCCTACGATTTACTGGGGCTTCAGACATACTTTACACAAGGAGAGCCGGAGGTGAGGGCGTGGACTATTAAAAAAGGGGACAAAGCACCTCAGGCGGCGGGTGTAATCCATTCCGATTTTGAAAAAGGATTCATTAGGGCAGAGGTGATAAAATTTGACGATTTTGTTAAATATGGAAGTGAAAGCGCCTGCAGAGCAGCGGGAAAATTGGCCAGCCAAGGGAAGGAATATGTTGTTGAAGATGGCGATATAATGCATTTTTTGTTCAACGTTTAGCAAAATTTATTACTTTTGTAGCCCTTGTGCCCAAGAGGGCATAAGATAATATTAACCAGATAACTGATAAAAATAAGAAAATATGGCACTTTTAGAGAAAATGCGAAAAAAAATGGGATGGTTCATCACCATTATAATTGCTTTAGCACTACTTGCTTTCATCGTCGATGCGGACACGCTTCAAAGCGCAATAAGTATGTTCTCATCTAAGTATGATGTGGGAAAAATAGGGGGAAAATCGATATCTGCTCAACAATACCAAAAGAGAGTTGAGTCGTTCAATAAGATATATGAGATAACCACAGGAAACGCCTCTACAAACGAAGAGGCAACAGAGATGATTAACGAGAGTGCATGGAAAGATGCTATTTCCGATTATATTCTTATGCCTGCTTGCAAAAGCGCAGGTGTTGGAGTAGGACAAGAGGAGTTGAATGATATGTGTCAAGGGGTGGATATTTCTCCTGTTCTTATGAGCCAGGGCTTTACAGATGCACAGGGTAATTTTAACAAAGAGGCATTTTTGGATTTTGTAAGCAATATAGACAAAGACGCATCGGGAAATTTAAAAACATATTGGAACTTCTTGCAAGACAATATATTAAAGGACCGCATGTTTGTAAAATACACCTCTTTGTTAGAGGCATCTGATGTTGCGAACAATCTGCAGATAAAAAGAGATATTGCAGAGAACAACACATCTTATAATGTAGATTTTGTTATGGCACCAATCTCTTTTGCTACAGATAGCACCATAACAATTTCTGATTCAGAAATCAAATCTTATTACAATAGAGTAAAAAGTTCTTTATATCAGGAAGAGAGCAGAGAGGCAGATTTGGTTGCTTTTGATATTGTTCCATCTGAGGGCGACATAGAGAAAGCAAACGAAGAGATTAAAGTTTTATACCCTGAATTTTTAGCACAAGAAAATGTAACTGAACTCAAAAACTTTTTATATAAAAATTCCGACTACACATACGATGGAGAATATTATAAAAAGGGAGATTTGACCTCAATTTCTGCAACATTAGATGAGTTTGTTGCGAATGGTTCTGTGGAGGCAGTTTTAGAGCCGCAACAATCTGGAAATGACTTTGTTGCAGCAAAAATTACAGGAAAGGCAATGATTCCCGATTCGCTCTTTGTAAAATATATTCCTGTGGGCGCAGATGTTAAAGTTGCCGACAGCATTCTAACTGTGTTGAAAAAAGGTGAAAGTTTTGCAGCTGTTGCAGCTCAATCATTCCCAGAGGAGTATCTTCAGCAACTTCAGCCAGGTCAGGAGCTTGGAGAAATCGGATGGGTAACGTCATCTACAATTGCCAATTCTCTTCCAAAAGAGTTCAGACAGCTTTTCACCTCTAAAACGGGTGAGCCGGAGAAACTCATGGTCAATGGCAACTATCTTATAACACTTGTTACAAAAACTTCTAAACCGGTTCAAAAGACCCAGGCTGCAATTCTTTTAAAGAAAGCTGTAGCAAGTCAAGATACATACTCAAGAATATATCAAGAGGCAAATTCTTTAGTAGAAAAAAGTGGTGGAAAATTAGAGGGTTTTATTGAGGAAGCATCGCAGAGAGGGCTTGACATTATTCCTGTTGCCAACATTACCGGAAGACAGAAAACTCTTCATAACTACAACAATATGAGAGAAGTAACACGATGGATATATGAAAATCCTGTTGGTAAAGTTTCTCCTGTATTTTCTATAGATAATAAATATTTCTTTGTTGCAGCGGTAACTAAAATTAACCCTCGTGGAGAAGCTCCCGTTTCTCAAGTATCTTCTTATATCAAGAGTCAGTTAGAGGCAGAAAAGAAAGTAGAAAAAATGGTTGCAGAGGCAAAGGTGGCATTTGGTAATGAGGTTACTTCTTTGGAGGAAGTTGCAGAGAAATATAACACTTCCGTTTCTTCTCAAAACGGCATAACGTTCTCTTCTATACAATCTTATGGTCAATTAGATCCAATGTTTATAGGAGCTGTTGCTGCTGCTGGAGAAAAAGGAGAGACAAAGATTATAGGTCCTGTAAAAGGAGCTATGGGAATTTACTATTTCAAAATTAACGATAAAGAGACAGGTGCTTACTATTCAGAAGACGATGCTGCAAGAAGGCGCGAACAAATTGCTTCAAGCATGATAAATGTTCTTCCTCAGGTAATGCTTCAAGATAATAAGACACAGGACAATAGATATAAATTCTATTAATAGGATATTTTATATTTTTTGAAAAATCTTAAAGATTAATATGAACCCCGAAAAGTTAGACAAAAAACTTTCGGGGTTTATGTCATTTTATTGTTAAATTTAAACATCGTTGTGATGCTCGCTCTTTGGGCTCTCTGTGTGAGGTTTATGCTTGCCGATATAAGCAACTGAATCAAAATTATTAGAAAAAATACTATATTTGTCAATCATCGGAATTGTTTGGTTAAGATTATTTTTTTTGATTATGAGAAGGAAATATTGGATTTTATCATTAGTATTACTTGCAGTTATTGCATGTTCAAAGAATTTTGATTCCCTACAGAAAGACGAAACTAATTTAACGAGAGAAGGTACAAAGTACAAAATTTCTCAAGCTCAAGCTCTTGGAGAACTTGAAGATTTTTTAAGTTCTATGGCTCCAACTAAAGTTGATGCACCATTGAAATACAAACAGGTAAAGTCTGTTAGAGGAGTTAAAACTTCTTTAAAAACCAAAGAGTTGATTACTAAAAGTTTTCTTAGAACAAAATCTTCTGCACAAGAACTTATAATTCCAGATACTTTATTGTATATAGCTGATTTTGAGACAGGGGGATATGCTATTCTGTCTGCTGACAGCAGAATCCCATCCATAATTCTTGCAATTACAGAATCGGGCTCCATATCGCTTG
The DNA here is from genome assembly GCA_902797115.1 of uncultured Bacteroidia bacterium. Lineage (GTDB taxonomy): Bacteria > Bacteroidota > Bacteroidia > Bacteroidales > UBA932 > Egerieousia. Next base: position 25,595 of record CADBRQ010000101.1, read on the forward strand.
AGAGTTTCAATATAAGTACAGACTCTTTTGAAATTCCCGAAGAAGATCTTAATGACATAGAAGAATTCTATATTGATGATGATGGAGAAGAATGGGCAGATGAGGAGGAGGATAATGAATTCGATGATGACAATTCTTTTATTCAAACAGTTCTTTCAGATACAACTAATGTACAGCACGGCAGTGATGAAGATTTCATAGGAGAAATGGTTTATCAGTTTGCTATAGATGAAATAGGGTCTCATGATCCGGAGAATGAAAACTTTTGGTATCAGCCTGTAGATACAACCTGCGGAAGTGCAGATATTGGTATTTACCATTGGTTTAGTATGGGCAGCAGTCATTCCGCCCCTTTGTATGAATGGAGAACCGTAGCAGAAGTTCCTATAATGCTGACAACTGAATGGGACCAAAATAATACATTAAACAGATATTGTCCTAATCCACCACTTTCAAACAAAAGAGGTGAGGTAGGTTGTGTTCCAATTGCCGTGGGTCAGATAATTACATACAATTTGGAAGAAACTCACCCTTCTGCATTTATGAAATATGTTTATCCCTCAAAGAGTTCTGGAAATTACACAGCAACTGATGATGATGTTGATTATACTGCAAAATTTTTACGCTTTCTTGGCGCAAAGTGTAAGGCATCATATCTATGGGGAGGAACTTTTGCATGGCCGGTAAAGGCGAAGAATTGTTTTCACGCATACGGATATACAAAAGTTCATAGACACACAAGTTACAAGCACAAGGGAGTCGTTAAGATGCTCGAAACAGACAGACCTGTTTTCGTTGCAGCAATTCCAAAATTAAAAATATCAAAATGTCATGCATGGGTTATAGATGGATATAAAAAGCAGGTGTTATATCGCATAGAAACAAATGAGCCTGTCCAAGAAAGATCCTTAGTTCATTGTAATTGGGGTTGGAGAGGAATGTGTAATGGATATTATTATACCAAATTATTTGATTTAAAACGGGGAGCTGTATTGGATGATGACGGAAATACTCTGACAGACCCTTCAACAAGAAATTTAAAGTTCACTTGGTGGTTCAGAACCATTACATACGACAAACCTCAATATCATACTATTATACACTTTTAAACTATATTTTTAAAATGAGAAAAAATCTAATCTTTATATTGTTATTAGTTATATGCTTGGTCTCTTGCGACAAGCACCA
>CADBRQ010000102.1 GCA_902797115.1 uncultured Bacteroidia bacterium
ATTACAAAGTTCCATACTCAAAATACAAAGAGTTGAGGGCAGAGAGAATGGCCCAGCAGAAAGCAGCCTACGAGAATCAGCAAAGGATGATAGAGAAAACAGAAGAGTTTATAGAGAGATTCCGTTATAAAGCTACAAAGAGTAATCAGGTGCAAAGCCGTATAAAACAGTTAGATAAACTGGAGAGAATAGAAATAGATGCAGAAGACAAATCGCATCTGAGCGTTAAATTCCCGCCTGCACCAAGAAGTGGAAACATTGTTTTTCAAACTATTGACGCAAAATTCGGTTATCCTCAGAAAGTAGTTGCAGATAAGGTAAATATAACTATTCAGAGGGGAGAAAAAGTTGCTTTCTTAGGGAGAAACGGAGAGGGTAAAACAACCCTTATGAGAGTTATTACCAAAGAGTTGCAACCACTTTGCGGAGAGGCTAATATCGGATACAATGTTGAATTAGGATATTACGCTCAGAATCAGGAAGATATTCTTGATAAAAACGATACCGTCCTCGGTACTTTAGATAAAATAGCAGTTGGAGATATACGGACAAAGCTTAAAGATATTTTAGGTGCATTCCTTTTCAAAGGGGAAGATGTAGAGAAAAAAGTTGCAGTTTTAAGTGGAGGAGAAAGGGCACGCTTGGCAATGGCAAAACTTATCTTAAAGCCATACAATCTGCTTGCTCTGGATGAGCCTACAAATCACATGGATCTTTTGAGTAAAGATATTCTCAAACAAGCACTTAAAAGCTACGATGGAACTATTGTCATAGTCTCTCACGACCGCGATTTTCTTGATGGACTGGTAGATAAAGTGTATGAGTTCAGAGACGGGAAAGTGAGAGAGCACTTGGGAGGAATAGGAGATTATCTCTACAATTTGCAAAAACGGGAACAAACACTTATAAAACCCACATTGAGTTTTAAAGGAACAGTTAAACACTCTGAGGTTTCTGCACAAACCAATACACCCGATTCTCAAAAGTTCAGACAAGAGAGTAAGGATGCACGCAAAAAGCGTAAAGAGATAGAAAAAGTTGAGAATGAGATTGCAGAGTTAGACAATGAGTTATCTATGACTGAGATTGCACTTACTCAAGCAACAGATCCTGAGAAAATTACAGAACTATCTAAAAAATATTCAGATATTAAGAGTGAGCGGGATAAAAAAATGGATTTGTGGATGGAATTATCTGATTAAGGCGCATATCACTGCGGCAGATGAGGCAACATTCAGCGATTCGCTCGAGCAAAACTCCTTAGCAACTATAGCTTTACCATCTTTCCCATATTGTGGTATAAGAAGTTTATTCTCGTTTTTGATAAGTTTTTTCACCTCATCGGATATACCTTCTGACTCATTACCAAAAAGAAAAGCAGAACATTTGCCTTTAACTCTTTGAGCAAGATTATCAATAGGCTTACCATCCAATACGGTTGCAAAAACCTCACAACCATTCTCTTTAAAACGAGCAATAATCTCAGGTAGAGGGGTATATAGAACATTCATTCTAAAAATAGCCCCCATAGTTGCCTGAACTGTTTTAGGATTATAAAGTTCTACACAATCGGGGCTGGCAATTATGCCCGAGATTCCGAACCACTCTGCAGTTCTGAGAATTGTCCCAAAATTACCTGGATCTTTTATCCCATCGAGAAGAAAGTAGATTCTATTTTGCTTAAATTCAATAGATTCTACCGCAGCATGTTTTTGTCTTACAACCGCCAAAATAGGGGAGGGAGTGGTAAGCATAGAGATTTTTCTCATAGAATCTGCCCCTATCTCCTCTTCTCTATAAACCTCTAAAACTTCAAAGTCGGAGTGCAAAGCTTCATTTACAAGTTTCTCTCCCTCAACTATAAACAGAGAGGATTCTGCCCTGAATTTCTTTTGGGAAAGCCCCCTTAATTGCTTGATTTTATTTGCAGACAAACGCATCGCCGAAGAGATATAAATGGAGTAAATTGTTAATAACCAAGTATTTTCAACATGCTCTTATACGATTGTTCCTTGCTGAAAAGTTTGGTTGTGTATTCTCCCTCTGCGTTTCTGTCTATTATAACATGCTTTGGCGCAGGGATTAAGCAGTGTTGAATTCCGCCATAACCGGCAATAGATTCTTGATAAGCACCTGTATGGAAGAAACCAATATAGAGTGGCTCTGAATCTTTACGACCTCTTGTATAAGGTAAGAAAATTGCATTCGCATGCATCTCTGCATTATAGTAATCCTCTGAATCACAGGTTAATCCACCAAGAAATACTCTTTGATACTGCTCGTTCCATTTATTTATGGGGAGTAATATGAAACGTTTGTCTATTCCCCAAATATCTGGCAGAGTGGTCATGAATGAGCCGTCAATCATATACCAACGCTCTTTGTCGTTCTGTTGTTTAACATCGAGGATTTGGAAAATAGTAGCTCCGCTCTCTCCAACCGTAAATGTCCCGAATTCTGTAAATATATCCGGCTCGGCAACTCCTCTTCTGTCACAAATATGCTTTATCTGAGCAATTATCTCCTCCGTCATATATTCGTAATCGTAATCTTGAGCCAAGGAGTTTTTAATTGGAAAACCTCCACCAATATTTAAGGATGTAAGGTCGGGATTAATTTGTTTAAGGTCGCAATATACATTTACACACTTATTTAACTCATTCCAATAGTATGCGTTGTCGTTAATTCCGGTGTTAATAAAGAAGTGTAGCATGCTCAATGTAAACTTCTTGCTTTTAGCTATTTTCTCTTTATAAAACGGAACTATATCTGAGTATCTTATACCTAATCGCGATGTGTAAAATTCAAATTTAGGTTCCTCTTCTGATGCTATTCTGATACCTAAATTACAGCTTGAATTGATACTCTTATCCAAATCTTCGAACTCAGCCATATTATCCAAAATAGGGATGACATTCTTCCATCCCGCATTACACTTTGCTGCAATGTTTTCTATATATGTATCTTTCTTGAAACCATTGCAGATAATATGAATGTCGCTGTTTATAACACCCTCTTCTACAAGGGCATCTACAAGATTAAAGTCGAATGCCGAAGATGTTTCTATATAGATGTCGTTCTTTAACGCCTCCTGCATGACAAAAGCAAAGTGGGAACTTTTTGTGCAATAACAATAGTTATAAGAACCTTTGTAATCTACCTTTGCCATAGCAACATTAAAGAGTCTCTTTGCCCTCTGAATCTGAGAAGAAATCTTTGGCAGATACGTAACTTTCAGAGGTGTTCCATATTGAGAAATAATATCCATCATTGGGATATCGTTGAAGAATAAATTGCCATCTTCTATCCTGAATTCGTCTTGCGGCCAATCAAAAGATTGCTCAACTAAGTTTAAATATTTGTCTTTCATAGTACCAAAGTAAGTGAGTTACATTCCCCAAATTTTACCAATTTAAGTAAGTTACTTTATTTTATTAGCGCAAATTTATTCAAAATCGGCGATAAAACAACTATTTTAACTAATTTTGTAGGTGATAATGAGAACAAATGCACTTAAATATATCTTATTTGGCTTATTAGGGATTCTTTATCTCTGTTTAATCACCTCATGCAGCTTGACAAAACGCCTTGCCGACGGGGAGAGTGTTTTAGTTGCAAATAATGTTGTTTTTGAGAAAAACTCCGATAAAGGCAAAGTTACAGATGTAAATAAGTACATTAAACAAGCCCCGCAGAAGACCTTTCTCGGTTTTAACAGAAAGGTAGCAATGTACAACATCTCTGAAAACTGGGGACGAGCTCCGGTTATTTTTGATAAGAATCTTGTAAAGAGTTCTGTTTCAAATATCAAAACACACTTAAACTATTTAGGATATTACAACTCAACTGTTCGCGATTCAATCGTAACTTCCAATAAGATAACTCAAGTAAACTATGTTGTCAACTTAGGAAGCCCATATATAATAGACTCCATTATATATACCGCTTCTGATGAAAAGACCCTCGCAATATTATTGAAAAATTCCCCGTCTGACGATGTAAAGATAGGTAAGATACTCTCCGAGAATGCGTTAGAGAAAGAATCTGCCAGATTGGAGAAAATTTACAATAATCTTGGTTATTTTAATTTTTCAAAAGACTATTTTTTCTTCAGAGCAGATACCTTGAGAAAAAATGGAAAGGCATATCTCTATATTGATATTAAAGATTACGGCAGAAGCCAAACTCCCGAAGATGCTCAGCCACACTTAGTTTATAAATTTAATAAGCCGGTTATAACCACATCGCGGAGTTTCCAAGG
>CADBRQ010000103.1 GCA_902797115.1 uncultured Bacteroidia bacterium
GAAGTTCACAATTAAACGCCTCAAAGACTTTATATTCAAGAGAGAGATCATCTACGGTTGCAGAATTGAAAAGTTTTTGGAACATTGAGGTATAACTCTCTATATATGAGGGAAGAAGTCCTGGAAATGTATCGCAGAGAAGTATATTGATTGTTAGGGTTTTCATAGAATATTACTTGGATTAAAAATCAGTGTATCGGGAAAACGATGAATGCACAAAGATCCCAAATGGCATGTGAAACAATCAAAGCAGTGAGAGAACGGGGATATAGTCTGTAAATAAGCCCCCAACAGAAACCTGCTACCATGGCTGCCATAATGAGCATAAAGTTCAAAGACCATATATGAATGAGAGAATAACACAAAAGTGCTGCTGCAAAACCGATATTGGCACCCCACCTCTGAGAAAATTTTCGTTGAACAAAACCTCTCCAGAAAATCTCCTCAGCAGGACCGATTATAAACAAAAGCAAAGCTGCTATAACATAGTGGTTTTCGCCCCTCTTCATAGCATAGATAGAATCTACGCCGGAAGCTGCAAAACTGAAAAACAGGAAGGAAAGTTTGTCGCAAATTAAAAACAGAAACCATAGGGCAGTGGCTATCACAATTCCCCACAAAAGAGAACGGAAATTAAAATGAATCTCTTTCAACCACTCCTTTCCAAAAAAAATTGCTATTGCAGTTAAAAGAATTCCGGAAAAAGCCATTGTATACCAGAAGTTTACATAAGGAGATGTCCATGAGGAGAACATAATAAACCACAGCAGAGACGCCACAGCAAGCCCCACCCAGACACCTTTAACAGAACGACTCTCTTTCATAATACCACTGCACGCATCTTTAATTCTTCAGCATCACTCCGGCAATTACCAACAAAGCAGAGAGAAGGAGGGAGAAAAGAAGCTCCATACCGGCTGTAGATTTGTCTAATGTAGCTATATCTTCCTCATTTTCAGGGCGTGCCTTCATCATAACAGATATATTCTTTATCGCGATAGGTAAAGTGACAAATACAAAAAGAACTATCCAAGGAAGCCACCCTACAGCAACAAAAATCACAATAAGAATGTAAGGAATCATAACCTCTGCCAAATAGATATATTTAGAAATCTTTCCGCCAATTAAACCGCATAAGGTAGTAAGATTCGCCCCGCGGTCGTTAAGTATATCGCGAGTATTGTTGGCATGCAAAATTGCAACAATCAAAAGCCCGTAAGTCAAAGAGAGCAGCATTACCTCAAAGTGATAAGTTCCTGTAAGAACATAACTTGTACCCAAAGAGGGAATGAGCGCATAACAAAGAAGAATATCCACATCGCCAAGGGCGTTAGCTTTTAATTTAGGATAAAACAGAAGCAGAGATATTCCAAGAAGTCCAAACCAAAAAAGAGAAAACGAGGAGCGAGACAACAGAAGCAGCCCTAAAAGTGCTGCAACACCTGTTAAAATCAATCCAAAATTAAGTACCTCCTTGGGGGTAAATTTTCCCGACTGAATATGGCGCACACCGTTCAAACTTCCGGGTCTGTCTACACCCTTTACATGATCTGAATAATCACTTACCAAATTGCCTGCCGCCTGAAACACAATCATCATTGCCAATGCAATCCAGCCGTTGGTCCAATTAATTCCTTCGCTTACAAAATCTTTCATTCCAATAATAACTTCTGTTCCAACAGATTTGCTCATGTAGAAAATGTATGCCATTGTAACTACAACAGGCATGCTGGAAGCGGGGAAAGACCAAGGTCTGGTTGCTATCACCCAATCTTTAACACTCTTTTTTGCCATAAATGTATTAGTGAATAAAATAATAGTATCTAAATTTTATAAGAGGTTCCTACCACAACTTTAATACTGCGGGGAACAACGCTGAATTTAAGTGGAGACTCCCCAACTGCCTCTCCGTCAATCTCTATTCGAGTATTAGGAGAAGAGATTATCTCTAACGAGTGACACTGTTTAAAGAGAACGCTCGGGAGTGAATAGATTCCTCCGGTATATAGAAGACGAAATTTTCTTAAAACAGACAACTTGCTCATTTTCTTGATAATAGTTAAATCTATCAGCCCGTCGTCCACAGAAGCTTTAGGAGTTTGCTGCATACCCCCTCCATTAAATTTTCCAATTCCCACAGCTCCGGAGAATGCCACCCCCTCAAAGAAATCCTCGCCATCTGCCTTTATTTGATAACTATTTGAAGAATACCCTATCAGAGTATTAAATGTACTTCTCAGATAGAGACTTTTGCTATACTTGCCCTCATCTTTCAGATTGTTGTACTTCAGATTTACCTTTGCATCAAATCCAAAACCTGCAACATTTGCCATGTAGCGAATATGGCGTACCTTACACTCAAAATATTCAACCTTTGCCACATCTTGAAGCACGGTACGCTTCTCCACCAAAGCACGAACTGCCTCTGAATAGGTCTTGGAGATTCCGTACATACGAATCCAGTCATTGCCGGTTCCGGTAGGAATTACTGCCAAAGTTATTTCAGAAGTCGGGACCACTTTTTGGAAAAATATACCGTTTACAACTTCGTGAACTGTTCCGTCTCCACCAACCGCTAAAATATTCCGATAGCCGTCATTGACCGCTTTAACCGTCAGCTCAATTGCATGAAACTTGTGCTCGGTAAAAACGCAAGTAAACTTTAACCCGCTGCTATACATCTGATTAGAAATTACGGGCCAATCTTTAAGCCCCTTTCCGCTACCCGCCTTCGGGTTTACAATTACCAGCCAAACATTTTCCATAGCACAAAAATAGACAACTTTATTGAGAAAGCTCAAAAAAATGTGTATTTTTGTGAGGATATGCCTTAGCAGAGTTTTTGTAGTAAAAAAGGTATTTTTGAATATGGGAAAAGTTATAGCAATAGCAAATCAGAAAGGGGGAGTCGGGAAAACCACAACCGCAATAAATTTAGCAGCATCCTTGGCAGTTTTAGAGAAGAAAACACTTCTTATAGATACAGATCCTCAAGCAAATGCCACTTCGGGGCTCAATTTTAATCCCGATACGCTTGGTGGAAAGACAGTTTATAATGTACTTATCGGTGAGAAAGAGTTAAAAGATGTCTTGCTTGGAACAGATATTAAAAATCTGGATGTAATTCCCTCTCAAATAGATTTAGCAGGAGCAGAGATAGAGATGATAGAACTCTATGGAGAGGGGCAGGAGGTTGAAAGAGCCGCCGTTCTTAAAGGTACTCTCGATGCGATTAAAGATTTATACGACTTTATAATAATTGACTGCTCTCCATCTTTGGGAACTATTACAATCAACGCATTGGTTGCTGCAGATTCTGTGATTATTCCTGTTCAGGCAGAGTTCTTTGCATTGGAAGGATTAGGTAAACTACTTAACACCATTAAGTTAGTTCAAATGAAACTCAATCCGCAACTCACTATTGAGGGGTTCCTTCTCACAATGTTCGACTCCCGCTTGCGACTTGCCAATCAGGTGGCAGAGGATGTCCGTCATCATTTTGGAGAGATGGTGTTCGATACTGTCATAGGTCGTAATGTTCGCCTTGCAGAGAGTCCGAGTCATGGAAAACCTGTCATACTTTATGATGCCTTGAGCAATGGAACAAACAATTACCTTAACTTGGCTAAAGAGGTAATAGCTAAAAACTTATAAGAGATATGTCTAAAAAAACAAATACAGGATTGGGACGAGGTTTAAGCTCGCTTCTTGGAGGGGAAAAGATCCCTTCTGCCCATACCGATGTTTCTAAAGTCTCCCCAACCCATTCACTTACGGCAATTCAGGAAATCGAACTAAAGAATATTGTTCCAAATCCTTTGCAACCGAGAGTAGATTTTGATGAACAAAAACTTCAAGAGCTTGCTCAATCTATCAAACAGTTAGGTGTTATTCAGCCAATTACCGTCATTCGTTTAAGTGTCGGAAAGTTTCAGATTATAAGTGGAGAACGCCGTTTCAGAGCAAGCCAAATTGCCGGAAAGAAGACAATTCCCGCATACATAAAAAAAGATGTAGAAGATACCGATGGAGCAAAATTAGAAATGGCTCTGGTTGAAAATATTCAGAGAGATGATTTAGATCCTGTGGAGATAGCACTCTCGCTTAAACGCCTGACAGAAGAGTGTAACCTCACCCAAGAGCAGCTATCTCAAAGAGTTGGGATAAACAGAGCAACCATCGCCAATTATATAAGATTGCTTAAACTACCGCCTCAGGTTCAGTTAGCCATTAAAAAAGAGGCAATTACAATGGGACATGCAAAGAGTTTGCTGGGTCTTGGTTCCGATGAACAGATAATAAAACTTGCAGAGAGAATAGTTGCAGAAGGACTCAATGTCAGACAAACAGAGGAGATTGTTAAAAAAGCTGGGGAGAAAAAGAACAAAGAAAATGTCGTAACAAACTATATCCCTAACAACAGCGGAATAGAAGTGGGAAAGATCCTCTCAAAATATTTCAAAAGCAAAGTTATTATAAAAGCAAAGCAAGGCGGTGGAGGAAGTTTGATTATCAAATATAAAAACGAAAGTGAGTTAGAAGAGTTCTTAAAGAGTCTTCAGAAGAATAAGATGTAATGGAATACAAAGTGAAAAAGAGTTTAAAATACATTTTCGCAGCAATGTTTGTGCTGATTGTTTGCTTTCAGCAAAATCTTATGGCCCAGTTTAATCCAGGGGCTGCAGGAACTTTCAGCAGCAATATTTACAACTCACAAGATACAACATACGTAAACGATACTACCTACAAACCATCCTTCACTTTCAAAAAGTATTTCCGTTCTCTTGCCCATAAAGATACGATGACCCTTTCAAATGTTGTTTTTGGAGCGATGTTCTTACCAGGGACAGGACAGATGTACAACAGAGACTATTGGAAAGTTCCTGTAGTATATTCACTTTTGGGAGGAAGTGTAACCGGAGCAGTTTTATCAAACAAAAAATGGAAGAGTGACGGCTCCTCCCAAGCAAGAAATCTCCGGAATATCTTCGTATATACCGCAGTTGCAACATACTGGGGACAATTGATGGATGCCAACATCCGTTACAAATCATACGAGAAACATCTTCCGGCACGAGCGTCATTCTATTCGGCTCTACTCCCTGGGCTTGGTCAGGCATATAATGGAGATTACTGGCACATACCCCTTTACTACGGCGGCTTTATGGTGAGCGGATACTGCTGGGCGTTTAACCAAAAACAATATCAACGCTACAGACACTTCCTTATGGAGATGGCAGAGGGGACATACACCGGTCCTTACAGTCAACAAGATTTGATTTGGTTCAGAGACAGTTACAGACGAAACAGAGATTATTCCATAATTGCTACACTCCTTATTTACATCCTTAATGTCATAGATGCCAACGTGTTCGCCCACTTTGCAAACTTCGACATTTCCGATGACATAACATTCAATGTTGCCCCATCCTTTATGCCTGCAACATATCCAAGCGGAGGATTTTACGGAGAGAGTTCTTATATGCGAGAGAATAAATTCGGGTTTCAGATGAATATAACTTTTTAAATAGTAAAATTATAAAATAATGAATATAAGGAATTTAACATTAAGAGTATTAATCATTGCATTTTTTGCAGCTATCTCAACTCAAGCATACTCACAATCAATTTTCGGAAAATCTAAAAAAGAATTGCAAAAAGAGAACGAATCGCTGAGGAAAAAAATAGACTCATTAAAGGCGCTTCTTGCAGATGCTATTGAACTTTCAGATACCACCTCCTTTGATGATGAAGATGCTTGGGGAGCATTTGAAGAGGCAGAAGCCCTGTTGAATTTAGATGGTGTACCCGGCTCTAATTCAGACAGTTTACTTGCAGTCTGGTACTCACAGAGATCTCTTAAAGGAATTCCTGATCAGACAGAAGAGATAGACCAAGCGAGCTTCAGTTCAGATATTCCGGACGATATAATCATAGAAAACATCAAGAAGATGAACTCCTTGGTTCAGATTCCCTATAATCAGATCGTAAAAAATCACATTGTCTTCTACACTCAGAAAATTCCTAAGAAATCTGCAACAATACTTGGGCTATGCTCATATTATATGCCTCTGTTTGAGGAGGTTTTTGACCAATATGACCTACCGAAAGAGTTATGCCGCTTAGCAATTATAGAGAGCGCACTCAATCCTTTTGCGGTCTCGAGGGCAAAAGCAAAAGGGCCTTGGCAGTTTATGTTGCAGACAGCAAAAATCTATGATTTGGAGGTTAACTCATACGTAGATGAAAGATTCGATCCAGAAAAAAGTGCACACGCTGCAGCACGCTATTTAAGAGATGCTTATGCAATTTTCGGAGATTGGGCTTTAGCAATTTCATCATATAACTGCGGAAGCGGAAATGTAAACAAGGCCATTAGAAAAGCTGGAGGAAGTAAAAATTTCTGGGATATTTATGAATATCTGCCTAAAGAGACAAGAGGATATATGCCTGCTTTTGTTGGTGCTTTATACCTCACACATTACTACAAAAATTACAATATCGTTCCTGAGAAAATCTCCCTCCCTCCTCATGTAGATACATTCAGGATTCATAAAAATCTTCATTTTGAACAAATTGCAGACAATATGGATATAAGTGTAGAGGAGTTGAGGGTGCTTAATCCGCAATATATTCAAGATATTATTCCTGGCGGCTCTGCGGAAGGTTATATTCTGAAACTTCCTTATAATTATACACTTGCGTTTGTAGAAAAGGAAAAAGAGATTTACGCGTACAAAGACAGCATTTATTTCAACCCTATACTTTACAGCCGTTACAAAGAAGAGAGAGGAGAGTCTGGAAAAGGGCAGCAGCAGAGAATAATTCATAAAGTAAAGAAAGGTCAGACACTTGGACAAATTGCCCGCAGATACGGAGTAACAGTTAAACAACTGCAAAGCTGGAACAAGATTAAAGGAAATAACTTGCGCATAGGGCAAAACATTATAATATATAAAGGAGGTAAAGCTCCAAGTACTTCAACATCAGCCTCGTCCGGCACCATCAACTCCAGCAGTTCCTCTAAAGCGAGCCATTCAACTTCCGACACAGGAACAAAGACATATACTGTAAAAAAAGGTGATACACTTTTTGGTATAGCACGCAAAAATGGCATGAGTCTCAACGACTTGCTAAAGATGAACGGACTTACTACACAGTCTAAAATCCATCCTGGCAAAAAGATTAAAGTTAAAGGATAAATAGCAAAAGAGTCAATTTTACCTTTTTGCTTGCTTTCTCTTAAAACGGACATTATTTTTGCAGAAGAGGAGGCAAACCGGTGGTATTTCATAAACGTGGGGAGAGTATAGTGAAAGAGAGAAATGAAATATCAAATTAGAACATCTATTCTGTTTAAGATCCTTTTAATCCAAGGGTTTTCTGCTACATTTCTTATTCTGAGCTCCAATTTTTCTGCTGCTCAGAATATTGAAAATCAAAATGGAGATCTCACAAACGATATTCTCAATCTGAATTACATCGTAGAACTTTTAGAAAATGGTATTGATGAAAACTCAATAACAGAAGAAATTGAAGAGACAATTGAGCACTACCAAAAGCTCAGAAAAAATCCTTTAAATATAAACTCCGCATCGCGATACGAATTGTCTTGCTTGAGAGTTCTCTCTGAATTTCAAATTCTTGCGCTCAAAGAGCATATAAGAGCCAGTGGTGCCATTCTCTCTTATTCAGAATTGGAGTTGGTGTACGGGTTCAACTCTAACATAGTTGAATTTCTAAAGCCATATATCTTTTTTGGAAATGCTGAAGTTGTCAGGAAAGGATTCCTTAAAGATTCTAAAATCGCCTTATACACAAAGTATTACACTAATTTGCAAAACAACTCTCAGACATCTGGAACTACGAAAAAAAAAAATGCTTCCATAAATAAAATCGGCTCTGTAAATAGCGGAAAAAAAAAAAAAAAAAAGGGCAATAGAGAATACAGATATAGTGACGACTATTTTCTATTAAAATATAACCTACAGTATCTGAACAGGTTAGAAATTGAATTCATAATGGAAAAAGATAGTGGTGAGCCATACATGGGAAAAAACAAAATACCTGCAGGAGACTTTATAAGCGGAGCAGCTGCGTTGTATGATAAGCAATTAGGAAAAGTTTCCATTGAGAGCATTATTTTGGGAGACATGAAAGTATCGTTTGGTCAAGGATTAACATTTTGCAACACAATCTCTTTTGGAGGGGCGTCTGCTGTAAACGGATTCATGAAAAATAGAGAATCTATTGGAGTCTATACCTCTACGAACGAGAA
>CADBRQ010000104.1 GCA_902797115.1 uncultured Bacteroidia bacterium
ATTTCTGTTCCGTCGTATTCTCAAAGTTACCTCGATATACGAATCAATGAGGTGCAAAAAGAGAATACCACCGGAATTACAGATGAAAATGGTGAGAGAAGCGGTTGGATAGAGCTTTTCAACTCTGCATACGGAATGATAGATGTTGCAGGGTTCTATGTTACAGATACAGAACAAGATAACGTAGTTAAAGCTCCTAAAGGAAATGTATTTCAAATTCCTAAAGGTAATCCCGAGACAATCATAAGATTAAGAGGTTACTTTATCCTATTCGCAGATGGCAATCCGGACAAGGGAGTTTTTCACATGAACTACACTTTAGATGGAGTTAATAATCTCTACATCTATGAACCGGGTGGACAGCTCATTGATAAGGTAGCACTCCCACAAATCCCTCAAGATAAAAGTTTTGGAAGAAAAGAGGATGGTGCTGGAATACATGAACCTCTCTCTGTAACCCAACGCTCTGCCAGAAAATCTGCTATAGATGCAAAAATTGGAGCAGACGGAGGCTGGGGAGTTTTATCTTACCCTACTCCAGGTATTACTAACACAACAGAGGAGGTTAAGACTAAATCGCAGAAAATGAAAGAGATAGATCCAAGGGGAGTTATTCTCTTCCTGACTTGCTTTAGCGTAGTATTCTTGGCATTGCTCCTTCTCTTCTTCAGTTTCAGAGCTGTTGGAAGAAGAGCAATGAAGAAAAATCCTAAACTCCAACAAGTTGATGCCAATACTCATCTCGATACAGCAATTGAAGCCGGAGCAGCTGTCTCTGCCGAAAGGTATGCCGCAGTTGCAGTAGCGTGCTATATGTATCAGCAAGAGAACGAGATACACGACTATGAGAGCGATATTATTACAATCAACAGAGAGTTGATGGACAAATCTACTTGGGGATTAAGAGAAAATAACTTATAAAATTTGAAATACTTTACATATTATGAAAGATTATAAAATTAAGATAAATGGTAACGAATACAATGTCCAAATAGATCCGGGAGAGGATAATAAATTGGATGTTTTCGTTGATGGAAAAGTTTTCCATGTTGAGTTAGACAAACCGGTTGCTGCCCCTAAACAATTTGCACCAAAAGCTGCAACAATCAGCGCACCTTCTGTAGCTGCTCCTACAACCGCTGCAGCTGCTGCACCAAGCGGAGCAAGCGGAGAAAAAGTTGTCTCTCCTCTTCCTGGTGTTATCTTGGATATTGCTGTAAAAGAGGGAGATACTGTTAAAAGAGGAGACAAAGTCTGCATACTTGAAGCAATGAAGATGGAGAATGTAATTGAGGCAACTGCAGATGGAGTTATCAAGGAGATAAAAGTTAAAAAGTCCGATTCAGTTCTTGAGGGCGATGTAATTGCTGTAATTGGTTAATGTCTATGATTTTAGAATCCAATATAGTTGCTAATCTTAAGCAATTCGTTCAATATACAGGTTTTGCAAATGCTACGATAGGTCATATCATTATGATTTTAGTAGGTTTGCTCTTTGTCTATCTGGCAATAAAGAAAGACTGGGAACCGCTCCTTCTTATTCCTATCGGATTCGGAATGGTTATCGGAAATATTCCGCTCTTTTCCGGACTTCAGGTTGGAATTTATGAAGATGGTTCTGTTTTAAATATTCTCTATCAAGGTGTCAGGAGAGGCTTTTATCCTCCTCTAATCTTCCTTGGTATTGGGGCAATGACAGATTTCTCATCGCTCATTTCCAATCCGAAACTGCTCCTTGTAGGTGCTGCAGCACAGCTTGGAATTTTTGCTGCATACATCGGCGCTCTTGCGTTGGGATTCTCTCCTGCAGAGGCTGGTGCTATTGGTATAATTGGCGGGGCAGATGGTCCTACTGCTATATTCCTATCTGGTAAATTAGCTCCGGATTTAGTGGGAGCAATTTCTGTTTCGGCATACTCATATATGGCTTTGGTTCCTGTTATTCAGCCACCTATCATGAGATTGCTCACCAATAAGAAGGAACGTTTAATAAAGATGAAAGCTCCAAGAGCAGTAACTCAAAGAGAGAAAATCATTTTCCCAATTATCGGATTTTTGCTCACGGCATTCATCGTCCCTTCCGGCATTCCGCTTCTTGGAATGTTGTTCTTTGGTAACCTTTTGAAAGAGAGCGGTGTAACAAGAAGATTGGCAGAAACTGCAAGAGGGCCGCTAAACGATATTGTTGTTATACTTATAGGTGTAACTGTGGGTTGCTCAACTCAGGCAGATAAATTCCTTCAACTCAAATCTGTCCTTATCTTCGTTTTGGGAGCCGCTTCGTTTGTATTCGCAACTTGCGGAGGAGTTCTTTTTGTAAAATTCATGAACTTGTTCCTTAAACCGGAAGATAAGATTAATCCTCTTATTGGAAACTCAGGAGTATCTGCAGTTCCCGATAGTGCGCGTGTTTCACAAGTAGAGGGGCAAAAATATGACCCTACAAACTTCCTTCTTATGCACGCCATGGGACCGAATGTAGCGGGCGTTATAGGAAGCGCAGTTGCAGCAGGTCTGCTACTCGGATTTTTAGGATAATTAATTGAGAATCAATAATATGCAAAACAAATTGCAAGAACTGACAGATAAACTCTATAATGAGGGTCTGTCTAAAGGGAAAAAAGAGGCAGAGGAGCTTCTTGTAAAAGCAAATAAAGAGGCAGAAGCAATTCTGTCCTCTGCTAAAGAAGAGGCGGCCGGAATTATTAAGAGTGCACAGAGAGAGAGTGCTGAATTGAAAGCTAAAGCAGAGGGGGACATAAAAATGGCCTCTGTTCAGACGCTCACTTCTGTCAAACAGAAATTGGAGAATGCAATAACTCTCGAGAAGATTTCGGCTCCCGTGAATAACTCTTTAAGTGATACCGATTTTCTTCAATCAATCATAAGCACAATAGTAAAATCCTTTGCAGATGGGAAATCAGAGAGTTCTTTGGAACTAATTCTCCCTGAGTCACAAAAAAGTGCTATGGATGAATTTGTAAAGAACAAACTTGGAGAATTCTGCGCATCGGGAGTAAATGTAGAATATAGTAGAGATATTCCTAATGGCTTTAAAATCAGCCAGAAAGGAGAGGGCTACTATTTAGATTTTACAGACGGTGCTTTTGAGAAAATCATTGCTGAATATATAAGACCTAAGACAAGAAAACTACTGTTCGGTGAATAATTATCATTACATAATTGCCTCACTGCCAATACTTTCTCAAAACAAAAGTGACTCGTACTTCAATTATCAGAAAATAAGAGATGAGATTTGTTCTCAACTTACGCCTGATGATATGAGAGTTATGACACTTATGGAGGAGGGCTTCAACAGTGAAAACCTTAATCAGGATTATTTTAAAAGGGTAGCAAAAAGTTCCAATAAATTTTTGCGTCTCTACTATCTTCTCGATATGTCCATCAGAAATAAAGCTGTTAACTATCTTGCCGAGAATATTTACGGCAAAAATGCAGCAGAGAAGATTGAGAAATATACGGTAGAGCTTCCAAAAGATCCTCTCAATTCCTACAAAGAGCAAAAAGATATAGAAGCAGTCTTAGATAAGTTTGATACTCAGGCACTTGACTCTATATTCGCTCTCAACGATATTTTGGAAAAAGAGAAAAAGTTGGATGATTTCAGATGGGAAAAGATAAACTCATTCACATCTTTCGATTTCTTTAATCTCAACACAATTCTTGCTTTTTTAGCAAAAGGTCGTATGATAGAGAGGTGGAACAAACTCGATGCTGTAAAAGGTAAAGAGCTCTTCAAGAGACTGATAGATGAGGTCAGAGGAACATTTAACAAAGATAAACTGATATATAAGATAGATGAACACAACGGGTAAAGTAACCGGTATAGTTTCTAACCTCGTATCTGTAGAGGTTAATGGACCGGTAGCACAGAACGAACTCTGTTACATCAATTTAGACGGAGTCAAGCTGATGGCCGAAGTAATTAAAGTCAATGGTTCTACAGCATCTGTTCAAGTGTACGAATCTACACGCGGACTAAAAGTGGGATGCGAAGTGGAATTCGAAGGCAAAATGCTGGAAGTTACTCTTGGACCTGGCTTGTTGTCAAGTAATTACGATGGTTTGCAGGACAATCTTGCAACAATGGAAGATGTATTCTTAAAACGAGGAGAATATACCGCTGCATTAGATGGTGAGAAAAAATGGGGCTTCACCCCTATTGCCAAAACCGGAGATAAGGTTATTGCTGCAGATTGGTTAGGAGAGGTTAAAGAGGGTTGGCTTCCTCACAAGATCATGGTACCTTTCTCATTTAATGGAGAAGATACAGTCAAACGCATCGCTGAGGAGGGAGAATATACTATAAATGAGACAATTGCAACTCTTACAGATGACAAGGGGGTTGATTTTGATGTGACAATGAGACAAAAATGGCCTGTAAAAGTTGCCATTAAACAGTTTAAAGAGAAACCAAGACCATACAAATTGTTGGAGACTGGTGTCAGGGCAATAGATACATTCAATCCAATTGCAGAGGGTGGAACCGGCTTTATACCAGGACCTTTCGGTTGCGGAAAGACAGTTATTCAGCACGCAATTGCAAAACAAGCAGAGGCAGATGTAATTATAATGGCTGCCTGCGGAGAGAGAGCCAATGAGGTGGTGGAAATTTTCAAGGAGTTTCCTGAGTTGATTGATGCCCGTACCGGAAGAAAACTGATAGAGAGAACCATAATCATCTGCAACACATCTAATATGCCTGTTGCGGCTCGTGAGGCCTCTGTTTATACAGCAATGACTATTGGTGAGTATTACAGAGCCATGGGACTGAAGGTTTTACTCCTTGCAGACTCTACTTCTCGATGGGCACAGGCACTTCGTGAGATGAGTAACCGTATGGAGGAACTTCCCGGAGCAGACGCTTTCCCTGTAGATCTCTCTTCTATTATTTCAAACTTCTATTCAAGGGCCGGTATCGTTGTTTTGAACAATGGTCAGACCGGTTCTGTAACTTTCTTTGGTACAGTTTCTCCAGCCGGTGGTAACCTTAAAGAGCCGGTTACAGAATCTACAAAGAAATGCGCAAGATGTTTTTACGCACTCAGTCAAAACAGAGCAGATAGTAAGCGTTATCCCGCAATAGACCCTATAGATTCCTACTCTAAATATCTGGAATATCCTGAAATGGATGAGTATTTCAATTCCACCATTGAGGAGGGTTGGGTTAGTAAAGTACTAAAAGCAAGAAATATAGTACTCAGAGGAAAGGAGGCTTACGATCAGATCAATATTCTCGGAGACGACGGTGTTCCAATGGAGTATCACCTCCGTTATTGGAAGAGTGAACTTGTAGATTTTATTCTCCTTCAGCAAGATGCATTCGATGAAATAGATTGTCAGACTCCGCTGGAGAGACAAAAGTTTATGCTTGATTTGGTTTTGGATGTATGCGACAGAGAGTTTTCATTCGAAAAATTCGAAGAGTGCGTTTCATACTTCAAGAACCTTATCAATATTATGAGACAATTGAACTACTCTAACTTCAAGAGTGAAGAATTCAATAATTATTTACAACAACTTACAAACACTTTAGAAAATGGCAAATAGTATTTTTCAAAAGATATACACCAAGCTGGAAGCTATTACAAAAGCAACCGTAACTCTCAGAGCTGCCGGTGTTTCTAATGATGAGCTTGCACAGGTAGCAGGCCGTTTGGCTCAGGTTGTTAAAATTAAGAATGATCTTGTAACACTGCAAGTTTTTGCCGGTACAGAGGGAATTCCTACAAATGCAGAGGTTCATTTCTTTGGAGAGCCACCAGCTCTTAATGTCAGTGAAGAACTAAGCGGTCGTTTCTTTAACGCATACGGAAATCCTATTGACGGAGGACCAAAAGTTGAAGGAGAGAGAAGATTTATTGGAGGGCCAAGTGTTAATCCGTATAAAAGAAAACAGCCAAGTGAGCTTATCCCTACAGGAATTGCAGGTATAGATTTGAACAACACATTAGTTTCCGGACAGAAAATTCCATTCTTTGCAGACCCAGATCAGCCATATAACCAAGTTATGGCAGATGTGGCACTTAGAGCAGATGTAGATAAAATTATCCTCGGTGGTATGGGACTCTCTAACGACGACTATCTCTATTTCCGTCAGAAATTTGAGGACGCCGGTGCTTTGAATAAAATCATAAGCTTTGTAAATACTACCGAAGAGCCGCCGGTTGAACGACTTCTCATTCCGGACATGGCACTTACTGCAGCTGAGTATTTTGCAGTAGATAAAAATCAGAAAGTTCTTGTGCTTCTGACAGATATGACGCTTTATGCCGACGCGTTAAGTATAGTGAGCAACCGTATGGACCAAATTCCTTCTAAAGACTCCATGCCAGGTTCATTATATTCAGACCTCGCCAAGATTTACGAAAAGGCGGTTCAGCTCCCATCAGGTGGTTCAATTACAATTATTGCCGTAACAACTCTCAACGATGGAGACATTACACACGCAATTCCGGATAATACCGGCTATATTACTGAAGGACAGCTCTTTTTGAGAAAAGATACAGATACCGGAAAGATTATCGTAGATCCTTTCAGAAGTCTCTCACGTCTTAAACAGTTAGTTATTGGGAAAAAGACAAGAGAGGACCACGCTCAGGTAATGAATACCGGTGTAAGACTTTTTGCCGATGCGGCTAATGCAAAAACCAAATTGGAGAATGGATTCGACCTTTCAGATTATGACCTTCGTTGCTTGGATTATGCAAAGGAGTATTCAAACAAACTCCTCTCTATAGATGTTAATATCAAGATAGACCAAATGCTCGACACCGGCTGGGCATTGTTTAAAAAATATTTCCGCCCGGAAGAGTTAGGTATTAAGCAATCCTTGGTAGATAAATATTGGGATAACGCATAATTATTTTATATAGAGGCATTTATGGCTATTAAATTCCAATATAACAAAACCTCGTTAAA
>CADBRQ010000105.1 GCA_902797115.1 uncultured Bacteroidia bacterium
ATTTAAAGTGCGCGAGGTAATATATACTCTTATTAAGAAAACTCAAGACTTAAATAGCTTACGAGGGCTTGTTATGGCTGAGACGAGCGAATTGGATAAAAAGATGGAGGATATATCTTTTTACTATTTTGTACAAAACCAGTCAGAAGAATCAGATTCTCTCTTTGGTGAGATATTGAAAAAGGTTGAGGATGATTATCGTCAGAACCTACATAAGTCAAAAAGTTGCGATAGACAATGTACGCATAAAATGCGTAAGAAGTCTATAGAGGAAATTATCACTAGTCTTGCTTTTGATTCTTCACGGAAGGCGAGGACACTGAATAAGATAATAGAGCGTATAAAATTTTCTATAGAGGAATATGGCATTGAAAAGTCATTCTATGATGCGTATCAGAAAGAGATAATAAAAACAAGAAATCTATTGGCACATTCCCAAAGCCAATTTAATGATGTCGGTACAGAAATTCTTGTTTCAAAGATAGATGGTAATGAAATATCATTTAACGATGAAAAGATCAAAGAAATTCGTCAAAGGATTTTGCTTTATGAGAAACTGTTAGACAATTTGTACCAGATATTAACTTCAATATGATCTCATTCTCAAGTTAGTGTGTAACTCCAAAAGAGCTAATATAAAAAATGGATAGACGCGGATTTATAGATTTCAACACACGGCTTTTAACGGAGAACTCTGAAAAGGCAGACAGACAAACGGCGTGTACCTAATTGAGGTACACGCCATTTAATAGTATTTTGTAATACCTTTACTTATGCGTCTTATTTCACCTCTTCGAAATCTACATCGGTGACTTCGCCGTCCTGGCTGCCTGTTGAGCTGCCGCCTTGCGGACCTTGTCCTGCACCGGCTCCTGGATTGAAACCTGCATCGCCTTGTGGACCTGCTCCTTGCGCTCCGGCTGCCTTTGCCATATCTTCGCTTGCTGCGTGCCATGCTTCGTTGAGGGCATTCATCAGGTTGTCTAATTCTGCTACATTTCCGGCAGCGTGTGCTTCTTTCAGCTTCTTGGTTGCCTCTTCTATGCGGCTCTTCTTATCTGCAGGAATCTTATCGCCATAATCTTTGAGATTCTTCTCCGATGCGAATACTTGTGCATCTGCATTATTGAGCTTATCAACTCTCTCTTTCTCTGCCTTGTCTGCCTGTTCATTAGCTTTAGCTTCATCTCTCATACGTTTGATTTCCGCATCGCTGAGACCACTTGAGGCTTCAATTCTGATTTGTTGCTCTTTGCCTGTACCTTTGTCTTTTGCAGATACATTAAGAATTCCGTTGGCATCTATATCGAATGTTACTTCTATTTGAGGTACTCCACGTGGGGCAGGGGTTATTCCGTCTAAGTGGAAACGTCCGATAGTCTTGTTGCCCGATGCCATAGGACGCTCACCTTGAAGCACATGCACCTCTACGCTAGGCTGGTTGTCAACTGCAGTTGAGAATACCTGGCTCTTACGGGTAGGGATTGTGGTGTTAGACTCTATAAGCTTTGTAAATACACCGCCAAGTGTCTCTATTCCAAGTGAAAGCGGAGTTACGTCCAAAAGCAGGATATCTTTTACATCGCCAGATAGGACACCTCCTTGAATACTTGCACCAATCGCCACAACCTCATCGGGATTAACACTCTTATTAGGTTCTTTTCCGAAGAAATCTTTAACCATTTGCTGAATCTTAGGAATACGGCTACTACCTCCTACCAAAAGAACTTCGTTAATCTCATTTGCATTCAAATTTGCATCTTGAAGTGCTTTGCGGCATGGCTCAATACATCTTTGGAAGTAAGGATCTGCCAGTTGCTCGAACTTAGCCCTTGAGAGAGTTTTCACAAAGTGTTTTGGAACTCCGTCTATTGGCATGATATAAGGGAGGTTAATCTCTGTAGTAGTCTGGCTGCTAAGCTCTATTTTGGCCTTTTCTGCTGCCTCTTTTAGTCTTTGAAGCGCCATAGGATCTTTGCTTAGGTCTGCACCACCATTTTCATTCTTAAACTCTTGAACCATCCAATCTATAATGGCGTGGTCGAAGTCATCTCCTCCAAGGTGAGTATCTCCGTTGGTAGATTTTACCTCAAATACGCCATCTCCAAGTTCAAGAATAGAGATATCGAATGTACCACCGCCAAGGTCGAATACTGCAACTTTAGCATCGTTTTGTTTTTTGTCCAATCCGTATGCAAGTGCTGCTGCTGTTGGCTCATTGATAATTCTCTTAACATTCAGACCTGCAATTTCGCCTGCCTCTTTTGTTGCCTGACGCTGAGAGTCGTTAAAGTATGCAGGAACTGTAATAACTGCTTCTGTTACAGATTGTCCCAAATAGTCCTCTGCAGTTTTCTTCATTTTCTGAAGAATCATAGCGGAGATCTCTTGAGGAGAATACAACCTTCCGTTAATATCTATTCTTGGAGTATTATTTTCCCCTTTTGCAACTTTATAAGGTACTCTTGAAATCTCGTTCCCAACCCTGTCATAGGTTTCTCCCATAAAACGCTTAATAGAGTAGATTGTTTTAGTAGGATTGGTAATTGCCTGACGTTTAGCAGGATCTCCAATTTTTCTTTCACCGTTCTCTGTAAATGCCACAACAGATGGAGTGGTTCTTTTTCCCTCACTGTTGATAATTACTGTTGGCTCATTGCCTTCCATAACTGAGACACAACTATTTGTTGTTCCCAAGTCGATTCCGATAATTTTTCCCATAATATTTTTCTCCTTTTTAATCTCTTTTTAATTGGTTTTTCGTTAAGGACTAAAAAACCGACTGCATTTTTGCAGCCGGTAGAGTAAATATCTATTTTTGTGCCAATGGCTTTTTATGACAATTGTATGCCATTTTGTCACCGACGCGCAAATGGATTTTTCTTGATAATATAATTAAAGCCAACTACAATCTGGGTGTTAAACTCATCGACAGGAATAAATTGTCTTGTCATTTTGTAATAATAACTATCTGTCCCGATAAAGAAAGAAAATCTGTCAAGATTTATATTAACCATTCCTCCCCATTCTAATCCTAACGAGGTTGTGGCGCAACTTAAGCTTGCACTAAACCATTTTAGAGGTTTGACATTTAAAGAAGCTCTTATTTCTTTATAACTGAAAACCCTTCCGCTTACAAAAGTGCCTAGCACTCCTAAAGAGATTTTTTTATAGAACGGGAGAATGAACTCAACTCCAAGATTTGCAGTGTAAGAGAGTGACTGATAGGATATTTTGTTTTCATTATCCGGAAGAAACTCATAAGCGCTTTTTATGCTATTGATTGCATTGTTGACAACTGTGCCAATACTCCCGATGCCATCAAATTCTATAGAGGAATCGGAAAAAATCCATGACCTGCCGTCATTATACCCTTTAACATTATTTTTCCAGACAATAACTCCAAAATCGTTAAGAGAACCCGAAATGTTCAGGAAGTCATTAATTTTATATTTAAACCCCAAATCTATGGCGGCTCCAACCCCTCCCAAACCCAAAGAATTTATTTTGATGTTTTTAAGGTCTATTACTTCATAATACCCCCAAGCCCCTTGTTGCATTTTGTTTTTTATTCCTCCGGCGGCTGTTACATCTGCAGTGGAATGTAAATTCCAAAATTCTCCACTTAAAACAGCAAACATCTCTCTCACTCTTAAATTAATTTTCTGCAATCCAATCAGGAGTTTTCCTCTTGCTCCTAACTGCAAATTTCCGAACTTAATGGAAGTACCGCTTGCAAACTCTAAAAATGTATTTGTATATGCATAAACATTTGATAAATCATATTCAAAATTTTTTCCACTTCCATTCTTGAGAAAACTAAACAGATTATATGGAAGCCGAGCAGATGTGTTATTTCTTAAATTAAGTTCAAATGTTTGATAAGCAGGTCTTTTATAATACTCTGTCCAATATCCTACTGAAGCAATGTTGTAGTTCAGATTGAGCATGATTCTATTTGTCTTCTGAAGTTTTGATAAAAACTCTTCTCTCTCTATGCTTGGGTGGAGAAATGTTTTGAGGTGACCATCTTCGTCGGGATAGAAAAAAGTGGAAACGCCCACATTACTATGTGTGCCTGCATGAATATTGCCGGCGAGAGCTCCTATAAAATTTTTACTCGGCTGAAAAGCAGGATTCAATCGATACGAATACAGATAAGAATCTACAAAATAGGCACTTTGTAAATCTTGCGAGTACAAATCTACAGAAGCAGATAGTACCAAGAGTAAAGAAATAATCTTTATAATTCCCCGAATGCTTTTCATAAATGTTGAGGAGATTTTAAAAATTATCAAAGACTTTATTTATCTTAAATCTCACTCCATCAGGGAGTTGAAGAACAACATTTTTAATAGAAATCCCGGTTTTTGAATCAATTTCCAAAGTAGAAGAAGGCATCCTCTCAACTTCTAAAACAAGACTGAAACCATCGAAGCCAAAACCGTCCCTTTCTATCTTTGAGCGTATTTCCAATGTAAGTTCTGTGGTACTTGGGTTATCCACAGAACCGGGAGGAATAGTAGCATCTACTGAAGATATAAAACTGTCTATAGGATTGTGTTGGGAATCTAACACATGGGAAGAGAGGATAAATTTGAAAGGTAGGGAGTTTTTAAGTTTAAAAGTGAATTTTATAGTTGGGAAACTATAATCAAACAAAGAGACAAAACCTAATCCGTGAATCTCGTAATTGCCTAATTTGAAGTTTGTTAAGCTCTCTCCTTTGGGGTCGAACAAATAATCTCCATCTTCCTTGACAGAAAAATATTCCTTAGCTTGCTTAGAGAGAATCTTTCCTATGTGTATTGTGCCGAAACTCCCTATAGGCACTTGAAACTGACTGCCCACAGAGACGGTATAGTCTATATCTTTGGAAAGGTCATATTCGTCTTTAACAGAACAAGATACACTGCACAAACCAATCGAGATGAACAACAGAATGATTAAGAAATTTCTCATGCTTTATAGTATTTAGAGTTTCGTTAATACAAATATACAAAATATGCCTTGTGCTCATTGAGTTACAAGGCATAAAATGTATCGTCTATTTTTTTTAGAGAGCCTTATTGTCAGATCCTAAAACATTTACGATTTTGTGCATATAGAGTTTTTTCATCTCATCGCGAGCAGGACCTAAATATTTACGAGGGTCAAACTCACCAGGCTTCTCGTTGAATATCTTTCTTATTGCGGCTGTCATTGCAAGGCGGGAGTCTGAATCGATATTGATTTTGCAAACAGCACTCTTTGAGGCCATTCTAAGCTGCTCTTCAGGAATTCCCACAGCATCTGGCAATTTACCTCCGTTTTCGTTGATGATTTTCACATATTCTTGTGGCACAGAAGAAGAGCCGTGGAGAACTATAGGGAAGCCAGGAAGCTTTTTCTCAATCTCTTCAAGAACATCAAATGCCAATGGAGGGGGGATTAAAATTCCACTTTTAGGATCTCTTGTACACTGCTCCGGTTTAAATTTGTAGGCACCATGCGATGTTCCAATGGAGATTGCCAAGGAGTCGCAGCCGGTTTTGGAAGTAAAGTCTATAACCTCCTCAGGGCGAGTATAATGTGATTCTTCCGATGCGACCTCATCTTCTACCCCTGCGAGAACACCAAGCTCTGCTTCAACTGTAACATCGAATTGGTGAGCATAATCCACAACTTTCTTAGTCAGAGCAACATTCTCGTCGTAAGGAAGAGAAGATGCATCTATCATCACCGATGAGAAACCAAGATCTACGCATGATTTGCAAACTTCAAAACTATCTCCATGGTCCAAATGAAGTACAATCTGAGGATGTTCCCATCCGAGTTCTTTGGCATATTCAACAGCCCCCTCTGCCATATATCTAAGAAGTGTCTGATTTGCGTAATTGCGAGCCCCTTTGCTAACTTGCAGTATCACAGGAGATTTAAGTTCTGCGCTGGCTTGGATGATAGCCTGTAACTGCTCCATATTATTAAAGTTGAATGCAGGAATAGCATATCCTCCTTCAACAGCTTTAGCGAACATCTCCCTTGTGTTCACTAATCCTAATTCTTTGTATGATATCATATTGCTGATTTTATATAGTTTTTCTATTAATTGTAAAGGGGAGATACCCCTCTTTTTTATTGTTACAAAGATAAAAAAAATCCGAAAGTATTAGAACTTCCGGATTTGCTATCAGATTTAAATTTTTAATATTCAATCATAGGAGGCAACTCTTTTGCCTGTTCAATCATTTTCTCTACCTCTGCAATAGAAGGAACTCTTCCAACAAGATGTTTTTGAGCGTTAATCTCTTCCATTTTAGGTTGTAAATTAGCAGCAACTCTGTGACGGAACTCTTTTACAGTATCTACACCGGCTGCTTCCAATAACTCAGAGAACTGAGGTCCTACTCCATTTATTCTCATAAGGTCTGCATGGTTTGTCCAAGTGAGAATAAGTTTTGGAGAGATTTCTGTTTTTTCTGCAAGTTCTTCTCTACCTGCAGGTTTTGCACACTTAGCAAGAAGATCTTCAATGGTTTCTATTCCGGCTTTTTGGAGTTTTTGAGCATAAACATCGCCGATCCCCTCAACGTCAATAATTTTGTAGTTCATAGTTATTAATTTTTGAATTATACCTTACAAATATAACAAAATAAATCTCTGATTTCTTCAAACAATCTATCTTTTACCTATATTTGTCCCAACAGTTGTTTAATTACAGAAAAGGTTTCATAATAATTATGGGGAGAGAAATTATAAATAAGAAAGTGGTGTCTAACAACACAATTATCGATATTCAAGAGGTTGTAGAAGAGGATATTCAACAAATTAGAAGGGGCGGGAAGGTAATGATTTTTTCTGCTCCAAGCGGTGCCGGAAAGACTACAATTGTTCATCATCTTCTCGATAAGTTTGATTTTTTAGAGTTCTCTGTCTCTGCAACTTCGAGAGCTCCGCGCGGCACAGAGCAAGACGGAGTGGATTACTATTTTATCGGGGAGGAGGAGTTCAGACACAGGATTGAAAAAGATGAATTTGTTGAGTATCAAGAGGTTTATTCGGGATCCTTATATGGAACTCTCAAAAGCGAGGTTGAGCGGATATGGGCAAAAGGACATACAATACTCTTTGATGTAGATGTAAAAGGGGGTATAAATATAAAGCGTATTTTTGGAGACAGCGCACTCTCTGTTTTTGTGATGCCGCCCTCTTTAGAGGTTATGGAACAGCGACTTAGAGCACGAGGAACAGATAGCGAAGAAGCAATCCAAACGCGAATTTCTAAAGCTGCCATAGAGCTGGAAGATGCCCCGTTATTCGATGTTGTTCTGGTTAACGATAAGCTTGAAGACTCTTTTGCAAAAGCAGATAAATTGGTAGAAGATTTTATCGGGATAAAAAATGATAGGTGAAAACCTACATAAATGAGAAGATGTAACTTTGCATTTGAAAATTGAAGTGTATGAAAGAAGAGCAGATTGGTGAACTGCGTCAACCGGTTGGTATGCTTGGTCGAACCATGCAGAGTCAGCCATTGCTCTCCACTGACGAAACAAACGCTCTTTTCGAGGGAGTTGTATCACCGGATGTAGTAGATGCGCAGAAAAACAAAGTGAAAGTGCCTAAAAAAACAGCGTTGTATTTCGGTTCTTTCAATCCTCTTCACTATGGGCATTTGGCAGTGGCAGAGTATGTTATAGCACATATAGAAATATATGAGTTCCTCTTTGTCCTCTCTCCCCATAATCCGCATAAATCTGTCGATATGCTTTTAACTGCCAAAAAGCGTTTGGCTGCTCTGAAAAAAGAGGTTGCAAAGTTCAATAAAACCTTAAAACAAACACCTCATTCCACTTCTCGGCGATGCGTTAAGGTGGGTGTCTCCGATATTGAGTTTTCGCTCCCTGAACCGCGCTATACACTTAATACACTTGCTGAACTTGGTCGCAGAGAACCAAATAGAGAGTTTTTGTTAGTAGTTGGCGCAGACAGTTTTGCCTCAATGGAGAAATGGTACAGAGGAGAAGAACTTTTGCAAAAATACAAGGTAATTGTCTATCCGAGAAAAGGTTATAGAGTTAAGACCAAATGCAGAAAGTACGGAGCTATCTATCTTGCAGATGCTCCACTGAACAATATCTCTTCCACCCAAATCAGAGAGGGACTCTCTCTTTGCACGCGCTTATAGAAGTTATAGAAGGTTTTGCAGACTTTCACTACAGTTCTTCCATTCTAACTTCTAACGGACTCTTTTCCTGCATCTTTCGATATTTCCGTCCCTTTTTTACGCTCCTAAAGCGCATGTGTACATTCGAGGAATTTTCAATCCCTCTAAGGTATGTTTTAGTGGTTAAAGTGTTCAACATTTGTTGGTTTGTGCTCAATGACTGCTTGTACTGCATGCTCACACCGCCTGAACGAACCTATTGTCTGCCATAGCCGTTTACGCTCAACGACTGTTGTGCGCTTCCACATCTCCTCGCTTGTTTAATGCCCTCTGATTTTCAAGGAGTTAGCTCCAACCTTTCGGATGTTTAGAACTTTCCGCAACACTATCGCTTCGAGCGTACTTTCGAGACATTCTTCCCTCCCCGAAAGAACGTTTTGGGGCCAAAAGTGCGCTTTCGAGACATTCTTCCCTCCCCGAAAGTACGTTTTTTGGGCTAAAGTGCGCTTTTGAGGCATTTTTCCCTCCCCGAAAGTACGTTTTTTGGGCTAAAGTGCGCTTTCGAGGCATTTTTCCCTCCCCGAAAGTACGTTTTGGGGCCAAAAGTGCGCTTTCGAGACATTCTTCCCTCCCCGA
>CADBRQ010000106.1 GCA_902797115.1 uncultured Bacteroidia bacterium
CAGTGGGAACATTTCCCACACAATAAAAGCCACCCGAAAGGGCGGCTTTTATTTGGGTGGGAAATGGGACTCGAACCCACGACCCTTGGTGCCACAAACCAATGCTCTAACCAACTGAGCTACTCCCACCATTCAAAAGGACGACAAAGTTAAAATCTTTTTTGAAAAAAAACAAACAAGAACCGAAATGTTAAATTTATCATAAAAGTAGAAAGTTAGCAGAGAAAAAATTTGCATATGAATTATCTTTGATATACTTTTGCGGCACCGAAAGACCAATGATAAAATTAACGAAATATAAAGTCTTGGCCGCACCTGTTTTAGAGGGTTTGCGCCGAGACTTTTTCGCTTTTATTTTCCCCAAGCAATAACTATCAAAATTTATAACAAAATGAAACGGAAAGAATTTTACAAAGAACCCGCACTTGAGCTTTTCCAAGTGCCCATTCAGACAGTTGTTTTAACAAGCCCGAACCCTGGTGAGCCGGGAGGAGAGGAGCCTTATAACCCAGGAGGAGATTTTTAATTTAGGAGGATAAGTGTTATGAAAAAATTAATCTATACATTAGCATTCGTTGCTTGTTTGGTTTTATCGATTACCTCATGTTCAAAAGATGAGAGTAATACAAAGCTTCAAGAGGATAATTTAGTTACAATTACATTTTCTGCAGAAAAAGCAGGGAATACTAAAACAGCAGCCGTTGAGGGAGCAACAAGCGTTTCTTACATCTGGACAGATGAGGATATAGCAAATATCAAATTGTTTAAAGTTTCTGAAGGTAGTGTTTCGGAACAGGTTGCAAATCCTACAGTAACAAAAGTAAGTGATAAAAAACTGACTATTTCTGCTGAGGTTGAACCTAATGCAACTTACACATTCAGAGCTGTTTTATCAAAAGACTACACAGGTAGTGGAGATAATTATGCTATAAGAAAACCTAAAGTATTAACTACTCAATCTCCAACCGGAAACTCAAACTTTGATCCTAACGCAGATATTTTAGTATCTGACGATGTCACAGTTACAGTTGACAGTGAAGTTTCAACAGGTGCAATGGAGTTGGTCTTCCGCAGAAAAGTTGTTGTTAACAAAATGACTCTCAAAGGTTTAGTTGAGGGAGAGAAAGTCAGCAGGGTTACAGTTACATCAGATAAAGATCTTACAGGTTATTTGTCTTCTACTTCGAATACAGCAAATATGACAGGTCAATCTAAAACTTTAACATTGAATTACGATAATGTAGCAGTTCCTTCAAGCGGACAATTCCCTGTCTATTTTGTAACAATGCCAAATGAAGGTCACACTCTGACAGTTGATATTATAACAGATCAATATACGTACACCAAGACTTTTGGCGCAGGAACAATTAATTTTAATGCAGGGCAATTCTCTACATTTGGAGTAACTATGCCTGCCGGCACACCTGTCGTTAATTTTGAAGATGGTAAATATGCAATAGCTAATATAGACGGAAATAGGATTGCTAAAAAATATGTATCTGGAAATAACCTATCGAATCCGTTAACGGTAATCAAGGAGGAAGACCATATAATATGTCCATCTGGAACAATTGTAAATGATTACTTATTTACATTTACAAAAGTTACAGAGTCCGGAGACTATT
Organism: uncultured Bacteroidia bacterium; assembly: GCA_902797115.1. Lineage (GTDB taxonomy): Bacteria > Bacteroidota > Bacteroidia > Bacteroidales > UBA932 > Egerieousia. The sequence continues at coordinate 1,626 of CADBRQ010000106.1, forward strand.
ATGGAATGTATACAATAAAAGATAATAGTGGAAACTACTTGTATGCGGCTGGAACAGGAACATCTAATAATCTGAAAGCACAAGCTTCACTAACGGCAAGCAGTTATTGGAGTGTAACTAAAAACGCAGATGGTTCTTATGACATTATTGCTACAAAACATTCTACAAACAGAAATACAATGAGATATAATACATCCGGCATGTTCTCTTGTTACGGAAGCGGTCAGGTTGCCATTACACTTTACCCAGAAATAAAAGTGTTGGAGGATCCTACTCCTATTATTAATGTTACTTCAGAAAATCCTATGGCAGTTAGCAATAAAAATGATATTTATTCAATAGAATACACTATAACCAATCCTACCGTAGGAACTTCTCTAAATGCAGTATCTTCTGTATCTTGGATACATGATATAGATTGTTCTACAAGTGGAGAGGTTGTTTTTGAGGTTGATGCTCAAGCTTCTGGTGCAGCAGCCCGTTCGGGTGTTATTACATTGTCATACGGAGGTGCAGAAAGTGTTGAGGTTACTGTGAATCAGGCAGCCGGTGAAGGTGGCGGTGGTAGCACTGTTAAATACTTTGTTGAGGTTTCAACAGAACAAACAGACTATAGCGGAACATATTTGATAGTTTGTAAAACTCAAAAATATATTTTCGATTCAAGTCTTTCTAATTTAGATTCCTCACCAAACTATATTACGGTTTCCGGAAATCTTCCAGAAAAATTCCCTTACGATACATATAAGAATTATGCAGTTACTATTGAGACATATAGTACCGGCTACTCTATTTTATCAAGTTCGAATAAGTATATGGGTAGAAGTGCGAATAGTAATGGTATAGATGCATCAACAACATTGGGAGCGAATTATGTAAATACCATATCAATTACTTCTTCTGGAGTTGTTGAGATTGTGGGTAAGGGAGGTCGTAAATTCAATTACAATGCTTCCAGCGGTAAATTTAGATATTTTGCAGCTTCAAATACTTCTCTAATAAGTTTATACAAGTTAGTGGAGGTTTCTGAATAAGAAAATTGCTTAATTATATAAAGCCTCGCAGTCTCAAAACTGCGGGGCTTTTTTTAGTTTGGAAGTGCATTCCTATTTTACCGTATATTACACGAATATAAACATTTAACAAGTATGTTAGCGTTTCTTCTTCTCGTATATTTACCGAACAGATACAAAATATTAATTTAGCATATATGTTAAACTTTTATTAAATTTGCATTAAAATGAAGAGGATTCAAAATTATTTGGGTATGTTCTTGATTTACAAAGATTTGATAAGATTTTGAAAGACTACATAAATAAAGGATTTGTTAAAATTCAGGAAGTTGATTTAGTTGGAATACAGAATATGAAATTTGATATATGAAAAACAAACAAGAATGGTTTGACAATAAAGTCAGCAAAGTTCCTCGTTCGGTGATTAACGAGTTGCAGCTCTCTGCAGATATTATTGAAAAGATAGATTCTATTTTGAAAAAGAAAAAAATGACTCAAAGAGAAGTTGCTCGTAAACTTGGAAAATCAGAGGCTGTTATATCCCGTTGGATCACCGGTTTACCAAATCTTACTTTGCGTTCCATTGCAGAACTCTCTTATGCATTAGGGGAAGATATTATAATGGTTAAACCGTAGTTATAGGATGTGGACAAACAGCGACTATTTATCGCTTTTGCGGCGGAAGCGGGAGTGGAGCCTGCGCATTCCTTCTGCACCAAGAATTGTGATGCCGCCCCATTGGCATGCTTTGGCAAGCCCGAAGAAGATAGTCCACAGTACGCCTTTAGTTGCAACACTCAGAGGAAGAAGCATTTGAGCGAAACTTATTATATAGAAAGGAATGCAGCACAACAGCACAATCATCCCCGTCTTAAACGATAGGCTTCCCAGCCACAGCTTCATTTTTACCACCGTTTGTTTCAGTTTTTCCATTTCGCTTCGCAAGTTACTATTTCACAATAAAAAAGCAATACAGTCAACTTAATGTATGGTCAATAGATAATGGTAGCTTTATCGGCCGGTAGCACATAATTTTTAATCTTTTTGTAAATTTGTATAGATATATGCAGGTATATTCACTATAAACAGAATGTTAAAACTATGACCAGATTGTTTAAAGTTTGCATGTTAGCGCTCATTTCCGCTCTGTTCTGCCATACTGCGGCAGCGCAGACGGTGCCTAAAATCACACGCGCCAGCGGAATGTTTTACACTATAGATTTAGTTTCGCCACAGATTGTTATCGATACTGCTTCCAAAGTAGTAACCGCCATAACATTTAGATTAGAAGCTCCTAATGCTGAAAAAGTTACGATAGATGGAGATTTTCTTCCTGCGCAAATGAGACCGGTGCAGATGAGTAAAAACGAATCGGGATTATGGGAATACACCTATTCTCCCCCTGAGAAAATGAGCGGCTTGTTCACTTATGTGTTTTATGTAGATGGACTGCGTTTTTTAGACCCTTCTAACATTAATATAATTCGCAATGACACACAGTATTACAACTTTTTTGTTTTAGACAATCCTTTTTTTGTTCTTCATCCCGATACGGTTTCGGATGGCTTGTCTGTAACTTTCAATAATGCCGATTCGCTGTGTGCCAAGGCTTTAAACTATGCAGCACGTACACGCGGCAGTATTCTTCACACTTGGTATCGCAGCGATTCTCTGAAAATGGACCGCCGCATGAGTGTTTATCTGCCTGCCGGATATTTTGCACCCGATTCAGAAACAAAGCGTTACAAGGTCTTGTATCTTCTGCATGGAATGGGGGGAGACGAGGATTCTTGGCTGAGGTTCGGAAGATTGCAACAGATTATGGATTATCTTATCTCGGAGAAATATATAGACCCGCTGATAGTGGTGATGCCCAACGGAAATGTTGATGTAGATGCTGCACCCGGGCAAAGCGCTTTGGGCTACACTGTGCCGGACCCATATCTGCCTCATACAATGGACGGTATCTTTGAAAAATATTTTATTGAGATTGTGAATTTTACAGATGCCAACTTTAGGACAGAAGCCTGCAAGAAGGGGCGCTCGATTGCCGGCTATTCCATGGGGGGGCTCAATGCTCTTTGGATAGCCCTTAATCATCCCGATACATTCTCTAATCTTGGATTATTCTCTCCGGCAGTTGGTTACGACAATCCTGCGATAGATGTGTATGCAAATTTTGAAGAAAAATTGGCGGAATTGACTTTTAAAGATTTTGATAAATTAATAATGTGTATAGGGAAAGATGATTTTCTTAAAGATAATTTTGACAAATTGTACAATAAAATAGATTCTATGATTATAGTACCATATCCTGCTGTAGCTGTAGCCTTGGAAGCAAATACCTATAAAAAGGGTTTTGATTTATTCCATTTTTTAAAAACATATTCCGAGGGTGGTCATGTTTGGGAAAATTGGAGAGACTATCTGATAAGTTTTTTAAGAACTATAAACTATGAATCCAACTGGGAATACAGATATAACAAATATAACAAACTTCATAAAAATAATTAGAAGATAAAACTTGCTCTATGGGAAGAGGATTGCTTACTATTTTATTATTGGTTTTTTCCAATGCGTTCATGACATTTGCCTGGTATGGTAACTTAAAATATAAAGGATTGAATCCATTCCCCTCTTGGGGATTGTTTGGGATAATCCTGATCAGTTGGTTGATAGCTTTTGTGGAGTATTGTTTTATGATTCCGGCAAACCGTGTAGGATTTCACGAATTGGGCGGCCCTTTTTCTCTTGTGCAACTCAAAGTTATTCAGGAGGTTATATCACTATCTGTCTTTGTGGTAATTGCAATTTTTCTGTTTAAGATGAACGAATTTAATTATAATCATCTGATTGCATTTCTCTTCTTGATAGGAGCGGTATATTTTATCTTTAAATAGATTTTTATGTTCGAGCAGAATTGAAAAATATTAACAAACGAAAATCATAAAACTGCAGATATGAAAAAAATAAGTTGTAACTCATTAAGTACAGGCGTGTTAAGTTTAGCTCTGTTTGCACTGTTCTCTATTGCTCTATTCACTTCTTGCGGCTCAAGTTATAAAGCGCACTCCGGCAATCACTCAAGTATTCAACCTAAACCCGAATGGGCAGGCACGATTGCAACTATCACATCCAAAAGTAATAAAGATATTCTTGATGCGGCAGTATGGGATGTTGTTCAAATCCGTGAGGGACTGACTCTTAAAACCTGCTCCTTTGACACCCTTTATGGAGTGCCTCAATATCTTTCTATGTTAGAGATAGATCCTCGTTATTATAAATTTGAATTTGTAGATCACGATGGGATGAAGCAGACAACAACTATGGCAACTGCCCTCAACGAAGTTGCTGCCCTGAATGGAACATTTTATGACATGAGCAAAGGCAACTCTGTGGCTTACTTGCAGATACGGGGGCTTCTATTAGATACTTCCCGTCACGACGATGTATATCCTCAAATAAACGGTGCTCTGAAAATCAAAAAAGGTGAGATTCAAATTGTAGATTGGAGTCCTGTAATTGAAGCGGATGTGAGGGCTAAGATAGAGAAGGAGGCAAAGGTAAA
>CADBRQ010000107.1 GCA_902797115.1 uncultured Bacteroidia bacterium
CCGGTCCAGATCTTTTTGATAATAGGGAGCCAGATGCTCAAAACCATTCCGAGACCAAGGCAAATCATTCCAATAACGAATAGTTTAGATACAACGGCAACTTTATCTTCTCCTTTTCTGCATATATTCCCGATAAGAAATCCTAAAAGAACCGTGCACGCTCCGCTGATAACTCCCACAAGTCCCTCAGGATCAAATGGTATGCCATCTCCGTGATAAACATGATTTTCTCCTATAAGACCAAACCAGTTGAACAGATTTACATCTACATCACCGGCACCTTGTCCTGCGAGGGAAAGAGCTCCTTTTGCTCCGTTTACCAATGGAGCAGACGAATCGCCGATGAGGAGAAGGATAACCCACTCAAGCACAATAAGAATAGCCATTGTTGAGATAATTTTCTTTGGCGTTTTCAACCATAAGGCAAAAAAGCCACCGACAATATAACAGAGTGCAATTCTCTGAAGCACACCGAGTATTCTAAGATGAGAGAATTTTTCTACAACATTTCCCCAAAAACTCAGCTCGGGATTTAGAGGAAATTTTATGAATGGAAAGGCATTCAGACCCAAACCAACAAGAAAGATGAGTAATCCTCTGACGACAAGTTTCTTAATGCTTTTTCCATTTAAGCCCTCATTGTATTTTGCGAAAGAGAACGCCATTGCCGCCCCTACAACAAAGAGGAAGAATGGGAAAACTAAATCTGTTGGGGTGCAACCTGCCCAAGGGGCGTGACGTAATGGAGAAAAAACGTGACTCCATGTGCCCGGATTGTTTACAAGCACCATTCCTGCTACAGTCATTCCTCGCAAAACATCCAAAGCTACATAACGTGTACTTTTAATTGTTTCCATTTATTTATAGTTTTGTAGATGATTTTAACACAGGTTAAGTTTATACAAAGATATGGAACTTTTTTATTCAAAGGAAATTTCTGGTAAACGAATAGTTCTAAGGGGTGATGAATGCTCTCACTGCATCCGTGTTTTAAGAAAGAAAGCAGGCGATGAAATTTTTGTAATAGATGGTATAGGGGGATTTTATCGCTGCGAGATCTTGCCCTCTTCTTGTAGTTCAAATGCTGGTTCCGGGAAGGGGAAGTCTTTGAAACATAAAGGACAACAACTTGTTGTAGAGGCGATTATAAAAGAACATCTTGTAGGAGAAGGAGAGCCGGATTATGATTTAACAATGGCAGTTTGTCCGACAAAGAACATGGAGCGTTTTGAGTGGTTTGTAGAGAAAGCTACAGAACTTGGTGTAAAACAAATAGTCCCTATAATAAGTGACCACTCGGTAAGAAAAACCATAAAGAGAGAGCGTTTGGAGAGTGTGGCCCTCGCAGCCACAAAGCAGTCATTAAAAGCATATTTGCCCGTAATAGAAACTCCTGTATCTGTCAAGGAATATCTTTCCAATCTATATTTGAACAATAGTGAGAATGGGGCTTTTTCTTCTGAAACAGAGCTTTATGATCTAACGCTGATTGCTCATTGTGAGGAGGGAGAAAAAATCACAATTCGCCAAGCCCTCATCCAGATGAAAGATGATTTGAAAAAGTCGCATCGCGATAAAAATCATAAACCTAAAATACTCATTATGATAGGTCCGGAGGGTGATTTTACAAAGGAAGAAATAGAACTTTCTCATAGTGCTGGTTTTAAGGCAATTACACTTGGAAAGAGTAGGCTGAGAGTTGAAACGGCGGCATTTGCGGCTGTGAGTGAAATATACTTTGGCTTGTAAAAATTTACTAACTTCGCAGACCTTGCAAAAAGAGGTGAATTTTAAAGAACAATAGAAAATAGATTATAAAAAACAATAAATTTTAAATTAAAAATTATGAACTACAAAATGATTCTAACAGCAATTATTATGGCTGCTCTGACAGGATGCGGCGGTTCTAACAAAGAGTTAAATTCTGGTATCGATATTAAAAATATGGATACTACAATAGCTCCGGGAGAGGACTTCTTTAATTATGCCGGTGGAGCTTGGATGGCGGCAAACCCTTTAAAATCTGAACATTCCAGGTTTGGTCAATTTGATCAACTTTCTGAGAACAACGAAAAACAACTGAAAGAGATGTTTGAGGAGTATTCAACAACCCCTCAGGAAGCAGGTTCTTTAGGAGATAAGATTGGTATTATTTTCCGTCAGGCGATGGACTCTGTAAAACGTAATAAAGATGGTTGGGAGCCAATTAGAAAGAATCTGGAGACAATTAGAAATATCTCAAGCAGAGAAGATTACATTAAGACAATTGCTCAACTTGCAAAACGCGGTGTAGATTGTTCAATGTTTGCAGTATATTGTGATGCCGATTTATCGGATGCTTCACAGAACTTGGTTCAGACTTATCAGGGAGGGTTAGGATTAGGTAATAAAGATTACTATCTGAATAATGATGAGAATACAGTTAAAATCAGAGAAGCATACAAGAGCTATATAAAGAAGCTTTTCCAAATGGTTGATTATGAGGAGAGTGTTGCAGAGAAGAAAATGGAAAATATTTTGAATCTCGAAATGCAGATTGCAAAAGCAAGTTATTCTCGTGTAGAGCTTAGAGATGTTCCAAACAACTTCCACAAAATGAGTTTTACAGATTTTAAAAATGAGTATAAAGGAGTGGACTGGGATCTTGTTTTTGAAAATCTGGGTTATCCTGCTTTTGAGCAAATATCTGTAGGTCAGCCGTCTCACATGAAAGAGGTTTGTAAAATTTATGAAAATACTCCTTTGGAAGTGTTGAAAGATTATGCAGAAAGAGATGTAATTAGCGGTGCAACAAGTCTTTTGAGTGATGACTTTAGGGCTGCTTCTTTTGAATTTTCTAAAGTGCTAAGCGGTGCAGAGGAAGATCGTCCACGTTGGAAAAGGGCTGTAGGAGCTGTTAACGGCGTCCTCGGAATGCCTGTTGGAAAACTATATGTTGAAAAATATTTTCCAGAGAGTTCTAAAACAAGAATGTTGGAACTTGTTGAAAATCTTAAGATTGCTCTAAGACAAAGAATAGAGGAACTTACATGGATGACAGACAGCACCAAGCAGGCAGCTTATGAAAAATTAGACAATTTTATTGTGAAAATTGGTTATCCTGATCAGTGGAGAGATTATTCAGGAATTCAAATCAACGATTCACTCTCTTACTATGAAAATATGTGCAATGCAAGTGAGTGGTATATGGCAGATGAAATTGAGCGTAAAGTCAATAAACCTGTAGATAAAACAGAGTGGCTTATGACTCCACAAACCATTAACGCATACTATAATCCTACAACCAATGAGATTTGCTTCCCTGCAGGAATTCTTCAACCTCCATTCTTTAATCCGGAGAGCGACGATGCAGCAAACTATGGAGCAATTGGTGTTGTTATTGGACACGAAATGAGCCATGGCTTTGATGACCAAGGTTGTCAATTTGACAAAGACGGAAATATGAGGAATTGGTGGACTGCACAGGATAAAGAGAATTTTGACTCTCGGACAGCTGTTCTACGCGACTACTTCAATACACTTGAGGTTCTTCCGGGAGTATTCGTTAATGGTCAACTTACTTTAGGAGAGAATATTGGAGATAATGGGGGTCTTAATATAGCATTCCGTGCATTCCAGAATGCAACGGCTCAAAATCCTCTGAAAGATAAAGATGGCTTCACTCCAGAGCAAAGATTCTTTATCTCATACGGTTTTATCTGGGCTCAGAATACTCGCGAAGAGGCTCTTAGAAATCAGGTTATGAACGACCCTCACTCTCCTGCAAGTTTGAGAGTAAACGGAGGTCTTCCTCAGATAGATGCTTGGTATGAGGCATTTGGAATTAAGGAGGGAGATAAATTGTACCTTGCTCCAGAAAAGAGAGCGAGAATTTGGTAGCTATTGATTTTTAATTTTCAAGTGGGGCAAGTAGTCATAAACACCTACATTCTCGCTATTTGAGATGCGGTGAATGACATCCTTGCACCACTTGTTTGGTGGAAAATGAGTGTGCTTATTAAAAGCATTGCTAAAAGTTGTGAAAGAAGAAAATCTTGATATTTCGAAAAGAGCACCAAGATTCGTATCGGGATTATTGATAAAATGAGAACAGGCCTTATATACTCTGAAATAGTTCTTCAGTTGGTTAAAATTGAGTTGTATTGCTTTGTTTAATGCTCTCGATATGTAATAGCGGTTGGTTCCTATGTTCAGAGCAAGATCATCTAACTGAAACCCTTTTTCCAAGATAATATCATTGGTTGAGCAGTATTTGATAATCTTATCTGCCAACCGATAATCTTCGCTCATAATATTTAACGGCTCTATCTCTTTCTCTTGAAGAATGGAGCTGTTTTGTTTGTTGTTTTCTTTTTTTATAGTGTAGTAACTCACCTCTTTTTTGTTGCTTGCTTCTAAATCTTCTATGATAAAGCGCTTACCGCTTTTTCTGATATAGAAAGGAGATTTCTGTTTTCTTATCCTTCGCACTATTGCTAAAAGTGCCACATTAAATGCTGTCTGAAGCAGAGTTGCTACTGCTAATAGAACTATAATGAGGTATAAGTACATAATATTTATTTGCGTGTAAACAAAGTTAAAGCCGTGAAATATAATTTCTTGGATTTTGGTTTAGTTTATCTGAAGGTTTTTTAAAAAAATTGCAGATTGCAAAATATCATTCTTATCGATTTTTTTAAAAAATGCAGAAATTATGAGCAAGAGCGTAGCAGAGTGTTGCTACATAAAATAAAAAGAGAAGCAGCGTTCTTAAATAATTAAGAAGGTTACAAAATGGGCAAAAAAGAGATTAAAATAGTTCGGCAGAGGAAAGCTGCATTTAGCAGTGCAGGAGAGTGCTCCTCTTGCAGATAGAAAGAGCACATTACTGGGGAGTTTGAATAGAAAAGGATTGGGCTGGCAGATTTTTATTGAGTTTGAATCACCAAGTATTTAGTTTGTTCCCAGAATTGCTGCGGATCTGAAATAGTTATAACCGCCTCATCGTCAATCGTTTCTATAGAGTATGTTCCTTGAGGATGGGTAGAGAGAACTTTGGCTTTGGCAGCGTTTGTGTTTATTGTGGAGATTTCTCTGTAATCTATCTTTATGAATGCACTTTTTTCTCCATGATAAGTTACTTTAGCAGAGGAGAATATGCCACCTTTTTTTATAACTCCGAGTTTTGTCAGTTCATCTTTTGTTGCAACAATGTAGTATGCGCTGTGCAACTCTTTCTCTTGATTCTGAATGGTTCCCTCCATCTCAATATTCTTTTCCGAAAGTTGCTCAACATTTTCTTGCAGCCCTGTAACAGTATTTCCCAACTCGGCGATGGTTTCTTCTTTCTCCTTAATAATAAGCTCCTTACTTTCTATTTCATTTTTAAGTTGCTGAATAATAGTTAGTTTTTCGTTTAACTGATTTTGAAGGTGGTTCAATCTCTTTTTAAACTCTACCGATTTTATATTCGAGTCTTTTTTAAGTTCCTCTATTTTAGCCTGATATCTGTTTATTGCGGATCTGATTGAGGCGATATTGTTCTCTATCTTTTCTTTTTGAGAAAGGGTGTATTCTCCCTCTGTGTTTGCTTGAACGCTTAAAATGTTTTCCGATTTTCGGATATCCTCCAAACCGTTTTCTATATCGTTCAACGCTCCAAAAATTTCATCGAGCTGATTTTTCTGATTTCCATAACTTCCTTGTAGTGAGTCTAATTGCGCTTGAAGTTCCTTATATTGTTTAGAGTTCTCTACGCAAGATATAGAGCAGAAAAGTAGAATGACAATCAATCCGATTGATAAAAAAAAGTTTAAATGCTTCATCGCCTGTTATGACTATTTAATCCTGTTTGTAAGTAGTTTCTATTGCATGTACTAATTGTTACGAAAGGTAGTCATTATTTTGAATACTTGGCTAATATGTGCTAAAATTTTTAAAGAATGTTTCCGTTTATTTTTAAATAATACTAAAATATTCCTCCTGATTCGTTTAACATGTTTGTCTTCTTCGGCAGCAATCGTCAATTCCCGCTTTTGTAGATTGTTGTGGAAACTTTTACATTCGGTGCTGCAAAATTTCTTATCGGATCTCCCTTGAACCACCTCTCCACATACAATACACCTTTTTTCCGTCATAACTTTCACATTTGGTTCTTTAATGAACAAATATAGGGTGCTGTGCAGGAGATTGTTCCGATTATTGAAAATTGCTTTTCAGAATTTGCAGTTTTTAAAAATCTATTTTTATCGCTTTTTTTAAAATCTTGAAATATCCGTGTATAATCGTTTATAAACGTTTAGAATTCTTTTACTCTTCTCTTCCCCTTTTTTCTTTGCGAGACTTTATATTTCATCTATGAACTATATGTATATATTAAAACTCGATAATTATTTGTAAATTAAATAGTTATTAAGATATATCAAAATAAGATTTTTGAAGAATTTTGGCAATAGATATGGTGAGATAATGGAAAATACATGAATGTAAAAATAAAATCATTATGGAGAGAACGTTGAACAAAGTAGAATTGAGGGGTAATGTTGGGGCAGACCCAAGAATTACCGAATTAGGTAATGGTGCACGAGTAATCAGATTTTCTGTCGCTACTCACGAAACTTTTAAAACAAAAGATGGAATACTTAAAGAGGAGACCACTTGGCATAATGTTGCAGGGTGGTACAATAAAAGTATGCCCGAATTTGAGAAGATAAAAAAGGGGACTTTTGTGGAGATAGTTGGTAAATTAAAGTATTCCAAATATCTCTCTAAAGATGGATCGGAGAGATACTCTACAGATATTGTTGTACAGAAGATGAGTATTTTGCAATAATTTTTGATTTTATTCCTTAACTTTGTCCACCGAAGGATTAAGAAAATTGTCGCTTTATAACTCTAATGGAACATATTGTATGAGAGAGTATTTTATTTATAACACATTGAGCAGGAAAAAGGAGAGGTTTGAACCCGTAATCCCAGGTAGAGTAGGCCTTTATGTTTGTGGTCCGACTGTCTACGGAGACCCGCATTTAGGACATGCCCGTCCTGGTATAACCTTCGATGTGTTTGTGAGACTGCTTAGGAATCTTGGTTATAAAGTGCGATATGTCCGCAACATAACAGATGTGGGTCATCTCGAACACGATGCAGACGAAGGTGAGGATAAAATTGCAAAAAAAGCTCGTCTTGAACAATTGGAGCCAATGGAAGTTGCTCAAACATATACTGTTAGCTTTAGGAGAATGATGGAGCGTATGAATGTTCTTCCTCCAAGTATAGAGCCGTCCGCATCGGGACATATAATAGAACAGATAGAGTTTGTGAAAAAAATTTTGGAGAAGGGATTTGCCTATGAGAGCAATGGCTCCATCTATTTTGATGTTCAGAAGTATGCAAAGAAATACAGTTACGGAGTACTTAGCGGGAGAAATCTGGAAGATACACTGGAGAATACGCGAACATTGGATGGACAACAGGATAAACACTCTCCGGCAGATTTTGCACTTTGGAAGAAGGCTGCTCCAGAGCATATTATGAAATGGCCCTCTCCTTGGGGAATCGGTTTTCCTGGGTGGCATTTGGAGTGCAGTGCAATGTGTGAAAAGTACCTTGGAGAGGAATTTGACATTCATGGAGGAGGAATGGATCTGATGTTCCCGCACCATGAGGCGGAACTTGCTCAGAATATGGCAGAAAGAGGAAGGGGTGGAGCAAAGTATTGGATGCACAATAACCTCATTACCATTGATGGCAGAAAAATGGGGAAATCTCTTGGCAATTTTATCACTTTAGAGGAATTATTCTCAGGGAATAATAAAAACCTTGAAAGGGGATATTCTCCTATGACGGTGAGGTTCTTTATCTTACAGGCGCATTACAGGGGAACTTTAGATTTCAGTAACTCGGCGCTTGCGGCATCGGAAAAAGGTTATAAGAGACTTATGCAAGCAGTGAAAGATGCAGATAATTTGAAGGTTAAAGAAGAGAAAAATTCTGACATAGCTGCTGATGCTTCTCAAAAAGGTGATATTCAAAAAGTTAATGCACCGCAAAAATGTATCGCTGAGGAAATTGCGAAGATTAAAGAGGATATTTTTACTGCCCTTTGCGATGATATGAACACTCCGATAGCTCTTGCGCATCTTTGGGAACTTGTAAAGATAGTAAATCTTGTAAAAGCGGGAGAATTGTCTGCAACACAGGAAGATAAGAAAAATATAATTTCAATTTTTAAAGAGGTTGTTACAGATATTTTGGGACTTGTTGATGAGGATTATGATGGTCCGTATGAAGGAGAGGGCGCAGGTGGGATGCTTGGAAAGGGAGCGGGAGATATAGGAAGCGAAAGTGGCGGTAAGCAAGGGAAAAGAGCTGTTATAGAGGCTCTTATGCAATATATTATAGAAGATAGGGCACAGGCCAGGGCCGAGAAGAATTGGGCAAAGAGCGATAAGATCAGAGATACTTTAAAGAGTGTTGGTATTCAGCTGAAGGACAATAAGGATGGCTCTACGACATGGGAGTAATTGTGTATTGCTATTATATTTTGATATAATTTGTTGATTATGAAAAAGATATTTTTATTTTCCGGCTTTATTATGGTAGCGCTTGTCGCTCTGTTTTCTTCTTGCTCTAAAGACAAGGAGAGGGTTACTATTGAAGAGGATAAAATTGTTGGAACTTGGAACGGAAGTTACACTGACGACGGTTCGATCACTATAGCTTTCCGCAAGGGAGTTCCCAATTACACTTTCAGGGGGAGCATTTTTTCAACTGCGGGAGACACTCCTAAAGAGTATGAGAGAATAGAAGGAATGTACAATTTGTTTGGAAACACACTAAAGCTTTATGTACAGAATGTATCGCGAAAGGATGATGATGAGGGCTGGGTAACAATTGTTTATAACGAGTGGGTAACCGTTAATCTTACATTTACGGATGAAAATAATGTAACGGCAAGGTGGGGTAAGAATATGACAGCGACTGTGAAAAGGTAGTCAATTTATACAAGGCTTTTGGCACAGATAATAAGGACTGTATGAGAAGAATCCTTAAGAGAATATACAGAATACTAATAATCATTTCATCTATTGTCTGGGGACTCGTTGGGCTACATATGGTTGTGACACAAGTCATCAATATTATTCAAACACCTGATTTATATGGAGGTGCTCTTTTTTGGATTCTCATGGGACTAACTCTGATAGCATCTGTTATCCTGCTTTGGAATAGAAGAATATCCATCAGGCTAATAACGAGTTTTTATCTTTTATTCATCTCCTTTTTATTGATAATAGCTATGTCTCTTTCTTCAATCTTTGAAGACTTGAGTCAAATTTTGTTGTTATATCCATATATCTGTTTAGCTCTCTCTTTTCTTGCTGTTGTTTGCCATACTATCATCTGCTTGAGGCAAGACAGCACATAATCATAAGACGTTACAAGGGACTTATTCCGTAAAAAGTCATATATTTGTCTTAACGCGTTCCATTAGCTTTATGAAGATTAAGACTATACTCGGCGATATCTGCTGCATTATCAACATTGTTCTCTGTTATTTCTTTGCAGTATGGGGAATGATTGAATGGAATTTTGGGTTGGTTGTAGAACACTATGATCCATTAGCACTGCTTTGGCTGTTTTCGGTTGCTGCTGTATTAGTTATCTGCATAATGAGATTACTCCGGTTAAATCCATTTAAAAACAAAAGTTTTAAAAATACGGGCCTTGTATTTTTCGTAGTGGCAGGTGCTTTTCTTCCTAACATTTTGGTTTACACCATATTCGGATGTTTGTCTTTTAGGGAAACAGAATCATCCTCTCATATAGCCAAGGTTACTTTTTCTTATCTCTATCAGGACTTATGTTTTTTTTATCTTGCATATTTTGGCATAAGGACGTATTTAAGAGCAATTAAACAAGAAAAACAACAGAATCAAGGATCATAAAGTCTCCTGTTGATAGATAGAAATTTTGGCGACGCATAGGTCGGATTGGGCTATTTTACTCCATTTTTAAGGCTTTCTGGGGTTTCTATCAAGAGAAGGGAAGATATACTTATTATATATGCTTGTAAGTGGGGTTTTATAAAAGACAAGGGATTGTCAGATCAGGTTTTATCCTGCTTAACAATCCCTTATTGTGGGCTCAGAAGAAAAACGACCGACTGAGAATTTCAGCCGGTCGTTTGTTTGTTATTTAGCTGTGTTGTAATAGAAACAGAGAACTATTTGATTTTCTTGTAACCATACGCTCCGTAAGGACCAAGTTCAAGTTCTATCTTCATAAGACGGTTATATTTAGCAACACGGTCTGTGCGGCTTAAAGAGCCGGTCTTAATCTGACCACTGTTTGTTGCAACTGCAATATCTGCAATGGTAGTATCTTCTGTCTCTCCGCTGCGGTGAGAAGTTACTGTGGTGTAACCGTTTCTGTGAGCCATCTCTATTGCTTCCAAAGTTTCGGTAAGAGAACCAATCTGATTCACTTTAATAAGAATAGAGTTTGCTGCCCCCATCTTGATACCTTTTTCCAGATATTTAACATTTGTTACAAAGAGGTCATCTCCAACTAATTGAACTTTGTCTCCGATAGCCTTAGTAAGTTTCACCCAACCATTCCAATCGTTTTGGTCCATTCCATCCTCAATAGAATCGATAGGATATTTCTTGCAAAGATCCTGAAGGTATTTGATCTGTTGTTCATCGCTGAGGAGTTTACCTTTAGGGTCTTTCTTAACACCATTGTTAAGTTTAGAGTAATCGTAGAAGAATTTGTTTCCCTTCTTTACAGCAAATTCACTTGCGGCACAGTCAAGAGCAATGGTTATATCTTTGCCTGGTTTGTAACCTGCTGATTTAATGGCTTCTACAATGCAATCAAGAGCATCGTTAATACCATTAAGTTTAGGAGCAAAACCACCTTCGTCTCCTACAGCTGTAGAGAGTCCTCTGTCTTTTAGAACCTTTTTAAGTGCGTGGAACACTTCTGCTCCCATGCGAACACCTTCAGCCTCGCTTTTTGCTCCAACAGGGCGAATCATAAATTCTTGGAAAGCGATAGGGGCATCTGAGTGTGCGCCACCATTTATAATATTCATCATTGGAACAGGAAGAACATAGGCGTTTGGTCCTCCAAGATACTCATATAAAGGAAGTTCCAATTCTTCTGCCGCAGCTTTGGCAACAGCGAGAGAGACTCCGAGAATAGCATTTGCTCCAAGTTTTGCTTTGTTCTTTGTGCCGTCGAGTTCAATCATAAGGGCATCTATCTCTCTCTGCTCTAATGCACTCATTCCCACAAGATGTGGCGCTATAATTTCATTGACATTCTTAACTGCCTTGAGCACACCTTTTCCACAGTAACGTTTTGGGTCTTTGTCTCTTAATTCAATGGCCTCATTCTCACCGGTTGATGCACCTGAAGGAACAGCAGCAACTCCGGTAATACCCGAATCGAGAAGAACCTCAACTTCAATTGTGGGATTACCTCTTGAATCTAAAATTTCTCTTGCAAAAACATCTGTAATAATCATAATGTCTGTTATTTAAATTTTACTTATTTAGTTTGATATTTATTATTCGCTTCTTTGATACTATCTTTTTTACCCCGCCTATCTCGATAGGCATATCAAGCAACAAATTTACAAAATAATTTTTTGGCAATTCATATTTATAAATGACCTCTCATCCTCTTTCTTTATTTCTGAGTCAATTCCACGGTGCTACAAGAAACAAAAGACGGATGCCATCTATAGATATTATATCACAGGTTATATCACAAGGTCTTTGTTTGAAAAATGTTCGCACATATCTGGCAGACAAAGATATTTGTAGATGAGTCTTTTACAACACATTGGCCGTATATAAAATGTTATCGGTCACAAAGTTACAAATATTTTTGATAAAAATCCAAAGAAATAATTCGGAATCGCTGAGGAAAAATCTGATAATTACAAGTTCTGATGCATAGTTTTTTCAATTGAAATGGTAACATTGTTTTGAAAATGAAAATTAGAATGAAAATGTAGTTTATCGCGATAAGTTTATAAGGATTCTCTCTGCTATGAGTAGGATTTTAGAGAAATTCTGATTTGTACTATATTTGTAGAAGCATTGCGAGGGAGAAGGGATGGAATAGAGAGTTTATTTGTTTGATGATATGACAAATTAAAATCAGATATTATGGAAAAGGAAAATTTGAATTGCAAAAGGACTAACACTAAGGTTATTGCAGCAGCGTTGATTGCGCTTGGTATTTTTGCAGCCGGACTGGCTCTTAGAAATGGTATTGTTAAATTCAAAAGTATGGAGAGAATTGTAACCGTTAAAGGTTTGGCAGAAAAAGAGGTGCCTGCCGATAAGGTTGTCTGGAGGATAAACTACTCTGAAATGGGGAACGATATTCTCTCGCTGTATGCTACAGTTGAGAAAAACAATGCTGCCATAAAGAGTTACCTCATTGAAAACGGATTGGATGAGAGCGAGATTTTCATATCTTCTCCTTCTTTAACGGATCAGGAAGAGGCGTATTCATACAGAGAGAACAAGCCTCGTTTTAAATATTCCATATATTCCTCTATAACAATTCCTTCCAAGAAAATAGATATTGTAAGAGGGCTCACATCGAGAATAGTTACAGATTTTATGAAAAAAGGGGTGGTGCTGAACGATTATGCTTATTACGATTTTACAGGTCTTAACGAGATTAAGCCCCAGATGATTGAGGATGCAACTGCCAACGCCAGAGCCTCTGCCCAAAAATTTGCAGAGGATTCTCATAGCCGCATCGGAAAAATCAAGACAGCAAGTCAAGGACAGTTTTCAATAGATGACCTCGATGAGACCACACCTTACATCAAAAAGGTTAGGGTGGTAACAACCATAGTCTATTATCTGAACTAATATTGTTCAGAGTGTCAAAACCTTTAGAAGTTCCACTTTATTGCTAAAGTAGGATTGACAAAGAATTTCTTCTCGTTGTATGTGTTGTAGATAAAGTTGTTGCTTATCTCTACTTCACCTCCTAAGCTAAAGTGTTCGGTTACATTATACCAAAATTGTGGCTCGGTAAGGAATATAAGACATCCGTGATTGTTCGCTTTTTCCCCTCTCCAGAAATCGAAAAAGCCAGAGAAGGTACATTTCTTATTTGCAAATGTGAAGCTCCAGACGCCCGTTAATTGAGCACTTGAGTAGGCGTGAGTATTTTCATAACTCTTAAAGAATTGCTTATAAAGCACTTGTACAGAATATGTTGCAGAAAAATCTGCATTATGTCCGTTCCATGCTCCTCCAAACAGAGCTGCTTGTTGAAAACTGCCAAATCTGTTAAGACCTCCGTTATACTCTATATGAGCGGCAAACGGAGATTTTGCTCCAAGTTTGATTTCGCGAGAAATCTCAGTATATGCACCCTCAACAAAATGGCTTCCTAAATCTACATCTACAAAATAGTACCAAGAACCCCATTTGTCTGCATTAAAATGTTCTAATGTGACTGTAGCTTTCTGACGTCCGGCCTCTTCGTTTGAGTAAATGCTTCTTCCGAAATCGTAGTGAAGTTGAATGTTTTGTGCAATTGTGCGCTCTGCTGTGATAAGTCCAACTGCAAGAAAAACAAAGGTTAAGATAATTTTTTTCATAGTTATAGTTTGCTTTCTGTTAAATACCATGTTATTCTACTTTGGTTGCAAAAGTATATAATATTTATTTCACAGCAAATTCTGTGGTAAAAAAGGTTTTGAGAGGCTGGGAAGTGGCTGTTTATGGAGGTTTTTTGAGAAAAAAGTTTGCTGGTTTGGAAAAAATTTATACCTTTGCACCCCCGCAAAAAATGCAGGGAGCTGTATCCATTTTAGCGCAATGAAAATCTAACGGCCCGAAAGAGCCCTGACAGACAGATAATGTCCGTTGGTGGAGGAGGGCGATTGCCTACTAAAAGGGCGCTGCAGTTTAAGTTTAACTAAACAATATACAGTAAAATGCCTGGATTAATTGGCAAAAAAATCGGAATGACATCCGTTTTTAGTGCAGATGGAAAGAATATTCCATGCACTGTTATTGAGGCTGGTCCGTGTGTTGTTACGCAGATTCGTACAGAAGAAAAAGATGGTTATGCCGCTGTACAACTTGCCTATGACGAAGCAAAAGAGAAACACACCAGCGCGTCTCTTATGGGACACTTTAAAAAGGCAAATACCACACCTAAACGTAAGCTTGTAGAGTTCTCAAACGATTTTGAGCAAGAGCTTAAGTTGGGTGATTCTCTCAGTGTTTCCGATGTTTTCAAAGAGGAAGACACTTGGGTTGATGTTACCGGAATTTCTAAAGGTAAAGGATTCCAGGGCGTTGTTAAACGTCACGGATTTGGTGGAGTTGGAGGTCAAACTCACGGACAGGACGACCGTTTGCGTGCTCCTGGTTCAATGGGTGCATCTTCTTGGCCATCAAGAGTGTTCAAAGGTAAGAGATTAGCAGGAAGAATGGGTGGTGACAAAGTAAAGATCCTTAATCTTAAAGTCATCAAAGTTATTCCTGAGAATAATTTACTGTTAGTTAAAGGTTCTATCCCAGGAGCCGCAGGTTCTTATGTAATTGTGGAGGGTTAGTTTATGGAATTAGAAGTATTAAAAATTGACGGAACAAAAGCAGGCCGCAAGGCAATGCTCGACGATGCGATTTTTGGAATTGAACCAAATGATCACGCTATCTATCTCGATGTGAAACAGTATCTTGCAGCTCAGAGACAAGGTACCAGCAAAACTAAAGACAGAAGCGAGGTTGCTTACTCTACAAAGAAGATAATCAGACAAAAAGGTAGTGGTGGTGCACGTCACGGCTCTATCAAAGCGAATATCTATGTAGGTGGAGGAAGAGCACACGGTCCTAAACCAAGAGATTACAGTTTCAAGCTTAATAAGAAGGTTAAACAACTTGCACGCTTCTCTGCCCTCTCTTATAAGGCAAAGGATAATGCTATTGCTGTTGTAGAACCATTCACTATGCAAGCTCCTAAGACTAAAGAGTTTCTTAACATTATTCACAATTTGAGAGTGAACGATAGAAGGATTCTCTTTATTGTTCCGGAGAAATCTGCTAACATTGTGTTGTCTTCTCGTAACTTAGAGAATGTAAAGGTTATAACTCCAAACAACATAAACACATACGAGATTATGAAAGCATACTCTGTAGTGCTTGTTGATGGTGTTCAGAATTCTCTTAAGACAGAATACAAACGTTAAAAACGTAAAGCATTATGGGAATTTTGATTAAACCTATAGTCACAGAAAAGATGACCTCGCAAGGCGAGAAGTTAGGTCGTTACGGATTCATCGTTGACAGCGCAGCCAATAAGGTTGAGATTAGAAAAGCTGTTGAAGAGATGTATGGTGTAACTGTAAAAGACGTTAACACAGTTAATTACAATGGTAAAGCAAAGAGTCGTTACACAAAGAGCGGCTTTTTGACCGGTAGAACAAATAAGTACAAAAAAGCTTATGTTACTCTTGCCGGTGATGATAAGATTGATTTCTATAGCAACATTTAGAGATGGGAGTACGTAAATGTAAACCGGTAACACCCGGTCAAAGACATAAAGTAATAAGCGCGTTCGACGACATCACTTGTCGCGTTCCCGAAAAGACACTTCTTAAACCTAAGAAGAGCAGTGGCGGACGTAACAATGAAGGTCATATGACAATGCGCTACATTGGCGGTGGTCACAAACAAATGTATAGGATTATTGATTTTAAGAGAAATAAAGATAACTATACAGCTACCGTTAAGACAATAGAATATGATCCTAACCGCAGTGCAAGAATTGCATTAGTAGTTTATACAGATGGAGAGAAACGTTACATTCTAGCTCCTAAAGGAATACAAGTAGGTCAGATAATTGCATCTGGTTCTGGTGTAGCTCCTGAGATAGGAAATACTCTTCCTCTTTCTGAAATTCCTCTTGGAACAAATGTTCACAACATTGAGTTAATTCCAGGTCAGGGTGGCAGCATGGCCCGCAGTGCTGGTTGCTATGCTCAACTTGTTGCAAGAGAGGGAAATCACGCAGTCTTAAAGTTGCCAAGTGGCGAGACAAGAATGGTTCTTGTTACTTGTCGTGCAACTGTAGGAATAGTTTCTAATCCGGACCACAACCTTGAGTCTCACGGTAAAGCCGGCCGTAAACGTTGGCTTGGCGTAAGACCACATAACCGTGGTGTTGTTATGAACCCTGTAGATCACCCAATGGGTGGTGGTGAAGGACGCGCCAGCGGAGGTCACCCAAGAAGCCGCAAGGGCTTGCCAGCTAAGGGTTATAAGACTAGAAATCCTAAAAAGACTTCTAATAAATTCATCATAGAAAGAAGGAAAAAGTAACGGAATAAATTAAAAGATTATGAGTCGTTCAATTAAAAAAGGCCCATACATAGAGGCATCTTTAGAAAAGAGAATTCTTGCCATGAATGAGAGTGGTAAGAAAGATGTTGTGAAGACTTGGTCTAGAGCAAGCGTAATCTCTCCTGATTTCGTAGGTCACACCGTAGCAGTTCACAACGGAAACAAGTTTATTCCCGTTTACGTAACAGAAAATATGGTAGGACATAAACTCGGTGAGTTTGCTCCAACCCGTACTTTCAAAGGTCACTCTGGTAACCGCAAGGAGAACAAGTAACCTTAAGTAATTAAAGATTAAAAAATTACAGAAATGGGAAAAAGAAAAAGAGAAATGGCCGAGCGCCAGAAAGCTATAAAGAAACAGACTGCTGTTGCTAAGCTTAACAACGTTCCTACATCTCCTCGCAAGATGCGTTACAGCGCAGATCTAATCAGAGGTGTAGAGGTAAATAAAGCTCTCGATATTCTTAAGTTCTCCAAGAAAGAGGCATCGCAGAGGTTGTATAAACTTCTTAAAAGCGCTATTGTTAACTGGGAGACAAAGAATGAAGAAAATAGAAAAGAGTTGGATAATGGTAAAGTGATAATCAGAACCATTGAAGTAGCAGAAGGAAGAACTCTCAAGAGACTTCAGACTGCACCTCAGGGAAGAGCGCACAGAATCAGAAAGCGTTCTAATCATGTAACTATAATCCTCGATACGAAAACTGCTAAAGAGGCAGCAGTTGAGGCAAAAGCAGCTGCAAAGGTTGCGAAAGCAAACTCTGTTGCTGAAGAAAAAGCTGCCCCTAAAGTAGAAAAAGAAGTTAAAGCCGCTGCAAAACCTGCAGCAAAGAAAGCTGCTCCTAAAGCTGCCAAAGCTCCGGCAAAGGCTGCTGCAAAGAGTACAGAGAAAAAACCGGTAGCTAAGAAGCCGGCTGCAAAAAAGGCCGCTCCTAAAAAAGCTGCAGTAAAAGCGGAGGAAAAGTAATATGGGACAGAAAACTAATCCAATAAGCAACAGACTTGGAATTATCCGCGGTTGGGATTCCAATTGGTATGGCGGCAATGACTATGCTGCTAAGATTCTTGAGGACGATAAAATTCGTAAGTATCTCAATGCCAGACTTAGAAACAACTATATCTCTAAGATTGTGATTGAGAGAACTCTCAAACTTATAACTGTTACCATTCATACTGCTAAACCTGGTCTTATCATAGGCAAGGGTGGTCAGGAGGTTGATAAACTTAAAGAGGAGCTTAACAAAATCTCTAACAAAGATGTTCAGATAAATATCTTTGAGGTTAAACATCCTGAAAAAGATGCTAACATTATTGCAAGCGGTATTGCTCGCCAAATTGAGGGTAGAGTATCGTATCGCCGAGCAATAAAGATGGCAATCTCTTCTGCAATAAGAATGGGTGCAGAGGGTATTAAAGTTCAGATAAGCGGACGTCTTGGTGGAGCAGAAATGGCTCGTTCTGAGATGTTTAAAGAGGGAAGAACTCCGCTTCATACACTTCGTGCAAATATAGACTATGCTCTTGCTGAGGCACAGACCACTTATGGTATCCTCGGTATTAAAGTATGGGTATGCAATGGCGAGGTTTATGGAAAGGCAGATCTTACCCCTAATGCTGGAGTTAATGCAAAGGGTGGCCGTGGCGCCGATGGTGGCCGTGGTGACCGCAAGCGTGCTCCAAGGGGCGGCAACCGCAGACCAAAACAGAACGCTGCGTAAGGTTATCGCTCGGTAGGAACTTTTGAAATACCTACAATTTTTATAAATTTGCTCTTCACAGTGTGGGGGGCAAATTTTTTTTGAAAATTATTTTAATGAAGATTATATGAAAAAGTTAGCAGTTCTTTTGCTGGTTGGTTTGATGACATTTTCTGCAACAGTTGCAGGGGCTCAAACGCGTTTAGAAAGAGCAACACCCGAATCGATGAATATGGATGGTAGTAAATTTGCTCTTGTAGATGACATTATTAATAAGAGTATTACAGATACAATTATCCCGGGTGCGGTGGTTGCTATTGTTCGTGGAGATAAGTTGGTGTATCTGAAGGCCTACGGTAACAAGAGGGTGCATCCCTATGTTGAAAAGATGACAGAAAATACGGTTTTTGATATGGCATCTTGCTCAAAATCTCTCGGTACGGCTCTCTCTTTTATGAATTTTGTTGAGAAGGGAAATGTTCGCCTTACAGATAAAGTTAGTATGTATATTCCAGGTTTTGAACCCTATACAGATCCTGAGACCGGAAAGAAAACAGATATCAGAATAGTAGATTTGCTAACCCATACAAGCGGTCTTCCGGCTTATGTAAATCCTGCTCAGGTGGCTAAAGATTATGGCGAGCCAACTGCAGAGAATCTTTTGGAGTGGATAAAGAATTGTAAGCGCGGATTTAAGCCAACTACAGATTTCCGCTATAGTTGTCTTAACTTCATTACGTTGCAACACATTTTGCAAAATGTTACAGGTGAGAGACTTTGCGACTATGCACAGAAAAATATTTTTGATGCCCTCGGATTAAAATATACGACCTATTCTCCTAAAGCTCAGAACAAGAAGGAGATAATGGCTCTTGTGGCTCCAACCGAAAAGCAGCCGAACGGCGAGGGTTTGCTCGGAGAGGTTCACGATCCGCTTGCAAGAGTCTGCAACCAAGGTAATTCCGGAAATGCAGGTTTATTTACAAATGCTGAAGATGTTGCTGTAATTTGTGCGGCACTTATGAATGGAGGTGCTTATAAAGGGCATAGGATTCTTGGCGAGCTTACGGTAAAGGCTATGACAAGAGTTCCGGATGAGGTTAAACATCTTGGTCGTTCTCTCGGATGGGACAATTATTCAGATTATAACAGTTATGTCGGCAACTTGTTTACTCCATA
>CADBRQ010000108.1 GCA_902797115.1 uncultured Bacteroidia bacterium
CTAACTTATAAGGCTAGAGACTTATGTCTCTAGCCTTTTTCTTGTTATATAGAGCTTTTATCCCTTCTTTACTTTATTTAATATATATGTTATAATATAGATATAATAATGAAAGGAAGTGTTCACGATTGGGAAAACGGATTACACAACACAGTAAACAGAGGTTAATTGAGAGGGACGACTCAGTTGAATCGTCCGCACAAGCAAAACGAGTAGCAAAAATTGCCAGAGTAAGTGGCAAAACTATTAACAACTATCAGCAGTATCCCAAGTTTTTCAGTTACCTCCAGAATAAGAAAGGACAGACGAATACTTGTTCTATCCGCATCTATCAAGACAATATCTATATTTGGAGAGGTAAAGCGCATTCACTTGTGACGGCTCACCCCGTGCCAGACAGGTTCAAAAAAGAAATGGAGGAGATTGATAATGCTGGTTGAGTTATTTGGTTGGTCATTATGCTTTCCTACCGTTCTCTTCTTCATTCTCGGCGGTCTAGTTTTGCTTCTTGGCATTTACGCGCTTATAAAATATAGGGATGGTGAAATTATCCTTTGCTTTGCTCTTGCTGCTATTACACTAATGTTTTTAGGTTTCTTTTTTGGTATTGGCAAAGCGCAAGAGAGGGATTCCAATCCTACTGTGGAAGACAGCGTACACATAATTGGGGATGACACAAACACAAAAATTATTTTCTCCGATTGGGAATCTGAGTAACAACAACTTTATTGTAGTTAGCTGCACTATTTGAAATTTAATAAAAATTAGTGTATAATTGTTATATAACAAAATTGAAATGGGGTTTACAAGATGCCTTATAAAAAGAGTAAGTATTCTGCAGCAACTCGTGGTTCTGTTAAGATGGCTGTCATTGATGTGCTTAATACCTATCCTCAGGCGATGACCATCACTGAGATTTGTGCGAGCGATATGACACTGATGAATCAAACTACTCAGTTCATGTCACGTATTCTTAATGAACTGGTTGAGATGGGCATGGTTAAGAAAGCCAAGAGCAAGAAAAAGAAGAGAATGGTCTATATGGCAGTGTGTCATTTGGACAAAGCATATGACGAAGAGGATCAGAGCGATCCCGATGAAGTGGAGGAGTATTGGTAATGAAACTTTGGGTAGATGATGTGCGGCCGGCGCCTCCTGGATATGTATGGATTAAAACAACTAATATGGCTATCGACGCCCTTTTCTTTTGCTCTGATGTAGAACTTATCGATCTCGATCACGATGCTGGAGATTACTCAAAAGATGGTGGAGACTATATCGAAATCCTTAATTGGATGGAAAAAGAAGGAATTAATTGGGTTCCAATCCATCTGCATACTATGAATCCGGTTGGACGTGAGAATATGAGAGCTATCATTGAGCATAATGGCTGGACGGAGGTATAATTATGGTAACTTCGCTAGTGGTTCCTAAAAATATTAACAACTTTATCGCAGAAGTCGATGAAAGTTTTGATTGCTCTTACTTGCAGGAAGGAGATCTTTATGTAGGTAAGAGAAACACCGGATGGGAATTCGGTATCTGTAAAAGGGTCGAAAATAACTGCGTAATGGCGGTTAGTGCGATGATTTACTCCTATGATACCTGGGAGTGTAGGAAGGTAATCAGAATGATTAATCTGAACAGTGTAAAAATTGCTTGAAAGGAAGTAGATTGAATTGAGCGAACATGTTGGATATGTTGTAAAAATTAACGAGCTTCATCCGCACTCTAATGCGGACCGCCTCCAGATTGCAACTATTTTTAGTCAGAACGTCATTGTTGACCTTAATACTAAGATTGGCGACCTTGGCATCTTTTTCCCGGTAGACCTCCAGCTTAGCGAGGAGTACTGTGAGAAGAATAACCTCGTCCGCAAGAAAGACGAGTTCGGTAATAATGTTGGCGGATACCTCGACCCCGACAAGCGTAATATCCGTGCTATGAAGCTGCGCGGAGAGAAGAGCGAAGGACTCTTCATGCCTCTTGAGTCACTGAAATATACCGGTGTGACCAAGTTCGAGGTAGGCGAGAAGATTGATATGCTGAACGGTCACGAGATCTGCCGTAAGTATATCCCGAAGAGCCAGAATCGCCAGGGACATGTTTCTGAGGGTAACCGCACTCGCAAGAAGAGTGTTCCTATTGCTCCTCTCTTTGCTGAGCACGCTGACACTGAGCAGCTTGTTTACAACCTCGGAGCATTCAAGCAGGGTGACCTCATTGAGATTACCTTGAAGATGCACGGCACCTCCGGCCGCACTGGCTATCTGCCGAAGTTCAA